>CAYSYX010001171.1:0-1517 GCA_964435055.1 uncultured Polyangium sp. | reverse complement strand
CCGTACTTTCTCGGCAAACTCCCCTCTGGATAACATCTCGGCGTGTTCGTTGTCGGTGGATCTTTCCGTGCCGACCATCCGCACAATGTCGACGATGGAACCCATTTTCCATGCTTGACAAAGGCCGCAAATCAGGTTTTCTGATGAACGCTCCATGCCTCGCCGCTTCCGCTCGACTTGGCTCTTTTTTGCGCTCGCCGCCATTGTGCTCGTGGGCGGAGTCGTCTTCGCATCGTCGGGTTCACGCGCCGGCACGCTGCCCATTTTGTCCGCGCCGCTGGCCCACGTGACGTTACCGGATATCGAGCCTCGATCGCCGGAGGCTTTGCCATCCGCAGCTACATCTCTGAAAGTATTGGGAAATCCGTCCCAGGATCCCCCGTCCGCCGAACGCGCCGACGCCCATTTCGACCGTTCATGGCGAGCTCCTTTGGCCGGCGGACTTCTTATGTTTCCCCCGTCCTTCGAATCCGCCGACGGGCAATACGATTTGATGTTGCATTTGAACGGAAACACCGATCTCGTCGAGCAAAGTTATGGATTTGCCGGTGTCAATGCCGTCATTGCGATTTTGAACCTCGGCGTCGGCTCGGGCGTCTACGAAACTCGATTCGAGGATCCCGCCGCATTGCGCCTCATTTTGTCCCGGGCTCAAACCGTCATGAAGGAGCGCGGCTTGAAAAATGCCCGCCTACGACGGATCGGCTTGTCTTCGTGGAGCTCGGGTTTCGGCGGCGTCTTCAAAATCCTGGGTCAAGACGAATTTTTTGATCGGGTCAACGCCGTCGTGCTCATTGATTCCATTCATTGCGGGTACAGTCCTTATACGAAGAAGCTGAAGCCCGAACAAATCGGCCCGATGCGCAAATATGCCGAAAAAGCCGTGCGCGGCGATGCGTTATTGACGATCGTGCATTCGGAGATCGCCACGTACGGATATCACAACGCCCACGAAACGACCGATTTTTTGCTCGATTGGGTCCACGTCAAACGACGATCCACCCGCACGATTCAGCCATTACCTGAAATCGAAGCCATGAAAAATGTCGTGCCCAACGCCTACATGCGCCCGCTCGAACCGTTGACCGAAGCCCATCAGGGCGAATTCCACGTTCGCGGGTATACGGGCACCGGGCCCATGACCCACATGCTCCACCTCATTCAATTCTCCACGACCGCATTGCCGGACCTCGTGAAGTATTGGTCCAAATCGCCGAAAAACGACGATTGATCAGCGCCGAAAAACCGCGGCGACCTGTCGTCAACCGAGCACGAGGTTCAGGACGTCCTCGAATGATTCGAAAAAGTGCGTCGGTTCGGTCGGGGCCAAGGTTTTTCGTGTCGAAGGACCCCATAACGCCGCACCCGTGGCCACTTTTGCCCCGCGACCCGACCGCATGTCGTGCAAACTGTCACCGATGAAAATGGTTTCATCAGGTAAAACACCGAGTTTTTCCAAGGCATGACAAACGGGCTCCGGATCCGGCTTGTGTTTTTTGACGTCCTCCGCGCACACG
>CAYSYX010001170.1:0-1526 GCA_964435055.1 uncultured Polyangium sp. | reverse complement strand
ATCCAATGAACACGTTATTGCAGAAAATTGGCGGCGAAGCCGCGGTGCACCAAGTTGTCGATGCCTTCTACGACAAGGTCTTTTCCGACCCGTTGCTACAACCATTCTTTGCCAATTCAGATTATGTGCAGCAGCGAGCACGCCAGCGCGACGCAACAGGATGGCCGCATGGCAGGGAAAATTTTCCAGGGCCGCGTAGGGATCGAAGCTTCTGCGGTGGTCGGGCTTGTCACTGGGGAGCGCGGGCCGCGGCCCGCGCGGGGCAAGCAGATTCAAGCTGGGGATGTCCAGCGCACCACGCAGGCGGGAGAGAAAATCCGGCCCCTTCGCGGCCTTGAATTCGTCATCCTCCAGCCCGGCATGGGCCGCAAATTGTTGGAAAGTATCGCACGTGCCACCCGCGAAGACGAAGATGGCCTGCCCAATCGGATGCTGCGTTCCGCGGTCAAGGAATTCCCCGTCTTGCATGGGGGCAAGGAAGTAACGCAACCACGCCAGTCTTTGCTCGCCGAGCGCGGTGTCAAACTCGTCGAAGAAGACGAGCGGAATCCTGCCTTTGAGCACTTGGTCGCGGACAAGATGAAAGGCGGCGGCCAATTCGTCGGGCGTCTGGTATTGCGAGAGGTTGAAGGTCAGTTCTGCGATCGGCCGTAGCGGGTTGTGCTCGGCGATGGCTTCGGCCACTTTTTTCACGCCAAACGACTAGCCAGCACCGGGAGGGCCGAAGACCGCAACGCTCAATGGACGTTCCGGCTCGCGAATGCGGACGTATTCGCGCAGCAACGAATACAAAGCCCGGTAATGCTCCATCTCCCTCCGGTCATACGTCCGCAAGGCTTTCGCAAATACCGCAATTGGGGCCTCGGCGAGCAGTCCCGCCGCCCGGGACTGGGACTTGGCCCCGGTTGCAGTCAACTCCACCGCCTCGCGCAATTCCGCGCTCGCGTCGGTGAAGATGTCGTCGAGCAATCGCCAGTAAGCGCGATCTGGTTCGAGCGCCCCGGGAATGATCGGGACGGGGCGACACGCGAACCGGGCCTCGTCCTTGTTCGCCGGCGCAAACAACGCAGTTCCCGGGTAGGCAGGCTTCGCCAGATTGTCACCGAAGCCAATTTGGAGCAAACGACGCGAGGCGAGCAGTCCCGCGCGAATACCATTCAACACCGCCGGTTCAATTTCTGGACCGGACCCGCATTCAAGCAACGGGGTCAAATCGTGACTGGAGGAGGCGAGTTCCGTCACCAGCGCGGCGACAAACGCTGATCCCAGCGCCACCATGCCGCCGCGATTTTCAAAACGGGCGGTGAAGCTGCCTTCGATTTCCAGCGGATCATAAATGAGCCACGCACAGTGCGACTCGGGGACCTCCGTGCCATCCTTGGCGATCGTCTTGCTGCGATGCTGCCAGTAAATCGCCCCGCTCTCTCCAAGGCGTATGATCAAACGCGGACAACGCTTCAACTCCTCCAGCAGCGGAACATTGAGCAGATGCCAAACGATGTCCAGCGACGTGCGCTCCCATGACA
>CAYSYX010001169.1:0-1528 GCA_964435055.1 uncultured Polyangium sp. | reverse complement strand
GAGCGTTGCGCAGAGAAGCCGAATTTGTGCTCTATTCCGTCAGTGAACACATTGAGGAACTGGCAACAAAGGACGCTCGGAACGCAGCCTTATCCAACCGCACACCGCCCCGTCAATAACGATCGGAACGCAGGTTTCAGGATTTGAAACCTGACTATACCCGACAATACGGTGATGTTCGTCGTATATGGGAAAACCTTGCGTTAGGTCTGGCGGCTCGTGATTATCGGGAATGCGCATAATGGATGACATCGGCGTCGATTGCTCATTCATATCTATCGCCTCACTGCATTACTGAACATTCGCCGTGGGCACGAATTGCCCGACGGTCGAAATGTCCTCTTGACACGAGCAAGTTTAGCAGATCCAAACCAATACGCTAGGACAAAATGTGTCCTATACCCGAGAAAAAACCATCGAAATTGCCTTCGTTTACGATAGAATCGTTTCGTCGTTTAACCGCGCCCACGTCGCCATAAGGCGCGCAAGCGTTCGGCATAGCTCGCCCCAAGTGCACGACGGGCGCACCCTGCCATGATGCGCCCGTCCTACCGCTTCGATGCCGAGCGGTACTAGCTGAACAGCCAAACGAACAACGCCACCACGAACGCGACGAGTGCCAAATCCTCGCGTCCGAAGAGGCCCATTACGAGCCCCGCGGCGAATACGAGACGGGCGATCCATTGCAGTTCGGCCGCCCGTTCCTCCGGTGAAAGCGTGGTCATGAAGCGTCGATCTCAGCGATCCACCTTTTGAGGATTTTTTTGAGCGTCTTACGACGCGAAGGCGGCAATTGCCAGATGAGGTCCAAGAGCACCGCGTACTCATCCTCGTCTGGAAACCCCAAAAGCAGCATCGGCGAGATATCGAGCCCCGCGGCAATCCGGTAGAGGGACTCGATCGTGATCATTGCGAGGCCGTGCTCGATGCTGGAAAGATGGCCCTTGGATATGTCTGTTTTGCGGGCCAAGCTCTCCAGGGAATGGTCCGCGTCAATGCGCAGTTTGCGCAGTCGCTCCCCAAACGCGAGCGTAAAAGGCGTCGTGTAGGTTCGTCTCGGCATATCATACCCCACATTGGACAGCTTGCGCGGTGCCGATATCAGCGGCGAAAGCAAACGAAGTTATGCGATCCGTTTGGGGCTCCAAATCTGCCAGTGCGTCTAATGCGCGTTGCGTCGCGTCTCGCATGACTTCCGCCGGAACCTCGCGCCCTTTGAGGGAATGATCCCCAAAGATCCGGACAAGTCGCATTGAAGCATTGTCCGCGAAAAACGCGATACGGATCGGCTTCCCATGAAGCTTGCTCTTAACACCGACCAAAGCGCCCTTGTTACGTACCGGCCAAACCTCTACATTCATCGCTCGCCCTCCTACGCCGTGCCAAACGGCACGGAAAACCAAAGCCATTCACCGCCCAACAAGACGATCTGCTTGTGCACCATTACGCTTCGCAGAATCACCCCAGCAAGCGCCCCCGACGAAATCACGATATGGTGACTCTCCCGATCGTGGTACGTGTAAAACCA
>CAYSYX010001168.1:0-1532 GCA_964435055.1 uncultured Polyangium sp. | reverse complement strand
GCCAGGAAGCGAGCAACCTAAGCATTGAGTTCCTTGAGCAGCGGCACGATGCGAGTTCGAAGAATTCGGCGGCTACCTCGGTGAGTGAAATCGAGCGGGCAACGCCGAATGCTATTGGTTTGATTCTCGATCGCGTGGGGCTCGAGCGTACTCGGGAGCTGCCTACACGACGCATTCGACGCCGTGTACGGTGAATACTGGCTTCGCCGTAGGGAGGGATTGGATCATGCCGCGAAAACCAACGGGAACCATTTACGAAAGCAATGGTCGCATCTACGCGCAAGTGACGGTGGGTGGTAACAAGCGCCGCAGTTTCGTCTTGCCAGACGGCGTCGATTGCGATACCGCCGAAAAACGAGCAACGATGCTTGCCGAATTTGCAACGAAATTACGAAATGTTGGGCGGGAAGATATTGTCGTCGAGCTGCTCGATATTGCGTCACAGCGCACGGGCAGGGAATTGGACGATGTGCGCCGTGCAGTCGACCTCATTGTCGCGGGCAAAGTCATCCCAAAGCGAAATGCCAACATGCCGACAATTCGAGAGCTTGGAAAACGGTGGACGTCTGGCGAATTGTCACGGCTGTACCCCGACCACATTCGGCGCAAGCGATCGGCTGGTGAAGACTTGGAACGACTCGAGCGATACGTATTTCCGGTTGTCGGGGATGTGCCGATGGATCAATTTACGCTCGATGATGCCGAGGAAGTCATGCGAGGTGTTCCGGCGGATCGGGCAGCGGCCACACGTCGACATGTGGCACAATTACTTTATCGCATGTGCCGCATGTCGGTTTTCCCATTGCGTATCATAAGAGCAAACCCATTACCGGTTGGATTCCTCCCCAAAGTTGGTCCCGGTAAAGCCAAGGGATGGATTTATCCCGACGAAGATGCACAGCTTCTTGCGAGCTCGAATGTGCCATTTGAATGGCGTATCTATTACGGGTTTTTGCATCGCGAAGGAATGCGTAGTTCCGAGGCGGCACAAGTAACCTGGTCGGATCTGGATCTCCCGCGCGGCGGCGTGACCCTCGATGAAAACAAGACCAACGATCCGCGTGCGTGGGCGTTGTCGTCTGGCGTTCCAGAAGCATTGCGTGCTCTACTAGCAATGCGCAAGAGACGGGGAGAGCGCATTGATGGGAATACGCTTGTCTTCGTCGATGACGAGGGCAAATCGATGGATGAAGGTAAAGCGGCGGAGCGATATCGCAACCATTTACGAGCGGCGGGTATTACGCGCGAAATTCTTTTCGAGCGATCGGAGACGCGACAACAGGTGCGCTTGCACGACACGCGGGCAACGTTTATCACGGTGGCGCTGGCAAATGGGAAAAACGAGGCGTGGGTGCAAGATCGAACGGGTCACCGATCGAGCGTCATGATCAATCGGTATCGTCGGGCGGCCAGGACTGTTGCTGAATTGCGACTTGGGGACTTTCGGAGATTGGACGAGGCGCTGGGCATTGGATAGATCCAGATTTTGCCGTATGAGACTTTCGTGCGCCTACGAATAGTAATCCTTATCC
>CAYSYX010001167.1:0-1534 GCA_964435055.1 uncultured Polyangium sp. | reverse complement strand
CAGGATTTGCGTGAAGCGGACGTGACGAAATCGCTCGTTGCGGAACCCATGTCGGCGGCGATATCCGTTTCGGACTTGCCTTCGGTGCCGGTTTCGACATCGCCGTCGGAGCAAAGCGAGCCGGTGACGACGGATTTCGAAGTCACCGGGGTGCTTGGCGAAGGAGGGATGGGGCGCGTGCTGCTTGCGCGGCAAAAATCATTACAACGCGACGTGGCGCTCAAGGTGCTGAAACGCGAAGAAAATCGCCGCGATGTGGTGCAAACCTTGTTGGCGGAGGCGGTCATTACCGGATCGATCGAGCATCCGAGCATCGTGCCCGTACACGCATTGGGGCGCGACAAGAATGGCCTTCCGGTGCTCGTCATGAAACGTATCGACGGGGTTTCGTGGCGCAGCTTGTTTGAAAAGCCAAACCATCCGGCGTGGGCGAAAATGGGCGTCGACACGTCGGACAAACTCGATACGCATTTGGAAATCCTCATGTCCGTCTGTAATGCCGTGCATTACGCGCACAGCCGCGGGATCGTGCATCGCGATATCAAACTGGACAACATCATGATCGGCGGGTTGGGCGAGGTGTACCTGGTGGATTGGGGCATTGCCATGCGCGTCGGTGAGACCAAAGCGCCGGTGGGGAATCAATCCGAGTATGAAGCGCCGGTGGGCACGTTGGCGTACATGGCGCCGGAAATGGCGCTCGGGAACGTCGCGGAGATCGATGCTCGCACGGACGTGTATTTGCTGGGCGCGACGTTGCATTTTCTGCTCGTGGAAAAACCCCGGCATGTCGGGGAAACGATTCTGGATTTGCTCATGTCCGCGCGGGACTCCGAACCGTATGCGTATGACGCCTCCATTCCGGCGGAATTGGCGGCGATTTGCAATCGTGCGATGCACGTCGACAAAGAAAAACGTTTTTCGAGCGCCCTCGAATTGCGCCAGGCTTTGGCGTCGTTTCGTCGTCATCGTGGATCCATGGCTTTGTCGGCGAAAGCTTGGGAGAAACTGGCGGAAATCGAAAATGGCGCGGAAGAAGACGAACGGCGCAGGCAGCAGATCATGACCGAGTGTCGATTTGCGTTCATGCAAGCCGTCGAGACGTATCGGCAGAACTTGCGAGCTCTGGAAGGACTCGACCACGTGCTCGAATTGATGATCGGCCATGAAATTGCGCGCCGAAATGTGGACGGGGCCCGGGCATTGTCGGCCGAATTGTCCCACGAAAGGCCGGATCTCACCCAAAAAATCGCCGTATTGGAGACCGAGCTCGCCCGTGAAAAAGCCGAAGCATTTCGCCTTCAAGCCATGGAACGCGATTCCGATTTACGGATCGGAGCGCGATTTCAAATCATCGTGCTTTCGGTCTTGCCCAGTTGCGCCATTTTGTCCTGGTTGATTCTGCGTTTTACCAGCGATTCGCACGAAATGATCCTGCGGCAATTGATTCTTTTTCCCGTATTCGTCGCCTTGGCCATGGTGACCGCGGCTTGGCTTCTTCGTCGGCGCTTGACGACGGCCGTGAGCCGACGGG
>CAYSYX010001166.1:0-1536 GCA_964435055.1 uncultured Polyangium sp. | reverse complement strand
GCTGACTGCAAAGTCGTGGCCTCACAGTGGCCTCACGTTCAGCCGAACGAACGTTACGCGTGTGCAGGCGCCTTCGTGGAGTGGCGCTTTGGGAGGCTTGATGTTCAGCACATGCGGCACCCCGAACTCGCCCTTCGGGCTCAAACAGCGGGGTCCCCGCCGCAGCGCCGAGAATCAAGCAGCTCCCAAAGCTTGCGTTGTGCGAACTGGCGAGGTGTGACGAGGGGCGATGCGTCGTCGTGTGGCTGCGTCGGGCGCATGCGCGTTGCGCGCTGTGTTGCGGGCGGGCGTACGTGACGTGATGCGCTGCACAACGGCTGCGAGGATGGTCGAGGCTGTCAACGGAGGGGTCGGCATTGCGTGTCCGTCGCGAAGAATCGTCGCGGCATTGTTGGAATGGTTTGCCCCGATCGATTACGTTGACGCGGTGTCGTCTGCGATGCGTTGTTGCGAATATCTGGCACGCCATTCGGCATAATGCGCGGCGAGCTCGCCTTGGCCATCTTTGACGAGGTCGACGACGTCGCCGTTTTCGGTGGTGAACGATAAGGGCAACAAGCCCTCGTCGATTGCGCGCAGAAAAGCGAGAATGGCTTCATCGACACAATCGGGGATGAGGAATTCGGGGGGAATGCGGCCGTCGTGTAATGCGGCAATGCGGCGCCAGCGTTGAATGCTATGATGGCTCCGAGTAATGACCTTGAGAAATCATGGTACGGCAAGGGCAATGATTTCGGCACGCGAAAGTCGTTCGTGCGGTTCTTTCGGAATCATACCGACCAGTACCTTGGGATCTCCTTTGGCAACGGCCCCGATATCGTAAGCGATCGGGAAAACTTCGTCGACGTGAAGGGAAAGAAATCGCGCCAATGCATCCGGACCATGTTCGCCATAATCAATGTCGTGATAACGAGCAAGGGTGAACCATCGATTGGCATGAAGAATCGATAACGTCAAGAAGTGTTCCGTAAGTCGTGGATTGCTCTCCTCCATATTGCCGAGCAATCCCCAAAGAATGGTTCCATTCGAGAGTCGGACGCGTGTTCCCACGACCTTATCAGTCAAACGAGTTACTGGTAACCGTCGAATAGGACGCAAGAGCGTTTCGCCGGCGTCATCGATATTGGCGTACTGCCAAACTGCATGTGCCTGCAGATCGGAGGCATCGAGGTCTTCTACGCGTTTCATGTTTTTCATGGCGTGCCCGTAAATCCATTCCGAAGCATCGAACCGTAAAGGCGAGTTCCATACTTCGCATCGAATGCCTTGGTGCATGCCGCGAGGCCGCTCATCAGTTGCTGCCTTGCAAGCGGACTCAGGTTATCGTAATAGGCCGTCCCCAGCTGACGCGGAGCCCAACGCGGACTTGTGGACGACCGTCGTGCCCCTCGAAAGGTATTACCGAGTCAAGCTGCAACCACCTCCGATCATTTGCACGCCGCCATTTCGAGAGCGATTCCGTTTGATTGTGCGCAGTCGAATTGAATGCGCACGCGGTGATTCCCACGGTCGCTCCGCGCGCTAACAAGCGCGCTG
>CAYSYX010001165.1:0-1537 GCA_964435055.1 uncultured Polyangium sp. | reverse complement strand
CCCATCCTCTGCAAGAACGAGAGAATTACGACAAACACTTTTACTTGATCAGCGACGGGGCTGATACGACATACGAGGACGCGGGAAGTCAAATCGCGCGAATCACGACCGGAATACGCACGATGGGTGTGGCAATGCGAGCTTTGGGGGTGCAATCGAACGCGGATGTTTGGTTTGCCGAACTGGAGAATGCACCCGATCACACCGGGCTTGTGAACTTCGGCAAAGCCCAGGATTATCCCGACGGCTGGGCGGAAGAATACGCCAATCAGCGCGCCAAGCGCAAAGCCGTGGTTCGCGAGCTGCGTGATGCGTACCGAACCAGCAAAAACGAGCGGTTTTACAACGAAAACATCTTGACGCTGGTCCATGAACAGGTGGGGGGAGCCGCAAAATTCGCCCTCTTGACGGAAAAAACAAATATCAACTCGGCCGTCGAGAGCTTGCTCCCCGATTCCGCCAACCGCGGGTTACTCGTGGAAAAACCAATTGAAAGCAAGCCCATGGCCCTTGACGGGACGATTACCGACCATATCGAATTCAAAGCAGCTCGAGCCGGTCGATTCACCTTTTCCGTCGACAATGGTCGCCGTTTGACGAACGTCGAGTTTACTTGGACGATCAACGGCGCACCGGCGGGCTCGCGTATCGAGCGGCAACCATCTACGAGCGAAAATCACGAATTCACGATTTTGCTGCAAGCGGATGACCGCGTTGTGGGCATTCGTAAGGGCAAGCAAGGAGGTGTATCATGAACCGACATCCTTCCATGTTTCTTATCCTTATCGCGACATCCGTCGCATCCACGATGTCTGCGAGCGGTCTGGCATTGCCTCAAGCCGAACCCGATCACGTCCGTGTTTACGTCGACGAAGATGCTTTCATTCTCTCCGGATTACGGGATCAAATCGGTCTGCAAGGCGCAATCGTTTTTCGTGTTCAAGCCTCTTCGGCATTGGGCACGATTGATAGGGGCTCGAAGGTGACGGTGCGGCTTTTGGATGCAAACGGCAATGATGTCGCTTCCGACACGGAAACGTTTTCGCCGGGTACGGGTTCGACGGTCGCCGTCGAATTGAATGGTGCGCGTCAAACCGGCACCTATCGCATCGAATGCGTCGGGACCTTGTTCACCGTACAACCTGATCTTTCGCGCCAAGAGAAGACGGTGCGCGTCGAGCGTACAGTTACGGCGAAACAAGATCGGCATCACTTCACGATCCATTTTGCGAATGCGGAAAAGACGCCGCTGCCCAACAGCCGCATTTTGAATTCCGGCGATCGCATTCTCGGTCAAGGTGCGCTCGGCGAAATGATCGGTCGGCTTGGCGGGAAAAAGCATTGTTGGCAAGCAACAATCGTCGGACATACGGATTCCACGGGGTCCGATACGTACAATCTCGAATTGGCGCAACAACGAGCGCATGCGGTATTCGACATATTGAACGATAAAATGCGTATCGTCAATCAAGCGTCGACCGCCGTACGTACGGCCGGATATCGTGAGCCGATTGCATCCAATGGAACGGAAGAAGGA
>CAYSYX010001164.1:0-1537 GCA_964435055.1 uncultured Polyangium sp. | reverse complement strand
GCATTGGCGAGCGCACGAGAAGCCACGGGGTTGTCGCGAACGGTTTTGCACGCCACGGCCGCGGGTCTTCCAGTCTATGAACGAATGGGATACCGAAGCGTCGTAGGTTTTACTTGGTACGCGCTCGACCATTGAGTGAGCCTCACCGGCACCGGGTCGTTCATTCATCCAGCGGCGTACATTGGGGTGTACGCCGCCGCAAGCGGGGCTGCCCGCCCGCAAGGTGCACGGGCAACATCATTGTGGAATGGACGTTCAAAGGCGATATCGCCCGCTTGCGTACGCATGACGAGGGCGTCCTTTGTCGCGCGCCAAAAAAAAGTGACATCGACTGTCGATTCGGATATGACGTTCAATGGAACCTCTCAGCCTCGAAGGAAACCGCCATGGTGAATCGAATCTCGCCCGTTGCTCCGTTCTTCATTTCGTTGCTCCTCGCCGGATGTGTCATCCGCGTGCAAGGCAATGGTGGTGGTTCGTCGGGAGCAACCGCGAACGCGACGGGGCCGGTCGTGGTCAACGCATCGAAAACGCCGGTGAAAACATGTCCGGACCTGGATCCGAAGACCACCGTGACGTATACGTTCGATACGCTGAACGAAGGAAAGCTCGAAGGTCAAGACGGCTGGACGCTCGTGGGCGGAAATAGCCCGATGCAAATCAAGAATGCGCGGGGATTCGACGGATCGAAGGCGGCGGTATTTTTGAGTTTCGGGCAGCTGGTTCGAAAGAATGATGCGACGTTCGCCGTTCCCAAAATCGCTGGAACGGAAACGACATTGGCGATCGAATTCGATACGCATTATGGCGGAATGGTCGGTGGAGCAACATCGGAATTCATGCTCGTATCCGCAGCCTCGATGACCGGCGCGCTTCGCAGCACGTCCACATCGCCATGGATCGGATTGAAATCCGGCCAAATCAATTACCGGCAAGCGGCGATGGGCGAGCAGATCGCTGCGCCGGTACCTTCGGACGTGCAACCCGGTGATTGGATTCGTTTGCGCCTCGTGATGGACTTGACGGACAAGAGCAATGGCAAGAACGGAAGCGCGTTCGTATTCGTAAAAAACATGACGAAGAAAGACACGGTGTTCCGAGCTGTCACTCCATTGCAGAATCTCGATGCGCACCTCGAACGCAATGTTTCTCCACCGACGACGTGGGATGGAATGTACATCCGCTTCGACGAACCTGCCGATTACCACACCGACAATCTTCGCGTTTCCCCGGCATCGAATTGTAAATAGATCCCGTCTGGCCGCACCTTGGCAACCCGTTGAATCATCGTCGCGAGCGCACGAGAGCCGGGGCGCCGGAGCGAGAAGCACACAGGCATTTCGAGCACTGTCGAGCGACGAATCCGGGTGCGGCCGGAGAATCAGCTTGTCAACGATTGAATGATTGACCTTTGCGGCCTCCTGAAGTCGTGGACGGCCATGTTTTGGCATTTGAGCACCGCGATGGGGGGCGTTGAAGTCGGATCTCGAAAAAAGCAAGATTCCGGTCCGCAATCAATCCGCAGATCGTGTATATT
>CAYSYX010001163.1:740-1541 GCA_964435055.1 uncultured Polyangium sp. | reverse complement strand
GTCAATGGCTACCCCGCGCTCGAGCAACTGAAGCCATAACCGATGATTGGCGCGCGGCGTGCTCAACAAACGCCAAAAATGCGGGCCATCGATGGGATCCCGCTGGAAAGCCGACGGAGCAAGAGACGAGAAGACGTCGGACAAACCGGCGATTTCCGGGTGCAAAGCGAGCATCCGTGAAAGCATCGTGGAACCACAACGTCCTGTGCCGACGATGAAAAGCGGTTGTTGCGAAGTGGGCGACGTCATGTCTTGGCTCGAATCGGTGCGGGTCGTTGCGAAGTTGCGAAAGCCAGGCCACTGAAAGACCAGCCCGAATGGAATGGTCCCAATGTCCTTGTTTCTCACGCGCATCCGACGCACGTTCGGCGTCCCGCCGCGGGCCAAGAACGAATCATCAGAGCATCACCATAATTTCGACGCCTTGGCAATCCCGATTTTTATCGGGTAGGCAAAATTTTTTTGGAGGCTATCTTGAGCGGTTGGACATCAGGCAATCCCGATATTTGACGTCTCGATTACGGTCTCGGTCACATCGAACCCCGCACTGCTCGCAACTCGATCCACGGGTAGGCGCGCGCAGGTCATGCAGGAACCGGCGCCAAGGAGAAACCGTCACAAGAACCAGAATCCACGACGCGATCGTCGTGCCTCTGTACAAGTCGCAAATCCGATTCATTTATATTGATCGCGAATCATGTTGGGTGCAGGTCCGGGCTCGACAGCAAATCAAGGAAAACGTCATGAGCAATGAGGAAAAACGCTTGCGTGGAAGCTCGACGCACGAGAATTTCTCGGCAG
>CAYSYX010001163.1:0-730 GCA_964435055.1 uncultured Polyangium sp. | reverse complement strand
TCGGTTCACCTGATGTGAGCGTAACAGGGTATTACAAGGACGGAAAGGAAGTTCTCAAAGAGCTTCGGCAGTGGTCACGCGTGCCCATACTCGCGACGTCACGATGGCTGTCGATCGCCTGAGTCGCCTTTATGGAGAAGTGACGCCGCGTCAGATCGGCGAATTCGACTGGAACGCCGAAGTTATTTCGTTGGGTCCGATGATGTTGATCCAAGGCACGAACCAGGGCGCGTGCGCGCTGGATTTTTCCGTGGCACGTTACGCGCTGCTCATGACCCGCGCGGGCACGATTCGCGCCGAAACGCGAAGCGGCGTCGAATCGGTCAATCCGATGGAGAGCGCAGTCATTGGATCGCCTGGACAAACCATCAAATTGCAGTTCTCGGCCGCATTACGTACGCTCAATCTCGTCGCCGAGCCCAACTTCATCCAGAGGCAATTGGAATCGTTGATCGATGCCCCCACTCGTGGATTTCTCGATTTTCAATTCTCGCTCGACATTCGTTCGGGCGTCGGCGCGTATTTGCACCAAACGTTACATTACATTGCGCAACAGGTCGCCGATGCGGCGGGTCCGTTGCCACCCGTGCTCATCTCGAGCCTTTGCGAAAGCCTGACGCGCGCGTTGCTCACCAGCCATCCTCATTCGTATTCGTACCTTTTGGAAAAACCCACGCAGCCTTCGAGTCGCCAGGTGGTTCGGCGCGTCGAGGAATACATCGATTCGCAC
>CAYSYX010001162.1:0-1565 GCA_964435055.1 uncultured Polyangium sp. | reverse complement strand
GTGAAGGCACGGGCGGCAAAGAAAAGGCCATCGGGCTTTTTTCGGCGACGTTTGCCGGCGCAATCCTCAGTTTCGTGCGTGGAGGTTTGGAGCTCATTCCGGATACATTGCCGCGCGTCGGCGGATTCATCGGCAAACACAGCATGGGAAAACTCACGCTGGGCCTCGATGTGAGCCTGCTGAATCTGGGCGCCGGAGCATTGATTGGTTTGCGGACGACTGCGTGGATGGCCATCGGCGCAACCGTGTGTTGGATTGGGGTCGTTCCTTGGGCCGTGGATCATGGGTACGTCATTCCAAACGATGCGGCGCCCAATTATTTTGGACGAGCTGCGAAATGGTGCATGTGGCCGGGCGTGACGATGCTCGTCGTGTCCGGTCTTTTGTCGTTCGCTCTGAAAGCCAAGTCCATCATCAAGGCATTGCAATCGCTGCGCACGCTGAAAAGCGCGGTCGGCGAATCGGCCCACGAAGACGTGGAAGTGCCGATGAAATGGTTTACCTGGGGATTGCTGGCCGCGGTGGCTCTCTGCATTACGACTCAATATTTCATATTCGGCATGCATCCGCTCCTGACCATCGTCGCCATCGTTCTTTCCGGCGCGCTTGCGCTCGTCGGTACACGGGCGCAAGGTGAAACCGATGTGAATCCAATCGGAGCGATGGGCAAGGTGACGCAACTTCTTTTTGCAGCGATCGCCCCGGGAAATCCGCAAATCAATTTGATGGCGGCCGGTATTACGTCGGCCGGATCGAACAACTGCGGCGACATGATGCAAGACATGAAAACGGGCCGATTGCTCGGAGCTTCGCCACGATATCAGTTTCTCGCCCAAATTTTCGGAATTCTGGTCGGTGGCCTGATTACCGTCATCGTTTTCCTCAAAGCGTTTCCAATTGAGCTCATCGGTACGAAATATCCGGCTCCTTCCGTCCAAACCTGGAAAGGCATGGCCGAACTTCTCACGCAAGGTCTGGGCAATTTGCCGCCTTATACGCCTGCAGCAATGGCCATTTCTGCGGCGCTCGCGATTGTCTTGACGCTGCTCGCCGAATTGGGACCCGATTCTGTCAAAAAATGGCTGCCTTCACCGACGGGGCTTGGTTTGTCGTTCATTCTGCCCGCTTCGAATAGCTACACGTTTTTCGTCGGTGCCGTCATCGCCGAAATCATCGCCAAGAAATGGCCCAAGCAAAACGAACTCTACACGATTGCCGCTTCATCGGGTTTCGTTGCGGGTGAAAGCATCATGGGCGTCGCCGTCGCGCTTTATACAGCCATGCATTGACGCGTAAACCGGACTCCTTGTTCGTTTGCGTACCATCTTTCGAACCTCGTCGGCGATTTTTTCCTCGCAATTCGGTTTGCGTTCCACTAAAAGACCGCGCCGATGACTTCACCTGTTTGCGCTACATTTCTCGTTGCGGCACCGGATCAACCGGGCCTCGTCGCTCGACTCGCCGGCTTTTTCTACCAAGCGGGGCTCAACATCGTCGACGCAGGCAATCACACCGATACGTATGTCGATGACGGCGCGCGTTTTTACATGCGCATGGTCGTCGAT
>CAYSYX010001161.1:0-1581 GCA_964435055.1 uncultured Polyangium sp. | reverse complement strand
GGCATTGGGCCCCGTTTTTCCGGCCCAGCCAATGAGCCGCTCCGGAGGCCAATCGCCGAATGCTCGATGACTCCTCGGCCGATGCTCGGGGTTTGTTACAGCGGTTCCTTGGGGCCCATAACAGCGCTCGTGAGATGTGATGCGCACGCCATCGCGAAAGATTTCAATGGTCGTTGCTGTCGCTCGCACGTCGACCCGCGCTTGAATCAGTTCGCAAGGCACGCTGTAGTGCCGGTCCTCGTACGAAATATGGTAATCGACATTCACACCGACATTGAGCTTCCATGTTGCTATTTCATAACGTCGAGCCGGCAGCGGCTGCATGGCCGGTCGATCGAGCGACTCGAAAAGCTCGCGTCTGCATCCTTGAAGCTTTTGAAATGGCTTTCCGTTCAACACTTCGCAGCGTTCTCGAATGGCTGCATTGAGCTCCTCCAGACTGAAAAACGTGAGATTGCGCAAGTGCGCGAGGATCCACCGCTGAGCCACGAGCACGCCATTTTCGACTTTGGCCTTGTCTTTTGGTTTCCGAGGTCGCGCTGGCACGACGGCAATGCCGTAATGCTGCGCCATTTCGGCGACGGTCGCGTTGACTTGCGGTTCGCACCAATCGGGCGTCTTTACGGCCGCCTTGAGCTGATCGGGTACGAGGATCTCGGGGACGGCGCCGAAGTACTCGAATCCTCGGATCGTGGCGCCGACGAAATCGACGAGGCCCGTCGTCCGCGTGGCTTCCGCGTATGTATAATCGCTCGCGCCGAGCACCATCACATAAAGCTCGACGGTGATGACTTCTCCTGTCCAAGGGTCGATGATTTGCGGTTTCGTACCGGAAAAGTCGACAAACGCTTTTTCCCCCGCGCGATGGACCTGGCGCATCGACGGTGCCAGTTTTTTTCGATACGCCCCATAAAGGTCGCAGAATTGGCTGTATTGGTACGGAATGAGCTTATCTGGGCCCTTCTTCGTGGCTTCTTGATACTCGGTCCACAGGAGTTGAAGCGTGACGCCTTTTCGTCGCAACTCCGTGTGTACCCACGAAAAATCGATGGGGGCACGTGCGCGAGGTTCATTGCACCCAACTTGCTTGAAAAGCAGACTCTCCAGTTCGGCGTCCGTGAGATCCTTGGCGCGCTCCAATGAAATGCCTGCTGCTTCAGCTCGCGCCAAATAATCCGAGACCGAGCTCGGAGCCATAGCAACCGCGGCGGCAATGAGCCGTTGGCTTTTTCCAAGGCCGTACCGCAATCGTAAAACTTCCCGAATCTTCCGCATTGAATGGCGCTCCGACATCATGCCCTCTCGCGCTCCGCGCGCGTCGAAAGGGCTCGTTGATCAACTCCGCCGGGAACTTGGTCCCGACAAACCGCTTGCTTGCCTCATCCACGCGTTATGAGCGTGGCCGGTCGACCTGAAATGCGATCGGCCGTCAATCGCCAATCGCCCGAAAGGTTTGCCTACGTACCCTGCGAAAAACACAAGGACGCGGCATGCTCGTCGGACGGGCGCAACGTGGCGGGCAGGTCACATCAGAAAGGGTGCTCGGGTGCTCCGGAATCGGTGCTCGGGTGCTCCGGAATC
>CAYSYX010001160.1:0-1584 GCA_964435055.1 uncultured Polyangium sp. | reverse complement strand
GGTCAAGGGCCTGGGCCCTTGCGCGGGTGCAGGGGCGCGGAGCCCCTGCCGGGTCTGGGCGAAGCCCAGCTTGCACGCGGGGGCGCGGAGCCCCTGCCGGGTCTGGGCAAAGCCCAGCTTGCACGCGGCATCAGGGCAAGATCCATACTTCAATGCCGCTCGGCGTGTCTTTGCCCCGGTGCACCCGATGCGTTGCTTTCACGTAATCGCTCGCTTTGGCCTCGAAAATGTTCGGGACAAACGTCTGCGGATTGCGATCGATCAGCGGGAACCACGTCGATTGAACGTGGATCACGATTCGATGCCCGCGCTTGAACGTATGAAATACGTCATTGAGCACGAACTTCACGCGCGTCGGTTCATTCGGGACAAACGCTTTGGGGGTCTCCAGGCTCTCGCGAAAACGACCTCGAATCGGTTCGCCTCGAACGAGCAATTGTTCGGCTCCGTTGGGGTTGTCTTCGTCTTCGTCATGAGCTGCCTTGGGCGGTTGTTCATCAATGAGTTTGACAATCCAATCCGCATCGGTTCCCGTCGTGCTGACCCACAGATCCGCCGTCAACGGTCCTGCGAGGGTCACGTCGTTTTCCAGTTCCGGACCTCGATACACGAGCACATCCGGGCGCGTCGCTGCAAATCGCTGATCCTCGGCCATGTAATCGCGTGAATATTCCGGGCTCATGTTTTTCGAGTACGGAACAGGTTTGTCCGGATCGCTCGGAAACTCATCGGTTCGGGCAGCTGCGTCCCCGGGCGCATCGAACGCCAGTTTGCCGTCGGCATGAAGAAATAGTTTGGCTGGAGTAACGGACTTCGGCGGCCATGCATCAAAACGCCGAAATCGATTCGCTCCGGTTTCGAAGACAATCGCCTCTGCCAGATTTGGATCCGGCCCGTCTTTGAGGTGATGCTTGAAAAACGCCAGCTCCATTTCTTGAAACATGCGGGATGTCTCGAGCCCGAACGTGGCATCTCCAAGCTTTTCGCCTTTCGTTCGGTGCCAACCGCCGTGCGACCAAGGCCCCATGATCAGCGTATTGGTCGTTTTGGGATTGTTTTTCTCAATCGATTTGTACGTTTGCAGCGGACCGTAGAGATCCTCCGCATCGAACCAACCTCCGACGGTCAGCGTTGCCGCGCGAATGTTCTTGAGGTGCGGCAAGAGATTTTTGCTTTTCCAGACCTCATCGTAATTCGGGTGGGTCACGATTTCGCGCCAATAAGGCCGATCACCTTTGAAATGCTCTTTTTCCGCGTCGGCGAGCGCGCCCGCGTGCAGGAAAAACTGATACCCATCCGCAGTGCCCGTGTCGAATGCGTGCCACTTGCGCCCGTACACCGGCTTGGGCCGAGGTTCATCGAAGCCCGCGAAAAATCCAAACGCGAGCAACAAAGTGAATGCTCCATTGCGGTGCATATCGTCCCCGACGAACCAATCCGCGATCGGCGCTTGCGGCGATGTCGCTTTGAGTGCCGGATGGGAGTCGATGGCTCCGGCCGACGCGTAAAATCCCGGATACGATGTACCTGTCAAACCGACCTTTCCATTACCTTCCGGCACGTTCTTTACGATCCATTCAATCG
>CAYSYX010001159.1:0-1591 GCA_964435055.1 uncultured Polyangium sp. | reverse complement strand
GCAATATGCAGGTGCTTCGGGGTCGAGTTGGCTTCCGACGGCGCTCACGGGATCCATTGCGCCGGGGGGTTATTACTTGGTACAACTTGCCGGCGGAGCCACCGGTGCGGCATTACCTGCTGCGGATGCTTCAAACATGACCAACATGAGTGCCACGGCGGGGAAAGTCTTGCTGGCCAAGGTGGACACGGCATTTTCGGGGGCTTGTCCGATGAGCGCGAATATCGTGGATTTCGTTGGGTTTGGAACGACCACCTGCTTTGAAGGCAATGCGGCGGCGCCGGCCGGGAGCAATACTCAGTCCATTTCGCGTGCGGATTCGGGCTGCGGTGAAACGGACGACAACGCCGCGGACTTTGCTGCGGGAGCCCCGACGCCGAAAAACAAAGCCGGTGCAGCGTACGCATGCACATGCGCCGTCGCGGGAACGCTCAATGAATCCGGAGCTGCGGCCGAGATTGATTATTGCGTCGTTCAATCGCCCGGTCCCATCATGGCTGCTCCCCTGTCGACAACGCCCTCGATTGTCGGCCAAATCTTGGAGACGGGTGTCACCGAAGCAGCCGGACCCAATGCGAACCTCGTGGTGCAAGTGGGTTATGGTCCGACAAACATCAACCCCACGACGCAAAGCGGATGGATATTTTCTCCAATGGCCCATTCCGCGCAAGTCGGTTCGTCGGATGAATACAGCGGGACGTTCGTCACCCCGATGGCGGGCACGTATCGTTATGCCGTTCGCGCGAGCCTCAACGGTATCGCTTGGACCTATTGTGATCTCAATGGTGCCGGGGCCATTCCCGGCGCGATTTTTGAAATCACGCAGCTGCCGGTTCTGACCGTGCAGTAATGCCATCCGGTGCTCGGCGCCCGAGCATCCCTTCACTCCCCTACCCTTGCGAGCGACGTGACGGTTCGTCACGACCCATCGCGGAACTTTTTTCATCGCGGGCTTTGCATCGTGCGATTCCTGGACTATCCTCTTTCCTTGCTTCTACCTCTTTTGCTTATTCGAAGCGGGGAAACACCATGAAACATGCTTACGCGTTTGTCTCGGTGATCATGCTCGCGAGTGTCGCGCCGTGGTTCGGCTGTTCTATGGGCGATGCTTCCGGGGCTCTTGACAACAACGGTCTTTCTTCCGGCGGAAACCCCGGCGGAGGTCTTGGTAACGGCGGCGAAGGTGGCGCGCCGTTGCCGCCCGAAGAAGAGCTCGAATCCAACTACAGCGCGCCCGTCGCGACGGGCAAATACGTTTGGATTGCCAATCCCACGAGCGGCCGAGTCGCTTATATCGACGCGACGACGCTCGAAGTGCACGTCGTCGAAGCGGGAAATGCTCCGACGCATGTCGCGGCGATTCCCGATCCCGATGCCGATGTCGCCATCGTGCTCAACGTGCTCTCCAACGACGCCACGGTTCTTCGCGCCAAAGGCACGGAGCTGACCGCAGAATCGTTGCCCGTTCCGTCGTCGGGGAATTCGTGGACCGTGGCGAAAGACGGTCGCTGGGCCGTGGCGTGGACGGATGCTCGTCGCATTGAAAAAGCCGATCCGATTGATGGATTCCAGGACCTCACCGTGCTCGACT
>CAYSYX010001158.1:0-1593 GCA_964435055.1 uncultured Polyangium sp. | reverse complement strand
CGCGGGGATTGCCCAGGGCAAAGATGGTTTGTGGTCGGTTGGCGAGCGCGGACTGATTCTTCATTTGGAACCCAATACGTTACCGTCGTTTCTCGATCGCACATTCGACGCGGGGGCCGGCGTGCAATCGGAATCGTCTTTCGCGTTGTTTGCGGATATCGATGGCGTGGGCACGCGGGATCTCGTGTTGACCAAACCGTTCGGTCGCAACAGCTTCTTGCGCGCCGACGAAGGCGGGACATTTCGTCCCATGCCGCTCGTGTCGCCGCAAATCAACCAATTGCCGAACGTCATGCAAGCGGCGATTGTGGATGTCGACGGGGATGGTTGGAACGACTTGGTTTTACGTGACGATGTGCTTCCGGGCGCGGCGAGCATGCAAATATTGCGAAACCTCGGCGGATTTCGATTCTGGAACGCTCCCGTGGGCGTACGGCCGGTCGATACCGACGGCTGGACGGTCCATGGGAATATGGAGGTATTCGATTTCGACGATGATGGGGATCTCGATATCTACGAAGTGCGGATGTTATCAAAAGGCGGCGGGTTTCCGCTCCCGAATTTGTTGCATCGTAATGATGGCTTCGGGCATATTCGGACGGAGTCACTTCATAAACGCAATGGGGGAGCGGCTTGGGGGTGGACGAACGCGGTGCTCGCGTCGGATTTGACCGCGGACGGTCGTACGGACATTTTCGCATTGAATTCGTGGGGATCGGGCAACATGCTTTATGCCAAAACCGCGGACGGCACGTTCATCGAGGTCACCGAAGCATCCGGTTTGGCGGGAGATACGCATCTGGGTTTGACGGCGATTTCCGGGGATATCGACAACGATGGCGCGCTCGATGTCCTCGTGTTGACTTCGGTCGACTTTGGGCCGTCTCGATTGTATCACAACGACGGTCGCGGCCATTTTCATGATATCACGACGGAATCGGGAATCGACAGGGTTTTTGCGTCGGCCGTTCAAGCTCAATTTGCCGATATGGATCTCGACGGCGACCTCGACTTGATCCTCGGTAATGCATTGCAACGTCACGAAAATGTCCAGGCTCTCGGGCGCTTGCGATTGCTGGTCAACGACGGCACGGGCCGCTTCTCGGATGCCACGGTCAAAGCCAACATCGATCAAGCGACGACCGCCTTTGTGGCCAATGATTTCGATGATGACGGGGACATCGATTTGTACCTCGTCCGCGCCGGAGAATCGAACCGGCTGCTCATGAACGAACCGCCGACCCACGGCTACCTGAAAGTGCAGCTCGAAACGGCCGCTCCCAATCGTTCGGCCTTGGGCGCTCGAGTGTCCGTGTTCGGGAAAAATGGCGCATTGGTTGGATTTCGCGAAACGAATTGGCGTGAACCCATTGCGCAATTCGGCTTGGCAGACCTTGACGAAGTGGACGTCGAGGTTCGTTTTCCCAGCGGTCACAGGGTTCGTCGTTCCCACGTCGCGACACGGTCGCAATGTACCATCACCGAATTTTCCCGCCCGGTGTTATGGCTTCGCGATTCTTGGTTTTTCCTGCGTCATCGCTGGGCGTGGGCGGATGGCAAACGAGATGCGATTTCGCTTTTGGCGTCCTTGGC
>CAYSYX010001157.1:0-1594 GCA_964435055.1 uncultured Polyangium sp. | reverse complement strand
GGATGCATTCGTTCGCGACTACGCCGTCGATCCGAAGGCGTATGAAAAGCTCATCGACAAACTGCTCGCATCGCCGCATTACGGCGAACGCTGGGGCCGGCATTGGCTCGACGTCGCCGGTTACGCCGACAGCGACGGCTACACCGCGGTCGATTCGGAGCGAAAGTTCGCCTACCGCTATCGTGATTACGTCATTCGTTCGTTCAATGCGGATAAGCCGTGGAACGATTTCATCGTCGAGCAATTGGCGGGCGATGAGTTGGTGAAGCCGCCGTATGACGCGCTGCCCCCCGCGGAACTCGACAAGCTCGTCGCCACCGGTTTCCTGCGGATGGGCCCCGACGGCACGAGCGACCCCGCGGCGGATCAGAAGCTCGCGCAAAACGACTGCGTCGCCGAGACGATCAAGATCGTGTCGACGTCGCTCTTGGGGCTGTCGGTCGGTTGCGCGCAGTGCCACAACCACCGCTACGATCCGGTTTCGCAAGTCGATTATTATCGCTTCCGCGCCATTTTCGAGCCGGCGTTCAACGTGCAGGCCTGGCGAGTTCCCAAGGCCCGGCTGATATCGACGACCACGGCCGCCGCCAAGAAGCAAATCGCCGGCGTCGATGCGGAGATCGCCAAGGTCTCAGCCGAGCAAAGTGCCGAGCTCAAGAAGCTCATGGACGAAACGTTCGAGCTGGCGCTTACGAAGTTGCCTAAGGAATTGCACAAGTCGCTGCGCACGGCGCGCGACACGCCGGTCGCCAAACAAACGGCCGAGCAAAAGAAGCTCTTGAAGAACAAGGATGTCCGCAAAGCCTGGCTCGAATACTTGGCCCGATTCCCGCATGTAAGCGAGTTTTACCGAAGCGCCGAGCAATACAAGAATCAGATTTCGGTTGTAGGAGGGAAGAAGGCGGGGACGGATATCAATTTGTACAAGCTGTTCGTGGAGCAATCGCTGAATCTCTTGCGTGCGGGCGGGCAGCTCGGTATAGTCATACCCGGAGGGATTTATTCGGATCTCGGCGCGAAACGTTTGCGAGAGGCGCTCTTCGACGATAATACATTGCATGCGCTGTTCGGCCTTTCCAATGAGCGGTACCTATTTGAAGGTGTCGATCATCGGTTTAAGGTATGTCTTTTGAGTGCAACGAAGGGCGGCAAAACAGCGCACTTCAATGCGGCATTTCGCATCAATCCGCGGGAAGCCGTGCGGGTGGAAACGTTAGCGGAGTTCCTGCGGGATCACCGGCAGCACTTGGAGCTGACGCCGGAGTTGGTGCGGAAGCTATCGCCAGCTACCGTATCGATTATGGAATTCCGTGATGGTCGAGACATATCCATTACCGAAAAGATGATGAAGTTTCCTGTCTTGGCCCATCAAAGCGATGTGGGTTGGAAGTTGGTGCTTTGCACTGAACTACACATGACAAACGACAGCGACCTTTTTGAAACGCAGCCGGGGCCGGATCGTTTACCGCTATATGAAGGCAAGATGATGAATCAATATGAGAATCACGTAGTCGAGCCCAAGTATTGGATCAAGAAGAAAGCGGGACGGGCACGGTTACTAGGGAAGCGCAACGACGACGGTACGCCGCTCAAC
>CAYSYX010001156.1:0-1598 GCA_964435055.1 uncultured Polyangium sp. | reverse complement strand
CCACTACAACAATCACCGCTACCACGAGAGCATCGGCAACCTCATCCCAGCTGACGTCTACTTCGGGCGCGGCGAAACCATCCTGGCTGAAAGGGGGCGCACCAAACAGCAGACCATCCAAAACCGCCGCTTGATCCATCAGCGTCAAGCAGCATAACCTGAACCCGACGAGCCCGAGCTCTCCGCTCCAAAATTAGGCCACCCGTTCCAAAAGCATTCGACGACGGACACTGAAAGACTTCACCACACTTTGCACGCCCGGCACAGCAGTCGCAGCACACGTCTGTCTGAGGAAAGGTGAAGTACGACAGTTAGCTGATTTGCGCAACAAAGGCTGTTGGGATTCTAGAACGACAAGCTGATGCTGATTGATCCGATCAGTTGTCCGCCAGACTGCCCGTCGAACTCTTCGCCAAGCCAGGTAAGGCCGTAGAAAACGCTACCCAGCTCGCCAGTACGATGGAGCCCGAGTCGGATTCTCGACCTCGTCGGGGAAAAACTGGGGCCGATCGATGAAGGAAGGTATTGGCTGTCAAATACCCTCGCAACATCAAGTCCGACGCTGGCGACGGTCGATGGTATATCGGGACAGGCGAAAGCGGGGTATCTTTGACCGGTAGCAACATCACGAATTTTGAAACGCCCCCGACATGAGCGGCCAAATTCGAGATCGACGCCCGCTCGGACAAAGGTCTCCACTCCGGCCTGCGCTTCGACGAAAGGTCGCATCGATACCACTTCACTCAGTTCGACTGACTCGGCCATCTCTCCCAGAAGCGTTAGGTAGATGGCATTGCCTATCTGTAGAACTTGGCCGAAGTCACCCGCACCGAATAGGCGGTGGAAACCACGCTGAAAGTCGAGCATTCCCGTCTGGTCTCCAACCGTCACCAGATCGACCCCAACCGCAGTCTCGATGCCTTTGCGTTGAACGTACTGGTGCACGCCAAAGGACAGAACGCCCGCATATGGGCGATCAGATGGTGCGGGTCGTGCGAGGTTGCTCGGGGCGATGATTTCCGAGCGGAACCGAAACTCCACGACGTCGCTGGCACCGCCGGAATCTTCAAACTCCTTTAGAATACTGAAGACATACGAGCCCGAGTGCCATCGATCCTGCCCGTCACCGATAAAGTCGTTCGAAAACAGGTGAGCGAAGCTAAGGTTTGAACTCGGTTCGGCTGCTGCCGCACCGGCCAAGAGCGAGGCCAAGGTCAAGAGATGCCGAAGTAGCGACATGATACTTCCTTAAAGATTTCGTCTGAAGCGACAGCCGATCTTATTGACTGCACATATCGAAATGTTGCTGCACCTCGTTGAAATTTCGTTAACCGTAAGAAGTTCTATTTATGTTCAGGTAGGATTCTTTGAAAAACAGATCTTCTCCATCCTGCGCGCGATCAATTATTATTTTCTTTACCAAGCTGGTAGACCCTGTCGGCGTTCAATTCCACACCGTGGAGGCA
The DNA here is from genome assembly GCA_964435055.1 of uncultured Polyangium sp. Lineage (GTDB taxonomy): Bacteria > Myxococcota_A > Polyangia > Polyangiales > Polyangiaceae > Polyangium. Next base: position 132 of record CAYSYX010001156.1, on the reverse strand, counting down.
AGTGCATGATTTCCCCACCCTATACACCATTTGCAGAACATGAGGTTCGCCACGCTCTTGGGCTGTCACCTGGCGCATATTTTGAGGCGGTGAGGACCGGTGCCTTGGCCCGTTCGATTCACTTCGACTGTC
>CAYSYX010001155.1:0-1599 GCA_964435055.1 uncultured Polyangium sp. | reverse complement strand
CCGGCGAGCGGCCAATGTGACAATACTGCCAAACCCGAGGGCACACCTTGCACGAAGGGAATTTGCAAAGCGGGCATCTGCGCCTCCCATTGCTCATCGGTGGAAGATTGCCCCGCAGGGAACGAATGCAGCGATGGGAATTGTGTACCAACGGTCGACAATTCGACGCCTGGTTGCGCTTGTACAGTGGTTGGTGAGAAAGGATCGTCGAGTCAAACCTGGGGCATGATGCTCGTTGCACTCATTGCGTGGTTTCGTCGTCGTCGATCGGCATCGAACGTGCCGAGAATGCAATGAGCGTGATTTCGATGGGGTTCCCATGATACAACCCAGAAGCGCTGTCACAAGCCCGAATAAACAGCGATTCTTTTGTCCAAGCGCTCAAAACAGTCATTTCCATTCGACCGCACATTGATTTATCATGCAGCGATGAAACGCACCTTCGCGCTCGCATCCGCGTTACTCGCCGCACTTCTTACGCGTAACGCCCAAGCCGACGGACCTGGGCTCCCCAATCTCACGTACCCTCCCAACGAGGTCATGACCGTGATCGGGCATATCGGAGCCGATATCGGAGCGCCTCGCGGACATGGAACGGTGTCGCTGCATCGGGGCTATTTGACGGTCGTCTTTTCCCTCGACAGCGGCAAAGGCACCGGGGGTTTTGCATTCTACGATATCTCGAACCCCAAAATGCCGGTCTTGGTGCATTCGAAAGATGACGCGGAAACGAAAGACATCCGCGAAGCGCACGGGTATGGTTTTTGGGGCGATTACGCGGTGTTGCAAGCCACGAAGGGCGTACAGTTTTGGGATTGGTCCGACGTGATGAATCCGAAACGCGTAAGTTACCTCGAATTGCCCGGGGTGGCCGCTTCCGATTACCTCGCGGGGGCCTGGTGGGCTTTCTGGCAAGCTCCGTATGTCTACGTGGGCGGCTCGCAATTGGGGCTTTTCATCATCGACGCATCCGACGTGACAAACCCCAAGCTCGTGGACCGAGGTATGGACCGGCCAAACCCGATTCCGCCCTCGAGTCTGGGCGGGTTCCGCATTGGCCCGGTGTTCGCCGTTGGCAACCTACTCGTCGTGTCGGGTATGGATGACCCAGGTTATGCCACGCTGGATATTCGCGATCCGAAAAATCCCTTGCTCTTGGCGACGAAACGACTCGGCATGCCGAAGGTGTACAGCACGTTATTCAATGGCGGAAAGATTTATGGCCCGGGCGACGACGCGACCCTGCACGTCCACGATGTGACCGATCCGTTTCAAATCGTGGATCTTGGAAAATCCGCGGATATGGGCGGAAAAGGCGGCTATGTCTCGATTCAAGATGGTTTTGCGCACACGGGTGCGTCCAATGATTATGCCAAAATCGATATCACGAAACCGAGCCCGTTTCCCGTCGTCGCGACCGTGAGTCAAGGGACCGCAGGAGATCGCGACTTTGGAACGGTGTTGGGCAATTTGGTGGCGGTCAGTGACGATCATGGCAATGGCAGTTTTCTCGTCCCGCATCAAAGTGCGCCCGACACGACCCCGCCCGGGAGCTCCGTTCGATGTTCCCCTCAAACCACAAAACGATGCGCTCTCGAC
>CAYSYX010001154.1:0-1601 GCA_964435055.1 uncultured Polyangium sp. | reverse complement strand
CCCTACAAGTACTCGCCCTACATCGAGCAGTTCAAGCCGGAACTCGGCCTCTCGGTCGGCAACCGCCAGAGCAATATGGTGAAGTACGCGCTGACCCAGGGCGGCTTCACGTTCGAAGCGCACGATCATTTCGCGATTGCCGTGAACTTTTTGCTGCAAAAACTTAATCGCGACGGGTTTGCGCAGCGCTTCGTGCACGCCGCGATACACCGTGCCCATGCCGCCTTCACCGAGCGGGGCGATGATTCTGTAGCGCGCCGTCAACGTCGATCCAATGCGCGGATCCTCGGAAGATGCGGCCACGGTGTCTGTTTGTCCTGTAACGGTATCCGGCATACGGAGAGCTCCGAACAACGACCATCGCCGCAACGCCGGCGGGAGTCAAGCGGTCGTTGCACGACGAGCCCCGCGGTCATCCAAAGACGACATTGAGCCGTTCCTGGGAGAGCACGGTGATCGCGTTGTTCGAAGTCTCCTCGTTGTCGCCTGCAACCCTGTTCCCAAAGTAATTGGCCCCCAGCGTCAAACCGAGCAAACGGACGTGGTAGTAATTTTGCGCTTTTTCGATGAGAAAAGCAGGCCCGCCGGAGTCACCAGGGGTCGTGGTGCTCGTATCGTCGCTGGAAGGGAACGTCAGGACATCGAGGTACGTCTGATTGCCCTTTTCTCTTGCGCTTTGCAGATATGCGGGTTTCGTGGCGGCGTTTTTGAGGTCTTGCCATTTGAGGGCCCGCCAATGCCGATGGTACTTGTCGCTGGGATCTTTTCCGTAGCCGAACTGGACGATGGCATAATTGGCGAGTTGATTTTGGGACGCCACCCAATCCGCCACGTCGGCTTTCAATAACAAAGTCGAGGTTCCGTCATTGTCCGATTCGGCCAATCGAAATGGGCCTCCGGAATTGTTTTCCAAGAGTTTCCGCACATCCCCGGCCAGAGCATCGCTGCGAATGGAGACAGCGCATACGTCATAACCACATTTGGCCTTACCGTCGTGCAGCTTGATGGACTCGATGGGGTATTCTCGGGCCTCTTTGTGGCGAGGGAGTATCCGCACCTTGACATCCTCAATGAAGTCATCAGCGAGGTCCTCGTGCTTGCTATTCATATCGTTATTGGCCCACACGTGGAGGTTATGGGCGGCGGTGAGGACCCAGACGAGGTTGTCGGTGGCTTGGTACAACACGCCCGAGCCATGAAACACCTGACCTCGAAGCTCGACGGTGAGCACTTTCAATTTGTGGTCGAATAGAGTATCAGGAAGTGAATCTCGATATTGGCCGGTTGCCGTGGCGACTTGTTCTGAGTATTTCACTGCCCCTCCGGTGGAGTTCGGTGGTTCGAATTCGTGCTCTGCCGCCGACGAATGGCGAGAGAATATCGGCATCTTCGCACAATAGATCTCATGGTGGCAACAAAACGACACGACGGAGTTTCATGAGTCGGTGGAGGATGGCGGCGCGATGGAGCGGATCGAAATGGGATGAGGGAATCGCGGACGGGAGAATTGTGGGCAAAGAAGACGCGCACAAGTCCGGGGAATTGTGGGCAAGCGGGATTGAGGCCGCGGTCGGGGAATTGTGCGCAAGCGGGATTGAGGC
>CAYSYX010001153.1:0-1606 GCA_964435055.1 uncultured Polyangium sp. | reverse complement strand
GCGCCGCAGCGGCACGATCGAGAGCTTCTTTCGACACCGAAATCCCTCGCCGCTCGGCCTCGGCAAGCCCCCACAAAGCATACGCGGTGACCCACGGTTGAGCCTCGCGAGACGACGGCCACAACCCAAAACCACCTTCACGTTGCTGATTCGCAAGCACGCGATCGACCGCCCCTTGCAATGCTCGAGGAATGTTCTTGTCCGACGAATGCGAACCAGTATTGAGCAAAGGCACTTGAAACGCATCCGAAAGATCGCGCAAAACCAAGAGCGGGACCAGACGACTCACGGTTTGTTCCGTACAACCATAAGGATATTCGACCAATTGTTCCAGCGCCGTCGCCATGCCGGAAAGGGGCGAAGGCGACAAGGTAATGGCAAGTCCCCCGGCATCGGGTCGAATCCCCGGCAACATAGCGATTTTCTCCGCGATCGCTCCCGTGGTTTCTCCCGAAACGACCACGCGTTCGAGCGGCATGGGCGCAACGACTTGCATGGATAGATCCACGGCGTCGGTGTCTTCTTTTCCGCTCGATTGAAATGACCCGTCCACCGAAAAACCGGTTTTACCTGCTCGCTCGGCACGTAATGGGAACTTGACCTCGACCGGCCCGTCCGTGCCCACATCGACGACCTTGCGCATGGGCCCGGCAACCGATAAACCTCGAGCTTTTGCTTCGAGCGTCGCTTTTCCAGCTTCGCGCTCGATGGTCGACAACACGACCGACGCCTCGAATTCGTCTCCCACACGCACGACACGCGGCAATGTTGGTTTGACCATGAACGGTTTTGACGTCTGCACGGTATTGTCGGCGGACCCCGTCCGATCATCTTCGGTCACCGCCATGGCCATGAATCGATACGCGGTCAATCCATCGGGCAGCGTGATTTTTTGTTTTACATGGCCACTCGCATCCGTGATCAGATTGGGGAAAAACGCCACCGATTGCCGAAAATCTCCACGTCGCGGCGATACCGACGTGGCCCCCATACGTACGGACGGAGGTTTCGCGCGATGGTTCCCCATCCAGGTCGTCAAGAGATGTTCGCGCGCATCTTCGGTATCCACGAGAAAGTCTCGATTCGCAAAAAGCGCATACCAAGGATCCGGCGTACGATAATACGAAACGAGCAGCGAACCTTCGTCCTCGGCCCATAACGTGACTTCCGCACCCGGCATGGAATTGCCGGACGCATCTTTGACCGCGACATCGACATCCACCGTATCTCCGGGTGTCGTTTGCGTTTTTCCGAGATGAACGAATACGGACAAACGGCGCGATTTCGCGTCGACGCCCACGGTATAAGACTCGGATTGAACCTTGTTATCCATGATCGTCGTCACTTTGGCCATGATCATGGGCATCATCGCTGCGGTCACGGGTATTTCGACCACGGTCTTTTTAGGGTGCGGAGCCAATTCGACCGCGCGCTGCACCAGAATCCCTTCCCGCTCGAACGTCAGCATCGCTTTGGCCGGCTTCGAATACGGCGAAGTCATTGTCACGTGCGCCGTACCCCCCACCTGCAATTCATTCTCCAATTCCACTCGCAATCGCGGAGAATCGTCCGTCCCCCAACTGGGCGGTGGTGGCGGCGCTGGTGG
>CAYSYX010001152.1:0-1607 GCA_964435055.1 uncultured Polyangium sp. | reverse complement strand
TAGCGAATCACGGCTAGCCTGCGGTTTCCTCGCGCCGCCAGACGAGCGTCTCCACCCCCATACTCGAATTTCGTGCGTGTCTATGACCGACGCTCGGTGCTCGTAGATCCACCCGGGCCCGTCGTTTCGCCCATCAATCCTGCTTCCAGCAAAAGTCGCATGACGTCTTTTCGTATTGGCCCGAGCAGAGGTGATCCCAGCATCGGCGCCAAGTTCGCGATCATCTCCAGCGAACCATTCACGAGCGCTCGGGTCTTTTGTTGTCCTTCGGAAGTGTCCTCCACGAAATACAACAAATACCCCAAGAGCAGCGCCCACAAAGCCCTGGTAAATAAGGGGCGAGCTTCCTCCGATACTTCGGGACAAACGAGCGCCTCTTCCAGAATCGCCATGCTTTGATCCCGAACCGTCCGCGTTTCCGGGCTGAATACGCTCAGCGCGGGATTCGCCCCGAACATCGTTTGCAAAATGGCGCGCATGATGCGGCGATCGTCTTGCAACAAATCGAGTTTGGTCGATACCACTGCGCGCAGTCGCGAAGCCAAATCCGAAACGCCGGCCAAGGCGAGACGTGCTTCCTCGGCGTGGCGCTGTTGGAGATGATCGTAATAGGCGAAAACGATCGCTTCTTTCGACGGAAAGTAATGGTATGCGGCTCCAAGGGACAGCCCGCCGGCCGAAGCAATGTCGCGCATCGTCGTTTCGTCGAATCCGCGCTCGCGAAAAAGCCGCAGCGCCGTTTCCAAGATATGAGCGCGGCTCTGCTCTCCATCGGAACGGCGCTTGCGGCTGGTCATCGCACGAAATCTCCTCGAGTTCGATACGAACCTACCTTGCAACTGCCGCCGGGGCAATCATCGGGCGACAAAAGCGAAGCAATCATCCGCCGATTGCTCGAAAGCGCGTGGAAAAAACGTTCGGCCAAGGGGGCAAATGTCGGGCTCGACAAACGGTACGACCATGGCCGCCATTCAACGAGCGCCCACAAGCACATCAAGAATGCCGCCGCACCCACCCAAACATCGCCGTCATCACTCACCACGACGAGTTCTTCCCCGAGCCACGGTACCGCGCCAAACCTTTCTCGAGCCTCCGCACTGCTGCAAGACATGAGGTCCATTTCGATGTATGCGCCTTGCGTCAACAACCAATCTCGGCACCGAACACAAAGCGCACACGACTCGTCATAAAGCACCGTGAGCCGATTCATCTGAATTCCTCGCTGTTTTAATGACCGGTCGACGGAGCCAGTTTCAATTGCGGCGCCACCGGCGGAGGCAACACCGCCATCTGCGCTCGTTGACGCATGCGGTAGAACAAGTAAATGTTGCCGAAATGAATGACCCCGAGCGAAATCAACAAATAGCCGACCTTCGAGGCCAAAATTTCGATGGCATGGATCGTGTCGATCGCCCGCTCGGATTTCATCAATAGGCACGCGTAACCAAAGTTGAGCAAGTAAAACCCAACGACGAGCAGCTTATTGACCGCTTCGGCCATTTTCGGATCGTCCTTGAAAACGCTCTCGAGAAATACCGCGCCATTCCGAAACAACGTGCGCGCCAAACCGACCGTCAGCCCTATACTCACCACGCCGTACGTCGCAT
>CAYSYX010001151.1:0-1613 GCA_964435055.1 uncultured Polyangium sp. | reverse complement strand
TGCCACCTTTGCCGGCTTCGCCGCCTGCGCCTGCGGCGCCACCGTCACCCGCTGCACCGCCATTCCCTGCCGCGCCGCCATTCCCTGCCGCGCCGCCATTGCCGGCTGCGCCGCTCGAGCTCGAGGACGAACCCAGGGGCGTGCAAGCGCCGGCCATGCAAGTGCCATCGGCGCACGGAGTCCCATCGGATTTTGGCGGAGGAGCCACGCATTTGCCCGTTCCGGGATCACACGCACCGTCGAATTGGCATTCGTCTTGTGCGGAGCAATCAATGGCGGCACCGGGAGCGCATTGGCCGCCTTTGCACGAATCCACGGGTGTGCATGGATTGCCGTCGTTGCAAAGAATGCCGTCGGCCTCGAGCAAATCGGCCGGGCACGTGGATGCCGTGCCATTGCAGGTTTCGGCTTTGTCGCAGGTATTGACCGCGGCACGACAAACGGTTCCCACGGGAAGGAATCCATCCATGGGACACGCAATCGAATTGCCATTGCATGTTTCGTCGACGTCACACGGTCCGGCGGCGGTACGGCATATCGTTCCAGCCGTGAGAAACCCGTCCATGGGGCAATCGGCGGCCATTCCGGTGCACGATTCAGCGACATCGCAAGCCCCCGCGGCTGCGCGACACGACGTGCCCGCGGCGACAAACGTATCGGCGGGACAAGCGGCGCCGACGCCATTGCAGACTTCCGCGATGTCGCAAGCTCCCGCGGCTGCGCGACACGACGTACCCATGGGCGCAAATGTATCGGCGGGACAAGCGGCGCCGACGCCATTGCAGACTTCCGCGACGTCGCAGACGCCCGCGGCTGCGCGACACGACGTACCCGCAGCGAGCACTCCGTCGGCCGGGCATGCTGCGCTCGATCCGGTGCACGTTTCGGCCGCATCGCAAACGTCCGTCGCGCTGCGACAAACGGTGCCTGCTGCGACGAACCCATTCGTGGGGCAAAAAGAATTCATGCCGGTGCACGTCGACGGCAATTCGCAAACTCCCGACGACGCGCGACAGAGCGTTCCCGCGGGTGCGTATGCATTCATGGGGCACGCCGTGCTCACGCCGTTGCAAGTTTCCGCAGGGTCGCAAAGGTCTCCGGCGAGTCGACACACGCTTCCAGCCGCCATGACCGAGCATGTACCCAGCTTTCCGGGCTGGTTACACGATTGACAATCCTCCGTCCCGAGACACGCCGAATTGCAGCAAACCCCATCAACGCAAAAGCCGCTCGAACATGATGTGCCGTTCGTACATGACGTACCATTGGCGCTCAGGGGGGCGTTGTATACTTCGGCTGTGGACAAGAACGCTCCGTTGAATCCGCCGGCTTCCAAAATCGCGCCGCTGGGAAGCCGATTCGCCGTATGATGGGCACGCGCGTAATTCATCGGGTCCGCCAGGGACCACGTCTGCGTGACCGGATCCCAGAGATCCGCCTGATTTTGATATCCACCGGAGTTATAGCCTCCCGTTGCGAGCACGCGGCCATCGAGCAACAATGCCGCCGATATGAAAATTCGTGGATTCGTATGGCTTCCCGCGCTGGTCCACGTATTCGTCGTCGGATCGTACAATCCGGAATCACCGACGGTGACATTGCCGCCCATCATG
>CAYSYX010001150.1:0-1623 GCA_964435055.1 uncultured Polyangium sp. | reverse complement strand
GCCGCAGAGTAGGTTTTGTACGACGCTTAGTTGGGACTTGCTTGCTCTTCGTTCCAAGTTAGAGAGTCAAGCGACGTATCGCGCGGAGGTATGCCTGGAATCGCTTGCATCAGCTCATCAACTGGATTGTCAGCGCGGGCATACCTACGTCGTTCGCCGCTCGTGAATGCAGAATCCAAAGACGGTGGTTGAGAACGAAAGAACATTTCGCGACGCGAATAGACCTGAATCGCATGATTGCAATAGTCAGTTTCCTCATCGGCAAGAACAATTGATGAGAGGCGCGGCTCGACGAGATACGATAGTGGGCGACACACGATTACTGCAATTTCTGGCGTAACCGGAACAAGTAGCTTCGGATAGTGTGGCGGGTCTACCGCCCCGTCTAGGTTGTTGAAGCAGCCGTCGCCATAGATGAATTCTCGCTTGTTCGAGAACAGAACCGCGAATTTCCCCGTTGCACCGATATTGGCAGACATTGTGCGCTGCTTGCCAAGCATATTCATGCTGATTACCGCATCTCGATCTGCGTTTGATGCCGGAAGGCCGAAACGTTCAGCTAGCGACGCAAATGCGTCACGGTTCATCGGACTGCGAATCACCAACGAAATCACGCATTCGGTGAGGGCTCGCAGTAAGTCATCAGTAGCAGGCTGTGCTCGAAATCGATCTCTTAAGTCACTTCCAACTATTGGAGCGTGCTTTAGGCTTACAAGCCACGATATGACTTCGGAGAATCGTCCGTCGGCGTTGGTAAATTCTTGCTCGAAAGTGAAGTCCCAATCAGTTGTGTCGAACCCGGCCTTATTGCTGAGTTTGCCGTGGTGACCATTTCCGATCGACCCGAGTTTGTGCGGAGGTACTCGAATAACGCGGCCGCTGGGCTCAATTCTTCCTACTTTGCCATCGGCGTCGACCCAGTGTCGCGACACACATCTTGGCCACCAATGGTGCTGCGCCGCTTTAAGATCTTTCATCGCACTTCTCGTGTGGCAGGATTCAAATGAAGCAGTGTCGACACTTGCCGCAGCGAAATACCATAAATTTACAAACCTGCCGCCTTATGCGACTTGAGCCAATCCTTGAGCGCCGCATCAACCCGCGTTTGCCACCCATCGCCCGTATCGCGAAATCGCTGAACCACTTCGGGTGAAAGGCGTATCGTGATGCGCTCTTTGGTCGGCGCCTTTTGCGGGCCACGGACATTGACCTTTTTCAGCAACGTGTCGGGCAGCACCTGTTTCGCTTTGTGAAAACGCTTCATGTCCGCGGCGGTAAGTTCGCGGACTTCGCCTTCGATGTCAGTCAATGGTCTTGACTTTGGCATAGCTTCTTACCTCTCGATCATTGGCCTTGCGAAAACTGATGACGCGAATGCCATCCAGCGTTTCCGTGAAGCACAAAACATGTAACCGACCGTGCAGATCGCCCAGCGCGACATAACGCGTTTCGCCATACTCCTGTCGCGTATCAGTCTGGACGAGTGCATTTTCAAAATCAAACTCTGCCGCAGAATCGAATGGCAGATTCCGCTCGCGAATGTTGCGCTCGTTTTTGGCGGGATCAAAAGTGATGCGCACAACTATATTGTATGCACAATTTGATTGTAAATCAAATCAGGCG
>CAYSYX010001149.1:0-1628 GCA_964435055.1 uncultured Polyangium sp. | reverse complement strand
AACCGAGACGGAGCAAAACCGCGTCTTGGAGCGCTTCGGGAGCTTTCTCCATTTTCGGGTTTTCCCCGGCAAACCGTTCGTACCAGTTCGCCGCTTCGTCGTACACCGCAATGGCTTGGTAGTTGCCGCCGATTTCGTAAACGGCCTTCTTCGCCAGCTCGGTCTTGTTCAGGTTGTACTTCGGGTTCAGCAGGATCTGGCGCACCGCAATCGATTTCGCAATCAAACGCGCCGCCTGGAATGCACGAGCCGCGTTGTAAAGAATTTCTTCCGCTCGATCACAAGCGGCATCCTTCTTTTCGCACGCCGGTTCGCCATACTTCTTCCAGAGATCCATGTACGCAAGGGCGCCCTTTTCGTACATCTTGATCGTGTCGACACCACCGCTGCCCGCGTCGGCCGCTTCAATGGTCTTTTGCGCCGCCAAACGCTCGATGTCGCGTTGAATGCGAGTCAAAATACCGCATTGCTCGGCATTGTCCTTTTCCTTGCCCTTCGTGCAATAAAGCTCGATGAACTTCGGCACGTCGGTCGCCATATCGGTAAAACATGACGGACGCCCCGGATCGGAATTGGTGCCGAGAATGTTCAGGCTTTCGAGGTAAAGCTGGGTCGCGTAAATGCCCACGTCCTTGTCGGAATGGCTCATCGCGATATCGCGGAATGCGAAACCGGCTTCCTCCCAATGCTGCGCCTCGAAATACGTGCGCGCTCGAGCATACTTCACTTCGACGTAGTTCTCTTGCGCTTCCTTGTCGTTGTCCGAGGGCTTGATGTAGCAGAGGTACCGATTAAAGGCCGTCAACATGCCTTTTTGGTTATCGCTCAATGGCTTCGGCGCGTATTTCGCTTTATCGTTTGCCGCAGCCTTCTTCGGGTCCTTCTTCCCGCCATCTCCGGCGCTCGGAAGATTGCCGCTACCCTTCTTGTCCGAACCGTCTTTATGCGTTTCGGTATAGATATTTTGGTAGCAAAGAACCGCGGCGAACGCCGCTTCCGGCGCATTCGGACCATTCGGATCTTCAGCGACGACGGCATCGAATGCCGGACCGCACTTGGCCCAATCTTTATTGAAGTAAAGAAGGTCGGCCATTGCGTATTTGATCTTCGAGATGCTCGGCCAGTCTTCCTTGATGATGCGCGGGAATTCGAATTTCGCGAATTGATCCTGCTTGAACGCGCCGACGACCTTTTCGTACAACAACGCCGCGAGCGTCATCGTGTTCTTGTCGCCCGTACCGCGAACACCGCCCGAACCGACAGCCTCGAGATGCCAAGCCATCGCGGTTTCCGTGAGCAAACCGGCCGTCGAATTGGCGCACTTGAGCTTCATGTCGTCCGGATGGCCTTCCGTGACAAACTTGTTGTGCACTTCGAGCATGCGGTCGAGCTCGTCTTTGATCCCGGCCTTGTTGCCCGATTTCATCGCCAACGTGGCTTCCGTGATGTGACCCTGGTACTTGCAATACCGGTCGCCCTTGTCACGAGCCATGAGGTCGCGATAAAGCTCGATACCTTCCTTGTAATGGCCGGTATCGAGGTAATTCTGGCCCAAGTCGTGCATCATATTCAGCGTTTTTTCATTCTCGATGCATTTGTCGCCCGAGAGCGGCTTGAAGAAGTCGTGC
>CAYSYX010001148.1:0-1639 GCA_964435055.1 uncultured Polyangium sp. | reverse complement strand
GGTCCAGGCGGACTGACTCGTGAGCGCGCTGGCTTCGAAGTCCGTGACGTTCACGCAACGCACTACGGTCGTATCTGTCCGATTGAGACGCCTGAAGGTCCAAACATCGGTCTGATCGCGTCGCTGTCGACGTATGCGCGTGTCAACGAGTTCGGCTTCATTGAGACGCCGTATCGTAAGTGCGCGGACGGTCGGGCGACGGACGACGTCGAGTTCTACTCGGCACTTCAGGAAGAAGGTCACTTCATTGCGCAGGCGAACGCGCAAGTGGAACGTGACGGCAAGTTCATTGGTCCGCACGTCTCGGCTCGGCACAACGGCGACTTCGTTCTGTCTCGTCCTGAAGAAGTGACGCTGATGGACGTGTCGCCAAACCAGCTCGTGTCGGTGGCCGCCTCGCTGATTCCGTTCCTTGAGCACGACGACGCAAACCGCGCACTGATGGGCAGCAACATGCAGCGTCAAGCTGTGCCGCTCATTCGTACTGCGTCTCCGCTGGTTGGTACTGGCGTGGAAGGCATCGTGGCTCGTGACTCAGGCGTTACGCTGGTCGCGAAGCGCGAGGGCATCGTCGAGTCGGTCGACGCAGCGCGTATCGTTGTTCGTCCGCTCGAGCAAGACCTGGATGATATGGCCGGTGCAAAGCCGGACATCTATTCTCTGGTCAAGTTCCAGCGCAGCAACCAGAACACCTGCATCAACCAGAAGCCGATCGTTGAGCGCGGTGATCGGGTTCGTCCAGGCGACGTGATCGCCGACGGTCCCGCTTGTGAGATGGGTGAGCTGGCGCTCGGTCAGAACGTCGTGGTCGCCTTCATGCCGTGGGGCGGTTACAACTTCGAAGACTCGATCCTGTTGTCTGAGCGACTGGTCAAGGAAGATGTCTACACCTCGATTCACATCGAGGAGTTTGAGTGCATCGCCCGTGACACCAAGCTCGGCAAGGAAGAGATCACGCGCGACATTCCGAACGTCGGTGAGGAAGCGCTCAAGGATCTCGATGAGTCGGGCATCGTTCGCATCGGTGCCGAGGTCAAGGCGGGCGACATCCTTGTCGGCAAGATTACGCCGAAGGGAGAGACGCAGCTGAGCCCTGAAGAGAAGCTCCTTCGCGCCATCTTCGGTGAAAAGGCCGGAGACGTTCGCGACAGCTCGCTGCGGGTTCCGCCTGGTGTGCAGGGCATCGTCATTTCCGCTCGCGTGTTTGCACGCAAGGGAACGGAAAAGGACGAGCGCGCCAAGGACATCGAGGACGCCGAGAAAGAGAAGCTCATCACCGACCAGCGCGATGAGGTCAAGATTGTCGCCGAGTCGTACTACGCCAAGATGCGTCGACTGCTCGAAGGCAAGACCACTGCTTCGCGCCTGGTGGATGACAAGGGCAAGGTGCTGCTCGCGAAGGGACAAGAGCTCGATATGGCGACGCTGGAGACGATTCCGTCGCGTCACTATCGAGAGCTTCGTGTGTCCGAAGGGGACGGTCGCGTTGAAGAGCGCGTCGAGCAGCTTGCGCAGCGTCTCGAGGAAGACATTCACGCCATTGAGTCGGTCTATCGTGACAAGGTTGCGAAGCTGACCAAGGGTGACGAGCTTCCGCCGGGCGTCATCAAGATGGTCAAAGTCTACGTGGCCATCAAGC
>CAYSYX010001147.1:375-1640 GCA_964435055.1 uncultured Polyangium sp. | reverse complement strand
GTGCCTCGTCGAGACGGCGCCTCTGCACCTCGGAGTGCTTTACCTCGTACGCGAGGTACCGCAAACACGAGGCGAGTGCATCGCGAACCATCGCCATACGATGTGGATCCTTGGGTAAAGCCGGCGACGCAAGCGCTCGACGATAGAGGCGCTCTGCATTGCGCAGATTGTCGATTCGAACACCAACGGGTTTGTGCTCGTAACACCGGCCAAGGTCGAACCAAGCCATCGCAGCCGCGGGGCTTGGGTCGTTTTTTGGAAATAGATTGGCAGCCTCGCTATGCAACACGAACGCGGCCGCCCAGTCGCCCTGCTCGCGTAGCGGACGGGCGCGTTCACGAAGCTCGAAAGATTGCTTGCCCACGGGCGTCGAAGAGACTTCACGCTCAAAGGCGACGCGCCTTTCGAGTGCTTGCATGCCTGCGATGGCTTCGGAGAAGGAGATGTCGTCGTTCACGGTCTTGCCTCCAGATCGTCACTCGCCATAGCCACCAGCACAAGAAAGTTTCCCCGAATGACCTCAAGCCGGGTGCCAGTATGTTGGAGTACGCTTTGTGCAGCCGCGCTCAAACCAATCACCGGTCTTGGGGGTGTGCCGATCGCGGTTGCAGCATGCACCGGTTCCCCTCGGGTGCGGTTGCTCGGACAGACACTGTGCCATGGGCTCGTGAATGCATTCGAGTGCGCAAAGACGGCAAAGATTGAGCTATACGTCGCCTCGACCAGGTGCCCAGAATCGCTCGGCCATTTTCGTGGTGGCAACGATGTTCACACCGACGCCGCGACCGGAACCTCCCAAGTCATGCAGTATTTCAAACGCCTCGTCAAAACCGCCGGGCGGAGGCGCACCGACCAGAACAGAATTCATCCGGTACATGCAAGTGCGCCCGATGATGTCCGCTACCTGAATTCCAGCTTCAGTCTTCGAATCCATGAATTCGAGCTGAAATCGTCCAGGCGTGAAGTACCAATCCGTGTGGCGCCGGAACGTTTCATTGTCGGGTCCCGCCGCTCGCAATTGGTTTCGATATGTCAATTGAAATTGCAAGCCGTCCCTGAGTACATCATCGAACTGCGCCTGCTGATCATGTACGATGCGGATTTTCCGCCGCCGCGGCACTTCCCGATTGAGCCGTGCCAACAAACTCGAAAACGCTTGCACGTGAGGCAGCATCGGAATTATTTTGCCGTTTGGACCGACGTCCGGTTCCTGAAGAAAACTCAAATAATCTTCGCTGGGATTGCTAGTTTATTATTTAGCAATG
>CAYSYX010001147.1:0-365 GCA_964435055.1 uncultured Polyangium sp. | reverse complement strand
AAGACTTGCAGCAACTGGACACTCTTATCGGTGATAAATTCGAGCAATCGAAACTCGCGCTCTTGGTGAGGACCCATCAGAAGTTTTGCCCGCAGTAGCGATCGGCGAAGGGTGGCCTCGAATACCTCAAAAGTTTGTCTCGTTGGATTCGTCCCGAACTCGGAATAAGCCGTCAGCGCCCCATCATTGTCATCGACGATTTCGGTGAGCACGTCAGCAAGTTGGTTTGCGATTGCATTGTTTTCGAATGATGAAAATTTTGATGTTCTCAACGCAAACGTGACGATTTGCGTGGCCAGGTAAAACTTCTTGTCCATAATCTCGACGAATAGGGAGTTGTTCGAGGCTATGGATCGGAGTACATC
>CAYSYX010001146.1:0-1640 GCA_964435055.1 uncultured Polyangium sp. | reverse complement strand
GCTTTTTGGAAGGTGAAATCATTGTCGAACGGCAAGAGCGGATCGACGGGCAACGTTTCGCGAACATTGTTCGGAACGAATCCCACGAGATCCTCGACCGTCGTTGCGTATTCCTGTGCGGTCAAACGCCGCAGGCCGCTGACGGCAACCTCGCTTTCGACTTGTTCTTCGAGCGGACTTCCGCCCAAATCTCCAATGACGCCGACACAGCCGGCGACGCCCAAAAGACCAACCATGCTAAGCGGCAGCAATGGCCCTTGACTTGTCCCACGTCTCTGCATGAAGCACCTCGTCACGCGCCAGAAATTCTCGTTCTATCAGGTTTGCGCATTTCCGAGAAGTGTTTTATGACGTCGCGCTTCGCTATTTCGGTTCAATGCGAACCGAATGTTTCACGAAAAAGGAAAGAAGATGATTTTACGCACGACGTCATTCTTGCTCTTGGGTTTGGTTTTGGGCTGTGGGGACGAAATAACCAATTCGCCGCCTCCCGACACGACAATGACGACCGAGGGATTCGACAAGACGTGCTCGATGGCCACGGATTGCACGCTCGTTTATGTTGGCAATGTGTGCGGATGCGGATGCACGCAAGAAGCCATCCGTATTGGCGAAGCGTCGCGTTATGCGGCGGCTGAAGAAGAAAAACGCAAAGCGTGCGCCGATGTTTTGTCGTGTCAGCCGTGCCCGGATACGCAAATGGCCGCGTGCACGGCGGGGCTCTGCGACGTCTTGGCGAAGTGAATCGTTCGCCTAACTCGTTCTTGTGTCGCGCGTGTGGCATCCGATGAAATAAGCGGGTATCGTCTTCGCAATGTCCTGCGACGGTTCGTCTTTCCGTACCGCCTACACTCCGCTGAAGTCGCTCACCTGGAGCTGTATTCTCATTCTCGCGTTCGGCGGTTGTACGTGGTCCCCATTCGGTGCCGAGAAAGACACGGCCGGCCGGGACAAGGCCGATGCTGCTCCAGAGCTGGAGCATTGCACGCTGAAAGCTGGAGCGTGCCGCAATAGTTGCTACAAGGCTGGTGCAGGCGCGAAGTGCACCGCATGCTGCAGCCGAAATGCTGAATTGTGTGATCTCGATAAAAGTTACAGTTTCTACTCGTGCCCCGATGAGGAGTAGTGCCGTGACGCACTTTTCGATGTTGATCATGGCGTCGGTCATTCTGCTGGTTGGCAGTGATTGTCGCGATCGCGAACACCCCAAAAAAAAGTGGGCTGAGACAGATGGCGCGGTCGTCCAACGTCCCGAGTGCGACGAACCCGATTATCAATGTGGCAAGGATTGCTACCTGCGCGATGCTAGTCCCGCGTGTACGCGGTGCTGTCTTGATCAACGTTATATCTGCGACACCGGACACAAGGCCGATTTTGAGAGCTGCAAAGGCTCGAAGTAATTCCTTTGCACTTCTTCACACCCGCCCGAGCATTTCCTTCATATCCTCACACCAAGCTTGTCCACGCAGCCATTTGCTTGTAGCGTGCGGAGGTGGCCTTGCGTGTTTTGCTCATCGACGACGACGTTCGCCTTTTCGATTTGCTCTCGACTTATCTCGGGCAAAACGATTTTCACGTAACCTCGGCTTCCGACGGTCCTCGAGGGCTCGCCGCGCTCGAAGCGGGAACCTTCGATGTCG
>CAYSYX010001145.1:0-1643 GCA_964435055.1 uncultured Polyangium sp. | reverse complement strand
ACATAGATCCATCGTTTGGGCGCGGCGCGAGTTGCGTAGAAAGTTCAGTTTTTTGGATCGAAGCGCCAAATGGCTGAATCTGCGGGTGATTTGACGCTGCGGTGTGGGGGATGCGTTACATCCCCAAAGTGGCTGGCACCTTGGCTGAGGCACCTTGGCCGGGCCATTGGTTCCGTCGTACCTACCACCCCGGGGCATGGGAGATTTCGCAGACGATCACCGTGCCCCGATCCACCTCGGCATCCACCCAATACCGCCTCGGCAATGCCGAAAAAACGCCGTGATCCACCTTGAACGAAGGCGCGGCGCCGCAGTTTGCCCGTTCCTCGGCCATACACGACAACCACGTCGATTCATGCGGTCCCAGGTTTTCCGTGCTGGTGCTCGCAAGAGCCGACGCAAGGTCCGCCGAAATTGGTTTGCCCGCGGCATTGTCACACACATGCGTAATGAGCTCGTTCGCATCGGCATGCATGAACGCACGAGCACAGAAGCGCAGGGTCATGCTCACGCCAGCAAAAAGGCTCACGCACGCGACAATGGCGATAGCCGTATCTTTTGCCGCCATGATCCACGCATACCAATACCGAACCCACCACGCAACGCTTTAACGGCGACTCGAGACACGTTCACGTCTTCTTGATCCACCTTTTGAACGGCTTATCGCCCCGAGCGCCTGGGAAAACGATTTCTATTGCCAATGGGCAGTCTTCGGGGCTTCGTAGGTCACCAGCTGCTCGTCGAGGATCGGCTGCGTCGGGCGATTGGTTTGTCCAAGAGAATCCTTGAACCGGGCGATTTGCGCCGATGATGCGAAAATGGGTTCGGTCATGACAATCCAATGCGTCACCCGTGTGCAAGGCGGCGTCGAAAGCGAACCGTCGTATTCGAAATGCGCCGTATTTGCGGGCAGAAACGAGGCGACGTCCACGGTCACGTTCTGCAACATCGTTGGTGCGGCCTCGGGACAGGCGGAAAATTGATTCCACACTTTGGCAAGCTCGGGATTTTCCTCCGCGCTCTCCTCGATCATCACCGCAACGACCACTGCAAATGCCCGGCTACCTCCGCGATGCACGAGGTGCAATTCCATCGGAAACGACATCCCGCCCATGGAGTGTTCGGACGGGGTGTGAACATGAAATTGTTCGAGCGTATAAGATTCACCGCGAAGCATAATCGTATTTGCGGGTATCTTCGCAATCGCCGTGAGCCACGTTCGGCCATTGTTGATGATGGACGTCACTTCGGCGTGACGCGACCACGATAAAACGTCGGGGCTCAAATACATTCCCCCCACAGCCCACGGCATTTCCGGTGAAGGCAACGCAATGGGCGATTGCTGCTCCAGCGCATTTGCACATTCCGGATAAGCCACGTCTCCATTGGCGTTGAGCAATTTCCCCCATGCCGAAGGTCCCGCAACGGCATTTTTTCGATCATAACTGATTGCCGGATTTCTCGGATCAACGGGCAGCGCCGAACAATTTGGACTTTCCTGCGTCGGCGGCAAATACGTGCCTTCGTCTCCACACCCAACAACGAAATGGCTCGACGCCAAAAAAATCACGAATAGTCCCGTCAAACGAGTGCGCGATAGGCCGTGCATGTTCGCCTTTCCTGCTGCGACTCGAGCGTGCAGC
>CAYSYX010001144.1:0-1644 GCA_964435055.1 uncultured Polyangium sp. | reverse complement strand
CGACTTGACGAAGGCTCCGCGCTTCGGCAATCGCACCGAGCTGCTCGATACGTTGAAACGATATTACGACGGTTATCGATTCTCGATCGACGCCACCGAGAACCTGTACAATTCGACGCTCGTCTTGTACTTTCTCGGCGAGATTTGGGATACCGGTCGATATCCGCGCCAAATGCTCGATTTGAACGTCCGCACCGATTACGGACGGCTGTATGCGTTGGCGAAAGCAACGAGCGGCGAAGCCAAGTATACGCGTGAGCTGTTGGAAGAGATTTTGACGCACGAGTTCGTAAGCGGCACGCTCGTCGAACAATTTGGCACCACGCTCAAGTTTGGCAAGGCGCAGATTGTCTCGCTTTTTTATTACATGGGCATGCTGACCTTTGCCGAAGACGCCGCTGTTCATGCCCAACCGAAACTCGTGATTCCGAATCGGGTGATGCTCGAATTACAATGGGAGTACCTCGGATTCGCCATGGCGGAGCACGATGGGTTGCGTGTCGATTTGACGGACATTGTCACCGCGTTGGCTCATTTGGCGGTCGACGCCAACATTCAGCCGTTGCTCAATGTGTTCAAAACGCAGGTGCTCGAACGGATCAGCAATCGCGACTTGATGGACTTCAACGAAAATACCATGAAACTGATGCTATTTTCGTTTTTTTCCGCCAGCAATTCGTTTTACCTGATGAGCGAAAAGGAAACGAAGCAAGGATATTGCGATCTATTGCTCGGCTTGAAGGGCGACGCTTCGGCGCAAAAATACGCCTGGATCATTGAAGCCAAATACGTCAAGACCAAAGCGTCGAAACGCGAGATCGACAAAGCCGTCAAAGACGGTTTTGCGCAAATTGAAAAATACGCCTCCGACAAAGACCTCGTGCAAATGCTCACGCGCGGCAATCACCTGCGGGCGGGAGTCTTGGTGTTCGTCGGGACGAAAGACGTGCGTTTTTGGAATTGGGAAAAGGCGGCGTAATCGATCGGCGCCGGTCGCCGAGGCAGGTGGGGATTTTCGAGCCTCGAGTTGCACCGACGCATAGACTCCTTCATGGTGCACGAGCCACACGCGCTTGTCCATGGGAGCCCAGAAAATGACATCGCAGCCCGAAAAAACGCGCTCGCCAAATCGATCGCGATACCATAGCTGAAATTGCCCGAATTCAGCCGCGACCAGGATGAACGCGCCGACGCCGTATACAAATGACGCATCGGTAATCACAACAAGCTCGCTGCCGGGAGGCAATGACGCGAGTCCGAGGAGCTTTGCCATTGAGTCGTCGTCTTCGATGTCCGTTGGGATGCGCTTCCACTGAATCATACCCAGCGCGGCATCGAGCGCGTCGGGATCGAGCGATTGCAGCACCGAACCGAGCGCCGATTCGAGCTTCTGCTTCACTACGCTGAGATCCTCTGTTTTCATCGTTATTCTCGATTCTTGGAACCTCGTATTTTTGTCCGGGAAAAACATATTCAATTTGAGCGAGAAAGCTGATGACGCAACAGGTGAGAATCAAGCTGCGATGCTTTGGGACGCATGACCATTGCAATCCGCTGCGCACCGTCCATCACGTGCAGCGTTTGTCGTACCAGCACCACGCCGCCATTCTCGTGCCGCCGGTACACCTCGAAACCGCCCAGGTA
>CAYSYX010001143.1:0-1651 GCA_964435055.1 uncultured Polyangium sp. | reverse complement strand
CCTCACGAATGGTCTTGGCCAAACGATGCACGACCTCGCGCACGCTCGTTTCACCAACGTCCTTGTTCCCGTGGATGCCGGCCTTGCGGAAATACTTGGAGACGACGATGTCGGTCGCGAGCTGCGACCAGCTGGCGGGAATCTCGGCGCCCTCCATTTTGAAGACGACCGAACCGTCGGGGTTGGTGATGACGCTCGACCTTCGCTCCCAAACGATTTCGTTGAGCGGGTCGGTTCCGCGATGAGTAAACCGTCGGTCGAATGCAAGACCTTTGGGGCGCGAAACCTTTTTCGCTTCTTTTTTGGCGGGCGTTTTCGCGGCAGTCTTGGCGACGGGTTTGGCTTTGACGACCCGTTTCACGGCGCCGGACTCGGGCGGACGACTGTCCGTTTGCCCGTTTCCCGGAGTCACGTTTACATTTCCGCCATCCCCTGCGATCATCGGCTGCACCATCAGAATCTCCCGGACAAAAAACGGGGCCTGGGGCGTTCTTCTCGCACGAACACGCCACCGTACCCCGTTCACTGACAATACGTTCACCAGGTTCGAGCCAACAAAACCGTTGCGTCACCGAACCGCCGGTCAACACAGTCCCTCTAGCCCTACCTGTGGTGCCGCGTCAAGGTTTCTCACTACCAGTAGCGTTGTGTAGATTTTTGCGCGACCGCTGAACACTCGTCCCCAGAAACCCGACTGCCCCGAACAACTGCACAAATTTCGCGCAGTTTGTCCACAAGCCTCGCCCAGTTCTCCAACGGTTTGACCCCTCCAACGCAGTGCGTTGGGTTACGTGCATATTTTCCTTGCCTCTGGGTTCTTCGGGAAAACATGCGGTCAAGACAAGCGAACGTCCTGCCAAACGCAAAATTTGCGGGATCGATCACACGCATCACCCCGCCAAACCAAGCCCGTCCAGCCCGGACGACCTCAGTCGACGTTGCTCGCGATTGTCGTCATCTCGCCACACGGAGCGCCAAACAACCGCTCGCCGCACCATCCGCCCCGCCAAACATGCGCGCTACGTCACATCGGTCCACGTTCGTCCATCCGAACCGAAGGGCTCGTAAAGCAAAACCCGCTCTTGTTGACGCAGGTTGAGCCCCAGGACAAGTCGCTCCCCCAAAAACCGGCCGATTCCCAGCGCGGAAAGCACGGTTTCGGCAGCCTTGGGCGACGGCGGAGGGGGAGGAATCGAATAACTCGGCGGCCGAAGAACCACCGCTTCGAGCTTCGACTGACCCGCTAGTTCAGTCGCTCGGCGAATCGCGACATCCAACCCTCCAAGCTCGTCGACGAGTCCACACGCCAGAGCATCCGTGCCGCTGTAGACGCGACCTTGGGCCAGCTTCTCGATGTCCTCGACAGAACGTTTTCGGCCTCGAGCAACGACGTTCAAGAAGGTCGCGTAGAACGAATCGACCTCGCGTTCGAGCAAAGCCCGCTCGTCTTCTTGCAGGTGTCGAGCGACGGAGTGCAGGTCCGCGCGAGCGCCGCGCTTGACCGTGTCCGTGCCGATACCGAGTTTTTCCAGCAAACCCTGCAAAACGAAGTGCGTGGCGACGACACCGATCGAACCGGTGATGGTTTGAGGTCGAGCGATGATGGTGCGCGCGGGTGCGGCCACGTAATAGCCGCCGCTCGCCGCGACGT
>CAYSYX010001142.1:0-1658 GCA_964435055.1 uncultured Polyangium sp. | reverse complement strand
GAGCAGGCGCGGGCGCAGGTGTAGCCGCAGGCGCGGGCGTCACGGGCCCGAGCGGTGGAATCGCCAAAGCAGGCAACGCAACCGGAGCCGGAGGCGTACTGCCATCAATGAGAACTTCGAACGAAGAGATCGGTGCGGCATCCGAAACCGGCGCAGGTTCTTCCGCGGGCATCGACACCGGGGACGACAACGCTTTTTCGAGGTCCGGCAAGTACATGCCGAGTTCCGATGCGCGAAACGGGTTGCCCGCTGCTTCAGCAGCCTCAGCCGCCCGACGAATCCACACGACCGCGTCTTTCCGCTCGCCACGCGCCCAAAGCGCACTCGCGGTGGACAAACCCCACACGACATCTTCGGAGTCGTCGGATCTCGGTTCGGGAAGCTTCACCGAATGCTCGGCCATCACCTGCCCCCTACGATAGGTCGTTTCGAGTCGATCCTGGAAGCCCACCCGAACGAGCGCCTACCAAACAGGCTCGACCCATGCCGGCCCCGGACGTCACCAAACCTTGGCCATGACGGAAAAACACGGCAATCGCTGTCGAACTTGCTGCCCATGAGACTCGACCGATACGCGCTGGGCACCCACGCCCCGTCGCTTGCGCCGAAGCTAACGCCTTTCGCGATGGCCGACGAATTATCGGCGGCAATTTGATCCGACCTGCGGAACAACCGTCACGGTTCCAAGCCCCGAACCCCTGACCGAAGCAACGTTCCGACGACAAACCGATCGCCGACAAACACGCCTCGACGGCAACGCCATCCGCCGGCTCACGTTGGGAAGGAACGGCGTGCAAGTACCGGGACAAACGTCGTTTCAACGACCCCGACGTCGCTTCGCCCCGTCGGGTTTGACGGTCACGACATCCGCCCCGTTTGTCGTTTCGTACTGCTGCTGAGCACAACGGCGACACATCTCATCGACCCCCACGATCGATACGGGTTCCCCCGGCATTCGACGCGCAAGCCAACCGATGAGCGTAAGACCGGCTTCTCGAGCTTCCGCGGGAATGGAGGTTTCTCGCAGCAAACTCGCGATTTGGCCAATCAGCCGCGTGCGTTCTTCTTCACACGCCATCTTCGCGCGGTCTCTCTAGCACGCATGGAGAGAAATCAAAGCCCCTCGATCACAACGGAGCGATGAGCACTTCTCGGTCCTTGGCTCCATTTGCCGGCCCGACGATCCCTCGACGTTCCATTGCTTCGACCATTTTTGCGGCACGGTTGTACCCAACGCCCAACTTGCGCTGAATCCACGACGTCGAACAACGCCTTGTTTCCGCGACGATTCGCACCGCCGAGTCGTACATCGGATCGTTCTCCGTATCGGCTTCCTCGACCTTGCCGTCTTCATCACGCGGCTTGAGGATCGCTTCGTCGTACACAGGCTCGCCCTGCGCTCGCAGGAAGTCCGTGATCCGTTGCACTTCTTCCTCGCTCACGAACGGACACTGCACACGTCGCGTATCCGTCGCGCCGTTCATCTTCACGAGCATGTCGCCGCGACCCAAAAGATGCTCGGCTCCCTGCTCGTCGAGGATCGTTCGACTGTCGACTTTTTGCGCGACACGGAACGCGATTCGCGTCGGGAAGTTCGCCTTGATCATGCCGGTGATGACGTCGACGCTCGGACGTTGCGTCGCCAAAATCACGTGCAT
>CAYSYX010001141.1:0-1658 GCA_964435055.1 uncultured Polyangium sp. | reverse complement strand
GTACAGCTCGGGCGCGATGCGCATGAAAAGCTTCATGTCGAGCGCGTTGTGGTGCGTGTTGAACGGTTTGGCCGCCGCTCCGCCGATGATCGTGTGCATCGTGGGCGTTTCCACTTCGACAAACCCGTGATCATCGAAGAAGCGGCGCAAAGCGGAAATGACCAGCGTTCGAGCGCGGAAGACGTTGGTCACTTCCTTGTTCGCCACGAGGTCGACGTAACGCATGCGGTAACGCGATTCGACGTCTTTGAAGCTGGTTTTCGTGGGCAGCGGACGATACGCCTTCGTCAGTAAACGAAAGCTCTTCGTGAACACGGAGAGCTCGCCTTTTTGCGTGGCCATCATCGTGCCGTGAGCTTCGATGAAGTCGCCAAGGTCGACCTCTTCGGACAAACGTGTGTAGTTTGTCCCGAGCTCACTTTCGTCACAATACAGCTGGAGCTCACCCGTGCGATCCCGCAGACGCACGAACGTGATGCCGCCCATTTGACGCATGAAGAGCACACGCCCCGCCACGCGTACGGCATCCGGTTTGACCTTGTCGGCTTCGTGGCGTCCACCGGCGTTTTTCGCGTGATCCTGGGTCGCGCGTGCATCCGCGAGCGACACGAGCGCTGCGCCGGACGTCACATCGTTGGCAAAAGGATTTTCGCCGCGCGCCCGAACTTTGCCCGCTTTTTCTTTGCGTACGGCGATCAGCACTTCTTCGGGATGTTGACCTGAAGCACCGCCGGCCGGTTTGTCCTTACTCACGCGTCGTCCTCCGAAACCACTTGGCCGCCCTTCCTGAGCGTGCCTCCCGCCGCCGCGAGCAAATACGTTTCGATGAACGATTCGAGATCGCCATCGAGCACCGCGTCGACGTTGTTCATTTCCGTTCCTGTGCGTACGTCCTTGACCAACCGGTAAGGCGCGAGCACGTAGTTGCGAATTTGGCTGCCGAAGTTGATGCTGCTCTTCGTGGCTTGGTAAGCCGCGTTTTCCGCATCGCGCCGAGCCAGTTCACGCTCGTACAATTTCGCCTTGAGCATCTTCATCGCCATCGCGCGGTTCTGGTGTTGGCTTCGTTCTGCGCGACAAACGATGTTGATGGTGGGATCCGGCAAATAACGCAAACGTACGGCCGTTTCGACCTTGTTCACGTTCTGTCCGCCTTTGCCGCCGGCGCGCATCGTCGTGATCTCGATGTCCTTCTCGTTCACCTGGATGTCGATGTCGTCACCGACGTCGGGCGTGACTTCCACCGCGGCAAATGCGGTTTGTCGAGTATGATCCGCGTTGAAGGGACTCATGCGCACGAGACGATGAACGCCGGATTCGCTGCGTAAGTACCCGTAAGCGGCAGGTCCGTTGACCGTGAAGGAAACAGCGTCGATTCCCGCTTCATCGCCGTCTTGGTAGTCGAGCATCTCGGTCTTGTAACCGTTACGCTCGGCCCAACGCAGGTACATGCGCAGCAGCATGGCCGCCCAGTCTTTCGCGTCCGTTCCACCCGCACCCGGATGAATGCTGACGATCGCGCCCGATTGATCCGCCGGGCCCGAGAGCATTCGGTCGAGTTCGACACGACGAACCTTCGCGGCGACTTCGTTGGCCTGACGTTCACAGTCGGCCAAGGCGGCGTCATCGTTTTCGGCGGCGGCCATCTCCAAGAATTC
>CAYSYX010001140.1:0-1659 GCA_964435055.1 uncultured Polyangium sp. | reverse complement strand
CCTATCGTGAAGAACAACTCGACAAGATCGCCGCCGTCGCGCATGGAGGTCAAGCGTGAGCGTGCTCTCGTCGCCGCAAGGCCGCCCTGAGACTGTATTCGCTCTCATGGACCTGCTCGACGCCCATGGCGGCCAGATGCCGCGTGATGAGGTTGTGGAGTGGATGGTCCCGTCCATACGGAAACATGACGATCCGCACCGTCGCGCAGATGGAGAAAAACCAAAGGGAGCAATCCTGCGGGTGACGGGGACGATCGATATTGCCGATAGCCTTGGATTTGTGCGCCGTGCGGGGAAGAACATCGAACTTGCCGTGCCCATGCCTCCTAGCATCGACATATTTGCCGATCTTGTTCACGCAAGACTGATTTCGATCCCCAAAGAACATCCGGATTCTGTAATCATGTCGGTATTTTCTTGGTTCGTCGCTCAATATGATCAAGCAAGCTCGAAAGAGTTGCTCGGGATGTCAAACGAAGAACTCGCAAATCAAATCAACAATGATCTTCAAGATACAGATCTGCGCAAAGACCGTATCTTCAACAAAGAAAAGTATCCGGCCTGGCGCGCTTGGGTCAACTTCATGGGGTTGGGCTCGGATGCCGTATGGACTTCAGGCGGGCGCTTTTATCCCCACGTCGCGAAGCGCTTGATTCGTACCCTCAACCCACTCGTAGCTACCGAATATGCATTTCGCAAGCGATATGATTTAGGTGACGTGCTTCGCGTCATTGCGAAGAGCATGCCGTATCTTGACGGCGGACAGATATTCATGGGCGTGGCGCCACCCATCAACCTCCAAACGTACGAGAAACGGCAGATTTCATTAGTTCTGAGCAACGCTCTTTTGGAGCTTGTGGATGATGGGATGATTGAGCTTTTGCTACCAGGTGATTCAGTGGTTCCATACAGGCTCGCCGATGCCGTAACCGGCCAACATCGTGGTGTCACACAGATATTGTTCTTTGATACAGGAGAATGGTCGTGACCCTGCCTCATCGCTACGCGTGCTGGAATGCCGAGGATGCTCGCGCCATCATTCAGACGGTCGCGCTGCGGGGGCACGAAGCAACATTCCTTGCAACGCACACGCCGATAACGGGCTTCCAGATTCGTAAACAGCCAGGCGATGAGATCCAACGCCCTGATGAGCAAGCGTTGCTCGACACCTTATCTCGTCCTCAGGAGCATCACGTTTTCTGCGTGGTACAAGGAGAACCTGGTTCTGGAAAATCCCATTTAATTCGTTGGATGAGAGTTCGCTGGCCAAAGAATGAACGGGATCTCGTGATTCTGATTGAGCGCGCGGAAGGGAGCTTGGAAGGAACCGTGCGCGAACTGCAACGGCGTTTGCCGTCGGAGTATCACGACCTATTTCATGGCTTGGGCCAATTTCAGGCCACCACAATCGAAGGACGGGCAGGATTGTTCCACGCAGCGCTGGCTCGCATGCTTCGGCCAAACGTATTCGAAAAAGCACTTGATGACGAGGCTTGGTGCGGAGCCAATCAGGTAGATCAAATTGTCGGCCACGCGCAACTCGAGAAGCGGTGGTCTGCTCCCTCACGCATTATGGACATTATTTCAGGTCGGGGTGGCAATCGCAATTCTCAATTGGCGTCATTCCGTCTTTTTGATGTTGCCGATATTGCTCGCACC
>CAYSYX010001139.1:608-1666 GCA_964435055.1 uncultured Polyangium sp. | reverse complement strand
CAAAAAGCAATACGACAAGCACTTGGCCCGGCTCTCCACAACTTGATCCACTTTGGCTGAAGAATCGGCGCTGAGCGGAGAAGTAGTTGCCACTAGACCCCGTGCCTCAAATCGCCACCCGCTCGACTTCGTCGAGGCTGACGGCGAACCGTCGACGATCGTAGAGCTGCGTCGTCCGTATCGAGGCGTGGTTCGCCATGACGGCCGCCTTTTCGAGCGTGCCGCCGTTCCGCAGATAGGTGGTGATGCCCGTGGCCCGAAAACTGTGATTGCCAATCCTCGTCGCGATCCGCGCGGCCATCGCCCGCCGCCGCACCATCTGGTAGGCGTTGGCCTGGGGCAGGGGCGTTTTCGAGAATTTGCGCGTGCTGCGACTGATCGTCGGAAACAATGGTCCCGCGGGATCGGCCGCGAGGCCGCAGCGTTCGATGTAGTCGTAGAGGTAGGCTTCGAGATTGTGGTGGCATGGCATCCGGCCTGTTTCGATCAACGCTGTCCGGACCTTCCAGTAGAAGACCAGAAAACCTTCATGTCGGCGATCCGGAAGCATCGCGAGCCGGGTGGGTCGGTGACGCCGCTCGAATGAATCGGCGTGTCGATCGTGGGCGCCGCGCATCTCTTGTCGAAGTAGCGAAGCACCTGCGCGGTCGTGGTCGCGGCGGATCAGTTCGACGCGCAGCTGCCTCTCGCACGCGACCAAATGATCCGCGAATGGCATTTCATTAACCCACGGCTTGTAGTTCCAGCGTTGAAACAATCGAGCCGAGATCTAAATCTGGGCGCGATAGTTTGGGGTTTCATGCCGGATTACCTTCGCCGATGGCGAGGCTCAATCATCCTCTCCGCGGTCCGGAAATCGTCGACCGCGATACAGGCCCGGCAGACTTTCTTTCTTTGCGAGCTTGGAAGGCGCCCTCCGCTTTCGGGTTGTCTGGTGTTCCCGGCCTTTCATTTCCGATCGGTCTTCGGTCTTCTTGCTACGCGACGATCCTCTCTCGATCCAAAACGAGCAACCTGATAAACGTCGATCATCTGGCGCATTGACGCCAGTGTGGCAG
>CAYSYX010001139.1:0-598 GCA_964435055.1 uncultured Polyangium sp. | reverse complement strand
CTCCGACATGGCGACACGACAAGCGCGAATTGCTGAGTTCAAGTGCGATCCGCCGCTCGAGGATAAGCCTGTTCGCATTTTGTGCGAGGATCACATCGGGACTTACGCGGTCCCCTTTCCATGCGTTTATCGCGAGGGAATGTGGCGCAATGCCGGGACCGGCGAACCAATCGAAGCGGACGTCATCGGATGGGCAGCAAACCTGAGGCGGTGAATAAAGAAATGTGAGACTGCGATTGCGCGTGAACGTCAGTTTCTCGATCAAAAGCAGTGGCTTGAATTGCAAGTCAATCGCCTTCGGATCAAGGAGCTAGAGCCCGCGCATGGCAAGCCGTTTTCCTCCGGAAAGAATTGTCTGCCTGACGGAGGAAACGTCGAGACGCTGTATTTGCTCGGTGAGCAAGACCGGATTGTCGGTGTCTCAGGGTACGCCGTGCGGCCGCCGCAGGTCAGGCGGGAGAAACCGCGTGTTTCGGCTTTCACGTCTGCCGACATTCCGAAAATCCTCGCGCTTGTTCCCGATCTCGTACTGACCTTTTCCGATCTGCAGGCCCACATTGCGGCGGAACTCATCCGCGCGGGCGTCTCCGTGCATGCC
>CAYSYX010001138.1:0-1668 GCA_964435055.1 uncultured Polyangium sp. | reverse complement strand
GATCGTGCGTCGGCACTTGGCGCCTCAGGGAATGGCGTACATCAGCTTCAACACGTTGCCCGGATGGCATTTACGAGGCGCATTGCGCGACATGTTGCGGCGTGAAGTTCGCGGTATCGAATCGCAAGCCGAACGAGTTTCCAAGGCGCGAGCGTTTCTCGAGTTTCTCGGAACGAACTTTCCGTCGGACGATTCGTCGCGCCATTGGTTGCTGAACGAACTGGAGATCTTGCGGCAGATGTCGCGTGACTATTTGCTCGGGGAGCATCTGGTCGAATACAACCGCGCCGAGTATTTCGAGGACTTTGCGCGCGACATGGCCGAAGACGGGCTCGAGTTCGTCACCGACGCACACGTGCCATTGGTTTTTCCGGACCGTCTCGGGGAAGAGGTTGCGTCGACGATCCGCGCGCGATCGCGCGGCGTCGTGCAGATCCAACAAGCGCTCGACCACCTTGAACTGCGTTGTTTTCGTCGCGCGGTGATGTGCCGTGACGATGCGGCTTTGCAACGTCATGTATCGGCGTCGCGGATCGAATTGCTCACCGTGGCCTCTCATCTCGAGCCGGAGTCGGCGGAGCCGGACTTGGCGGAGGGCGTCGAGGTTGGTTTCAAGGGACGAACGGGCGTGATCGCCACGGATCAAGCGTTTCTCAAGGCGGCGTTGATTGCGCTTGCGGGGGTGGGGGCGCGAGGGATGACGTTTGATCGCTTGACGTTCGAGATCGCGCGGCGACTTGGCCGTGACGAACTCGGCGCGGACGAACGGGCCCGTGGTGCTCGGAATTTGCTGGGATTGTACACGAAGGGGGCGATTGAACTTTTGGCGGCGGAGAGGCCGGTGGCGCTTTCGATTTCGGAACGACCGCGGGTTTTTTCGTTTGCGCGGCGTCAAGCGAGCGACGGTTTGCCCTTTTGTACTTCGTTGCGGCACGAAGTAATTCAGACGGACAGCTTCGATCGGGCATTTCTTTCCCGGCTCGATGGACGCTCGACCGTAGCCGAGGCGGTTTCGTGGGTGCTCGATCGGGCGCGGGCGGGGGTCGTTTCGGTGCAGATGGAGGGGCGCGAGTGCTTGGATCCGCGCGTATTTGACGAGATTGCGGAGCAGAAGCTCGAGTTGTACATGCGTCGCGGGTTGCTCCGGGCATGAATTGAGGATCGGATTCGCGGCGTTCTGCGGGGCGGGTTCGACGTAAAGTGCTTGATTGACGCGAAATCATTTCGGTATGCTCGCGCGTGGTGACACGTATTTTGTCGTGACGTCGACCGAATGGGTGCGTAAGCGGCTCGCTCGGTGGATTGACGCCGGCAACGGCGAAGACAGTTGTGAAGTGGCGCGAATGAGACGGCGAGGAGTCATTGACCGATGTTCATGAAAAAGCATTTTTCTTTTGCGCACTGGCTATTGGCGGTGTTCGGGATTGGCGTCGTCACCGCGAGCTGCACGAGTATTCTTGGGATTGACACGGGCGTTGAAACCAATGTGTGTTCAAATGGCGCCGAATTGCCGCCTTTGAAATGTGGTTTCGGCGCATGTCAGCAATTGATTCCGGCGTGCACGGGGAACGGATTGCCGGTGATCGATTGTCCGGCGGTGACGAAAACAGCGGACACCGATACCTGTGGCGACGGTGTCGACAATGATTGCGACGGTTTGGTCGACGA
>CAYSYX010001137.1:0-1673 GCA_964435055.1 uncultured Polyangium sp. | reverse complement strand
GGTCAATACAACATTCCCGTGACGATGGAGAACGTAACGAGTTCACGTTGGCCGGACTTCATGGAGCGGGCGTTGAATGTCCGAACAATCGCTGCTCCGTACAACAAGGACCTCGGCGTTTTGTTTTGGGGCGCGACGCGCGAAGGCGCGGCTCCCTTCGAATACCAAGTCGGCGTATTCGGCGGCGATGGAATGAATCGTCCCAATGTCGATACTCGATTCGACGGTATGGCTCGGATCCTTGTTCGTCCGCTCGCGGGCCGAAAAGGGGCGCTCGAACGATTTCACATCGGCGTGAGCGGTCGATATGGTTCACGCGATGGTTCGGCGGTGAATTACGACGCCCCGACATTATCGACGCCCGGTGGTTACGCATTTTGGTCGCCTGTTTACACCACGGCCGACAAAACCGAAGTGCATATCATTCCTTCGGGGACGCAAGCGGTTGCGGCGGGCGAGTTTTACCTGCCCTTCGAGCGCATCGATGTGAAGAGCGAATTCGTGTATGCGTATGAAGAAATGCGCGAAGCAGCGTCGACGGCGCGCAAGGCGACGCTTCGCCAAGGGGCGCTCGAAGGTTGGGGTGGGTATGTTCAGCTTTCCGCTTGGCCCCTGGGCAAACCGCGGGTGAACGGCAATCCGGCCGGGCGCTATTTCGGTTTGCGTCCGCCGAAAGACCGCGGCGCGGAAGCTCCGCATGGTTTGCAACTCGTTGCGCGTGCCGAAACCATGCAATACCAATACGATGGCAATCGCCGGTCTCCTTCGATCGCCGATGGAGAGATCTCGGCGACCACGACGAACATCCGTGCGTTCTCGTTCCAATTCGCCACGACGTACTGGGCGACGAAACATATTCGTTTGACCGGGGAATATTCTCTGTATTCGTTCCCGGGCAATCCCCCATCCAGCGGCGCTGCGGCGTCCAATCAAGCGGCGGCACCAGGCGCCAAAGCCCGTACGCCCGATACGACCGCCGACAAACTCCACGAAATCTCGTTCCGCGTCGGTTTGGCATTGTAAAAGAGCAAAATTGTGCTCGGACCGACGCGGGGCTTGAATCCATCGTCGAACCTCGGGTATCGTCGGGTTCGACATGGAACGAAGCTATGCATCGATCGAAGGCCCCGACGTCCTGCGTTGGGTTCTGGTCGGCACGGTCTCCGAGGATGATGTGCAGCGTCTTTTCGCCGAAGAGCTGGAGTTCTGTCGAGACAAACGTTTCATCTACGTCCTCGTCGATATGCGGCGCATGGTGCACATCGACTCGGCCGCGCGACGGGCCGCCGGACGTTCGCCTCTCTTGAACGGCAAACCCTTGCCTGTCGACGGAATCGCCATTGTCGGGGGAAGTCAGAGCTTGCGGCTCCTGGGAAAAATGATCAACAAAGCAGCTGCGTTGCTGAAAAACAAGCCCGAAGCGTCGCTCGAGTTTTTCGACGAATATGAACGCGCGATGTCGTGGTTCGACGCGCGCCGATCCATGAAAAAATGAGGTGTTTTGTGCGCAGGTCGATTCTTGTGTCGACTTTCCAGTGGACGCCGCTCCATGATCTGCGATACCGTCGAATCCAATGGCATTCCGGACAATATCGCTATGGTGCTGTGCGCTTGGTTTGACGCTCGCTGCCGCGTGCACCCGCGAATCTCCTTCGCCTCCTGCCGTGCAATCG
>CAYSYX010001136.1:0-1674 GCA_964435055.1 uncultured Polyangium sp. | reverse complement strand
GCGTCGTCGCTCCGCATGCTCGCCGCACCAAAGCCGTAGCTTCATGCGTACTGACGTTTGCCCTGGGGCATGGAATACCTCGATTGGATGGTTTTTCAAGCCGGACCCGGCGACGAACGCGCTCTGGCCATGAGTCTGCTCCATTCATTGCAGGAATTGGCGTCGCGGTATCCCGCTCCAGTGCGGACACAGCCGCCTGTGGAAACGGCCGCTCCTCCCCCGAGCGTGCATTGAATGAATCACCGTGGCTCCGCATTCCCGTGCCCGAGCCACGGTTTGGCTGTATGAACGCGGCGACAAACACGAACCTCGTCCGGGTGAACGACGAGCTTGTTTTGCCCGGTCATAAGATCTCGACAAGTTCTGCGGTTGAACAACGCTCGCCAGTTACCGCGCCCCAACGACCCCCGCCAGCTTCTCGCAAAGCCGATTGAAGCTTTGCGATTTCCGGAGCTTGGCCAAGTTTTTGACCTTCTCGATCAGCTTCAGCGCGTGATCGGTATCGCGGTACTCGCGACCGTAACCGTCCTTATTGAAGATCTTGTTCATCTCCTTTTTCGGATTTGTAAGTTGATCTGGACGCTTGTTATCGTTGATTC
The DNA here is from genome assembly GCA_964435055.1 of uncultured Polyangium sp. GTDB lineage: Bacteria > Myxococcota_A > Polyangia > Polyangiales > Polyangiaceae > Polyangium. The sequence goes on along the minus strand of CAYSYX010001136.1, from coordinate 1,075 downwards.
TTGGTTTGGGATATGGCTTGTGCTCCAAGAAGTCGCTCAATGCTTGTCCGTCGCACAACAGCCACGCTTCCAATTCGTGCCGAATGCAAATAAGAATCGTACGTGCATGGTACTTCTTATCGATTTTCGACAAGACATGCGCGCGTTCATTCTCGCACGACGGCTTGCCGCCCTTGTCTTGCATCTCCTTGTCGCACGGCATCAAGTCCCATACGACGAAAACTCGGTCACACTTGTCGGCGTCGAACAATCCCGCCACGGCTGTGCCACAATCGTCCAAAAGAAACCGCTTGTTGCGCATACAGTTCCAGAACAAATCGATCTTTCGTAGATCTGGGCGAAGCCGGAGCACGACGTGCTCGAGCACCTTGTGATCCGCCCCATCGGGAAAGCATTCCACGACAAACCCGACTCTCATTTCGAGCCTCGCTTTTGGTGCATCGTGCGCATCGTATAGAGTTTCCCCGGAGCAAACTGCCGCGTCCATTGTTGCATTTCTTCGTGATCCGCGGGCCGATCGAATCGCGGCGGTCCACCATCGTCACGCGCTACCAGCACCAGATGCTCGAGCGGCAAGAGGTCGAGCAGATACGGCGAATGCGTCGTGATGAAGATTTGCGTTCGCCCTTTTTCCGCGGCGCGCAACAACTCGTCTACGACAATGTGAATCGTTCGCGGATCCAAGCCATTCTCGATTTCTTCGACGCATAAAACCGGGGGCGGGTGAGGATGTCGAAGCACCGCCAAAAGCGCCACCAAACGCAACGTGCCTGTCGACAACATCCAACCGGGCACCGTGAAGGAGCCCTCGCGCATTTCGAGGCCCACTTGCCGCTCGAAGGTTTCGCTCATCACGGGCACGAGATCCCGAGCATAAGGCAAAATGACCTGTAACGTTTCGACCAACCCATTAAAGGCGGCAACGCCGTGATCCCGTTGACTACGTAAATCCAACAAGTATTCGCCCAAGTTGCTCCCATCGGGAGCAAGGCGCACCGTCGCGCTTGATTGCATGCGTCGCGTCGGTTTGCCCATGCGATCGGGCACCAAATCCAAAAATTGCCAATCGTCACAC
>CAYSYX010001135.1:0-1678 GCA_964435055.1 uncultured Polyangium sp. | reverse complement strand
ATTCCCTGGAGTCGGAGCACTTGTTCCTCGCTGGTGGCGCGCTCCCTGATCAATTTTGGACCCCAGTAATGCAACCTCTCGCAACGACCACCGAGATGTGTTGGTACTGCAAGGATGAAATCTACGAGGAATGCACGCGAGGACCTTGCCCACCACTTTGAAAAACGAACGCGCATTCCGACGGCAGAACAAATAAGACCAAAACGGAATCCGCGGCAAAAATCGCCGTAGCTGCTTGATATACTGCGCTAGCACGTCGTGGAGTAGGCGACGAGCCGGAAGGTATCGATGGCGAGACATCCCGCGCCCGAGACGTTTTTCTGGCTCGCGATAGTGCTTGCGGTTCTCGTTATTGCGGCAATTGGCGCCCATTTCCTTGGGCACGCTTCGATGGCTTTGCTTCTGCGCGACTTCAGCGCGGATGAAATATTTTACCACCTCTAGGTCGAAGCGTAATGAGAAAATATAGAAACCTCGCCAAACCCATTTCCCCATACCCCGCCCCACGCCTAGCGTTCCCTGACCAACCTTGCTACACCGTACCGCATGAAACTCCTCAATCTGCGTTGCGCGCTGTATGGCCGTCGTTCCACGGACGAACACCAAGCGGCATCCCTGGAAGTCCAAACCGAGGAGGGACAACGGTTCATCGCGAAAAACGGCGGCACGCTCGAACCTGAGCACGTGTACCTCGACGATGCCATCTCCCGGGCCGAGTTCAAGAAGCGACCCGGTCTCATCGCGCTCCTCAACGCCGCCAAGGACCGTCAATTCGACGCCGTCATCGTTCGGGACGAATCTCGTTTGGGCGGTGACACTTTTCGCTCGGGGCTCGTCATCCAAGACCTCCTCGAAAGCGGCATCCGACTTTTCTACTTCTACGCGGACGAAGAGGTCACGCTCGACGGAGCTGTTGACAAATTCATGATCGCCGCTCGGAGCTTCGCCGCGGAACTCGAGCGCGAGAAGACATCGCAACGAACACACGAGCATTTGCTGACGAAAGCGCGTCGAGGGTTCGTCGTGGGCGGCGCCGTCTACGGCTACGAAAACTTTGAGGTCAAAGCAGGTGAACGGCGAGTTCGCGTCGAACACCGCATCAACGAAGCCGAAGCGAAGATCGTTCGCGAGATCTTTCAGCGTTACGCGGACGGAGACGGTCTTCGCATGATCGCGCAAGACCTACAAAAACGCGGCATTCCAGCACCGACAGCGGGTAGGCGAGGGACGGGCGTGTGGTCGTACTCGAGCATCCGCGAGATGTTGCGACGCGATCGTTACCGCGGCGTGATCATCTGGGGCAAACACGAAAAGACCTATCGCGGCGGCACAAAAGTGCGTGTTCCGCGCTCGAAGGACGAGTGGACAACGCTCGACGTTCCCGAGCTGCGCATCGTCGACGATGACGTGTGGAACATCGTGCAGAACAAAGTTGCGCAGTACAAAGAAGTCTTCGGAGCGAAAACTCGCGGGCCAACACCCAAATATTTGCTCTCGGGGCTCGGACGATGCTCGGCATGCGGCGGCGCCACCTGGCGCTCACCGAGCGGGCCATCCAGTGGCCCGATGCGCTCGGCCTGGGGTTGTTCACGGCCAATGGCACGTTGGTGGCGCTGGACGCGGGCATGCCGGCGATCGTGGCCGTGCTGATGGGCGTCATCACGGCGGTGTTCGGCGG
>CAYSYX010001134.1:0-1679 GCA_964435055.1 uncultured Polyangium sp. | reverse complement strand
CCCTCACGGCACGCACCATGAGCGTCACGAGCACCCGCGTCGTAAACGCCGCTCCGAAAATGGCCGATCCGCGCAGGGCGACTCGTACGTCCGTCGATTTACTGACTTTTGCCGTCGCTTGTCGAGCTTCGGGCGTCAGAGCGCTCATTTTGCGCACGTCGGAGAGCCAAAAAACAGATTGGCCCACGCGTTCCGAAATGGCCTTGAGCGCGTGAATCTGGGTGAGCATGTCGGGTCCCGAGACGTCACCGTGAATGCACGAGTAATAGATGTCCGGCGGCTCGAATCGATGCCGGTGTGGACCGAAAGAAACCCACTCTTCATCAGGCGGTTGGTAGTTCACCCTGAAAACCTAGCATGATGGCCTACCGTCGTGGACGTGAAATATTTGCTGGCTACTTCTTTTTCTTTGGATCCGGTTTGGGAGCTTCCACCTTGCGAAATGGACGGAGCGCTAATTTGCGTTGATGCGTCTTGGCCACGGTTCCATCCGGCGAACGACCATGAACGTAATCTTTTTGCCATTCCATTTCATTCGCATCGGTGCCTTCGACCGGCAAATCCTGAATGAACTTACTGCGGCTCTCACGCCACGCCGAATATCCTTTGGCCGTGGCCGGATCATCGTACAATCCGCGAATCGTCGGCGCGAATTGCTCGAGGTCTCCGCGGTGCATCGGAATGAGCATCGCAATGGGATCGCCTTTTTGAAAGGTCACGGGCGCGTTGGGGCGCGTAAATTGCCAATTCATCGTAAACGTCGCAAAGGCCCAATCCGTTTCGATGATTCCGTCGAGCGGGCTGATGCCGTCTTTCGGCATGTTCGTCGGACCTCGAACCATCAGATTCCAATTCGGCGGCGTCCGAAACAAATACGGAATCGTGAACGTGAGAATGCCGTAGCCGAAGTGCGAGGCCGCCAAATAAGGTTCGGGACCGTCGAGGTGCTCGATGCTGATGCTGCTCATTTCGTTCGAACCGTTCCACGTCGCCCGGACGGTATGAGGCGACAGGACAAACCATCCGGCTTGATTGGCGATGAGCAGCGGCAAGCAGCGATTGGCAAACCCGTCACGCGTTTTCATCATCCATTCACGCTGGATGGGAGCGGGCGCGAGCTCGGGCGGAGTTCCAATGCTCGTGTGGTAGGCGATAAAGGGAAATGTCTTGACCATCGGACCTGGGGCCTTGTACTCCAAGTTCGTCCTCGCGTGCGAAAAATTTTTGGGGGACGAGTTCAACGACCGGTCAAGTTGCTCGGGAGACGTCGATCATGACCAAGAGTGCTGGAATTTCGATGGACACGCTGATCGAAGGGCTCGAAGCGAAGTATCCGAACGCCAGGTACGAGCTGGATTGGACGACGCCGCTCGAACTGCTCGTGGCGACGATCCTCGCGGCCCAATGCACGGACGTGCGCGTCAACAAAGTCACCAAAACGCTGTTTCCCAAATACCCGACGGCGAAAGCGTACGTCGAGGCAAACACCGAAGAGCTGGAAGAAATCTTGAAGCCGACGGGCACCTACAAGCAAAAAGCGAAGTCGATTCAAGAGACATGCAAGGCGCTCGTGGACAAACACGGGGGCGAAGTGCCGAACACGATGGAAGAGCTGACGAAGCTCCGAGGTGTGGCGCGAAAAACGGCCAACGTGGTGCTGAACAATGCGTGGGACATTC
>CAYSYX010001133.1:0-1696 GCA_964435055.1 uncultured Polyangium sp. | reverse complement strand
GGCCTATGGAGATGAGAACGATCCGGCTGCAAAACTGAAGTCCACGCGACGCCACGGTGCGGACGTTACTGCAACGTTTGGCCGTGCAACAATGAAAATCGACGTTGCGGTGAAAATAATTGCGCGCGCAGGCTCACGTATCGACGCGAATGCCGCAAACACCCGCAAAGTGTCCCCTGGGCGTGATGGCGCCGAGGAAAACGGGGTAGGTGATGAACGAGTCCGGCATCGTGACCTTCACCGGATTGCCGAGGGCTTTCAAAAGCGCCGCGGCTTTTTTGCATTTCTCGACTTCTTTGGACGAATAATACTCTTCGGGCTCTTCGTCATTGTCCCAGAAAAATCGCTCGGGGTTTTTCGTCTTTTGCACGAGGAAATCTTTATGGCTCTCGGTCTTGCTCTGCAATCCGGCGTGCACCAGCTTGGCGATGAGGCCGCCTTCATGTTTTTTTGGAAAAACGAAGGGGTAATAAGGGCAATCGGTATCGGAGGTAATGACGACGTTCTTCAGCACGAGCGCCAATGCGCGGGCAAACGTGACGGCTTCGGCCATGGCCGACCAATCATCGACATCCGAGCCGTCCGATGTGGCCGGGTGAAACCCTGTCGTATACAGCCGAGCGCCGAACATGCGCGGTGTCGCCTCCATGTTGGGCGTGTAATAGTTTTCCCCGGGCATTCGACATTGCCGAAAAGCGTTGTTGGCTGCGCCGATACGCTTGATGGGGCCGAATACTTCTTCGAATGACGCTTGATCGCGAATGCTTCGTATGTCGTTCACGAGCCGCTACGTAGCACGGAGCGAAACGCGAGGGCAAAGAATTTGCTGCGAGCTTGTGAATTTGCCGCTTTGTCGCGGGTGTTCACGGTCCGCCGGCCAGACGGCGACGGTCGCTTCGCCCCCATACCTCTCGTTTTGTCCAAACGCGAATACGCGTCCGTCGAGGTGCAGGCAATCCAATCTCATCCCGCCATCCGCACCAAACACCCATATACGCCCAGCGCAATCGTTATCGCCGAACCCCACACCACCACGTCCGCCTTCGAACGGATTCGCTCGAGCCGCACCAGCGCCGGCCAGGCCAAACACACCAGCAACACCTGCGCCAGTTCAATCCCCACATTAAAGCTCAGCAGCGGCAAGACGCGTCGGCCTGTAGGCACCGCCAATTCGTTCAACAACCCCGCAAATCCAAAACCGTGCAAAAGCCCGAACAACGTCGCCGTCATCCATCGTAATCGATCCGGTCGATCCGACTTCGCCAATAACCCCAATAAACTCGCCTCGAAAAGCGCCAATCCCAAAAGCGCCGAAGCCGAAACCGTTTTTAATACCAAAGCAACGGCAGCAAGGACCACCAACCCCAGAACACTCGTTATCGGCAATCCCGCCTTTTGTCGATTCTCGGCCAGCCACACATTCTCCATCGATACGAGCACGATCGACAACGCAATCAATACCTCGACCGTCGCGGTATTCACCGCCGCATGCCCGAGCGCCGCCATCGATAACGTCAAGCTATGCCCGAGCGTAAACCCGGTCAAACACAAAACCGCTTGTTTCAACGTCTTCGAGGCCAATACGAGCGCGAGCAAAAACGCCAAATGATCCCAGCCCGTCATCAGATGCTCGAATCCCGCACGGAGAAAACGCAACATCGTCGGCCCGTATCCGTCCGCCCGAGCGTCCGTACGC
>CAYSYX010001132.1:0-1702 GCA_964435055.1 uncultured Polyangium sp. | reverse complement strand
CACTGGACGCGAGCCATGGAGAATATGCTCGACGTGCCGCATTTGCCTTTCGTGCATCGGAACAGCATCGGCCGCGATTTACGAAAGAAAATACGCCCCAACACGACGTTGAAGACGCGGATTGAACCGGCTTCTTTCGGGGGAGAAGTGTATTCGCAATGGGGCGACGACGCCGAACAGAAAGTGCTGAATTGGCGGCGACCCAATTCGATGGAGCTCGTCATCATGGACGAAGGACCGCGCCGGATGCGATTGCATGTCTATTGCATTCCGGTCGACCGCGAGCACACCAAGATGACCTTGCTTTTCGCGCGAGATTTCTTGAAGGTAAAACTCATTTCGTGGCTCTCGACGCGCTTCAACAACATCATCGGCGAAGATCGCCAGGTGGTCGAAACGTCCAAGCCGCCGGAAGTTCCTCCGCCCGGGGACGAACCTTCGATCGCGACCGACGGTCCGCCGTTGTTTTTCCGGAAATACTACTATCGCGAATTGCGCGATTCCTCGTCGACGCTCGTGCCTGCCGCACGCCTCGTACGGGCCGAAGCTGAATCGAGCGGCGTCGAATTACCCAACGTGCCCGATCCAGCGCCGGCCGGATGAAGAAAACCATTACGCTCATTGACAGCTGAAGCTCACGGCACTCCACGCTTTGGCGTTCGCGCCGATCTTCATGTGACCACAGTTGCCGTTCCCATCATCGTCCACCCAGCAGCGGTCGTACGCCAAGTCCCCCCAACTGTACCCGTTGCAATATTTGCCGAAAACATCGGTGAACAAATCGGCATGGTAAAGCCAATCTTCACACGTATTGTTGGTACAGTAAAGATCAATCGCGAAGGCTTCGTCGAGCTGCAACCCATCGCCGGACGGGTTGTTGATGCCGAAATAGCCTGTCGCCGCCGAAAAACCGTCGTACGTCGCGTTGCAGCAATACTCCGTATTCGATGCCGTTGGATTCACGCTGCAGCGCCATGTTTCATAATCGTCAATCCACGTCAGCGTAATGGTGGCGGTGGTTCCCGCATTCGAGTTGCTGCCGGTCCTGATGCACAATAAATCGGGATCCGCGCGGACGCCCATATGCTGCTCCACTTCGCCGACATTCTCATCCGGACTGTCGACCATGGCGTCGAATTCCTCGTCGCTCACATCCGCGCAAGCGGTGACGGAACAGGCGGCCACAAGAAAAGCAAAAGCGCGAGCGAAGGGGCGGTTTTTCGAGGTTTTCATGACGTGATTCCTTATCGGGTCAAGGGTCGTATTCGATTGGCTGCGCGCGACCATTGCGACGCGATGCATAGGCCTTTATCAATGACCGTGCCACGCCCACGATGGCCCGTTTCCGCGGGGATTTTCGCGGGTTCTACGTGATGCGTCGCGAGAATGGAGGGCGATGCCTCCAGGCGGCTCACCGTTATGGAGGTACGAGCCTCCAGGCGGTCATCCGTGCGGAACTCCGATCGACGTTCGAAATGCTCACGGTGCAGGATTTACGGCGGAGTTGCCGATATTGCGAGCCAATGTGGCGCCGTCATTGCCCTGGGAGGGTTTTTGAGCGAAATGGACTCGAAACGCATAGAATCCGGCCACGATGCCGGCACTTGGCTTGCTCCAGCAATAAAAGCCATACGTTCCGGAGAATCAGGGATATCGCGCAAAATGCGCGGCCAACTGGAAAAACCTTCGACCGAGGGAGGGT
>CAYSYX010001131.1:0-1703 GCA_964435055.1 uncultured Polyangium sp. | reverse complement strand
AAACGACGACGATTACGACGACCGAAGGCGGCGGGACGACGATTACGACGACGCGCGTGAGAGCCGAGCCGGCAAAACTGGAAGCAGGTGTGAGTGGCGGGCAACGAGCGGGTAAAGCGCACACATCGGCAGCAAAACGTAAAGCTCGGGAGACAGCCGGCGAAAATTGCCCCGGTTGTGGTGTGGAAATGACCGCCCCAACGCGCCGAACGAAAGGTGGAACAGTGCCTCCGAATGAAGCTCAAGGCGATCATATCTATCCCAAATCACGAGGCGGCGATGGCGCTACGGTAGAAGATCAACGAAATATTCGAGTTATATGCGCGACATGCAACAACAAGAAGAGCGACCGAGTTCCATGATGGATGAATTCGTAAAAATCGTATTTCCGTTGGAGATCGATGACGATGGATTCCCACCCATTGCGTCCGAATCTCTCAATGCACGGGCGGAAGAAGACGGTTTCATTCTCGACAATACCCCCTTCTTCGTAACTGGTATTGGATTAGGTGACCTGGTGCATGCTCACCCGATTCCAAATCAACCGGGAACATTCATGTTCGCAAACGTCTTGCGTTCTTCAGCTGCTAAGTCCATTTCAATCATCTTTCTTGCGCACGATATCGTGGAAGATGTTTTGCAAACCCTGAAAGCACGCGGATGTATTTGCGAGTATGGCGAATTCGGGGCTCGCGAACCATTACGGATGCTTGCGGTTTCCGTGCCGGCTTCGTGCGACTACAAGGCGATTGCCGAATACCTTGCCGAATTGGAAGAGCGCGAGCTGCTCAGTTATTCGGAGCTCGCGCTCTGAAAGACATTTCTCAAAGCCATGGTTGCTAAAGCAATCCATGCGCGAAAGGACGCAGACCCCACGCGCAACGCCCCCCAACGTCGCGCGTTGGTCCTCAATGCACGCTCGGTGGAGCCGCTTCGATGGGCGCGGATTCACGCTTCGGCACCGCATACCGAGCGACCAATTCGTTTAATGAGGCGTACAGCTCCGTCGCAATGGCACGTTCGGCGCCGTCGCCACCTTGATCGATAAGCCATGCCAAACCTTCGGCGACCGCGCCAAACGTCTGCACACACGCCGCCACCGCTTTCGCTCGCCGCGCATGCGGAGGTACGACCGTTTCACCATGACCAATCACCGTGGCCAACGCCTCCGTCGCCACCGCGATTTCATTGATCGCCGGCCCAAGCCCGAGCAAGGTCACATCCGCGGCACCTTGATCCGAGGCAACCAAGGCGACTTGTTTTCGACCGAAATCCACTTCCTCCTGATAACGCAACAACGTCTGCGCCACACCACCGCCAAGCAGCAACAAACCCTGTAATCGTTGCGCCGCATCGCGTTTGGCCGGGTCACTCGATTCTGCGTAAGCCTCCAACAAGCCATTGAGCTGTTTTTGCGCCCCATCCCAGCGCCGATCACACGCTCGGGCGCCTCCCGCTCCGAGGATCGTCACGAGCAATTGCTGAATGCTTCGATGCAAACGCACTTTGCTCATAACGAGCGGCCCGGCATCCCATAATGATTTGCTCGGATCCGCATACGCCGACGCATCGACCTGCGTCCATGGTTGCCCCTGCATCGTCGATTGAAATGCCGCAAAACCCGCCATGGGAACGTGAGAAAACGATAGCTGACTCATCTTGTCGCTCCTGTTTCCTGCCCGGCTCCGTGCCTGGGTGGTAAA
>CAYSYX010001130.1:0-1706 GCA_964435055.1 uncultured Polyangium sp. | reverse complement strand
GACGACGAAATAAACGTATCGGTTTCGCGTCCCTCGAACCCGGGTTTTTCTTTCCGTACCATTGGCCGTCGTTATCGTTCCTGCCAAATATAGCCCGTGGTCGGCCCCGCCTCCCGACGCGCGGCTCGCGATGCAAACCGCCTCCCAAGTTCGACTGCACGACGCATCACCAAGATCTTCTCCGCCCACCCTTCCGTTTTCGGTGGCATTTCTCCCCCCACCTGCGTTACCCTCCGCACGCGATGACGTCCGCCATCATCAACCTCGACAAACTCCTCAGCTCCGCCGAAAGTCTGACCGACGTACGCAGCCAACTGCTCGCCGCTGAAAAAGCGCTCGGCGTGAGCGATTTGCATACGCACGCCGTCCGTATCCTGCAAAAGCTGGGCGCGCGGCTCGTCCATTCGCAAGGTCATCTTTCCGAAGTCGTCGCCTTTGCCATCAGCCCCAATGGTCGGTATCTCGCCACCGGAAGCTGGGTCGGCGACGATTACGAACGCGGCGGAGCCATCCTCATTTGGGACATCGAAATGGGCCGCTGTGTCAACGTGCTCGACCCCATCGACGGCGGCGTCGGCTGGCCCGAATATCCTCATTGTATCTATTGGACAAACGACAACGAAAAACTCGCCGTCGCCTTCAATACCAACTCCGTCGGCCTCTTCGATCCCTTCGGCGAAAAACCCGATCCCATCATCCAAGCCGATGTCACCGACGGCTGGAGTCGACCTCCGGCGTTCTGCGTTTCACCCGATGGAAAACAAGCCTACGTCGCCTGCTGGGACCTGAGCAAAGTGCCCGGCGTCCTGGTCTCGTTCGATACGAAAGGGCGCAAGCGTTCGTCGAAAACGAACCATTCCCCCGCAACACGCATCATGGCGCCGGAGATCCCCGCAGCCATGCGCGAAAAACTCGAAAATGGACACCTCGAACCGGCCAAACACGTCGTGCCCTCGCCCGATGGAAAACGTGTCCATTGCGTCAATTCGCATGGGTTCGCTTATGCGATTACGCTCGACACCGGCGAGCTTGATTATGTAGCCAAAGTCGGATTGCCGGCGGTTTATCGTCCCGACGGGAAATACTTGGCGCATACGCTCGTGGGCCTCGTCATTTACGATGGACAAACAGGATTACCGACGCTGGACTTGCCCATGCATTTGGGCATGAATGCACTTCATTGGGGAAAACGAGGCGAAACATGGCGCTTGGCGGGCGTGGTCTCCGCGGAGAACGAATACAAGGCCGATCCGGGCGTGCATATTTACGACGACAACAAATATCGTTATTCGATTGACGTAAAACCCCGCGAACCCAGCTGGGACGACGGCGACTTCAATGCTTTCGCGTGGGCGCCTTCGGGAGATCGTGCGGCCATTTTGGATGAAGAAGGCAAACTGCACCTCGTCACGTTGGGCGAATCCGTCGTCGAGGACCGAGTCATCTCGGTCGCGGACAACATGCGCGGCGTTTTCTGGGCCGCACCTCGAGGTTCGTCGCGGCAATTCGTGATTGTCGCGCATCGCGAAGCGCTCGTGTTCATGGATGCCGATACGGGCGAAGTCACCGCGGAGCATACCTTCCGCCGCGCCCCCGAAACCACACGCCCCCTCGATACAGGCGAAATGGACCTCGCCGATCGCTTGCGCCCCGATCCCACCTTCGTTCTCGTTAAAGAATCGTGGGGCGCGGCATTTCCCGAGGGC
>CAYSYX010001129.1:0-1710 GCA_964435055.1 uncultured Polyangium sp. | reverse complement strand
TTGCCGGCGCTGGCCGCGGCGCATACGGCGCCGACGTTGACGGGGCAGGTGCAGGTGGCGACGGAGGCGCCGCAGGGCGGCGGGCTGGGCCTTGCGTTGCTCGCGGCGGGCGCGATGTGGGTGGTGGGGTGAAGGGTGGACGCGCGGGTTAAAACGTGCGCAACGTGGAACCGGGCCATCGCAATGGTATACGACGCGGGGGCCCAAACAAGCTGGTCGCCGTCATCGGGCCGCAAACGGACGCCTACGGGCAAGGGGTGAGCATCAGGAAATTCCTGACACGAGAATACGGTGGCTTGCGTATTGCGAAGGGCCGTGATTCGTGCAGGGCGCGAAAGTGGGGGCGGTTTGTCGGGGGCGGGACGCTCCGGCGGATGGGCACGACGTGGGGTCCAAGCTTTCGGGAAGAACGCTCTCGACGGAATGGCTGACAGGTTCACCACTCGCCCGAACGCCACACTGAGCACGAGCCGGAATACCATTACGAACGGCACCATCCCGAGGAAAGCGTCATCTTTCGAGTTGTCTCGGCGCACTGGGGCGAGTTTCATGAGCGTATCGAGGCAGTGGGGATCAGTACCACGTAAAACCGAATCTTATGAAGCCACGGCGTTGGCATCATTGCGCAAATTCGCGCCCTTACCTTGGGGGGTCCCGCTATTCGAAACGCGTACCAGCGCTCCACGCTTTCTTTCAATCATAACGCAATTCGTTTCCGACTCCCGTTTCTGTCAATCACCATCGGTTTCTTATTCGCAATGAAGGTGGGCCACTTCTAATGGTGACCGCCAACCTGGTTGGGGCATTTTCCAGTGAAAGCGCAGCGCTGAGCGTCATCGTCGTGTCCATATTCCATCATCACATGCCAACCTGACATGCATTGCGCTGCTCGGCGCAGCCCGGTGGCGAAGCTGTCGTTAGGCATTGCGCACATTCCATCGAGAGCGATCCACCGGCGCAGAACGAGGGGTCACCCGATGGCGACGTGTTGCATGCAGGCTCGCAAGAATTGCTGGGTACGCACATGCAAGTCCACAATGATTTGTAGAGCATCTTGGCTATATCATCGCAGAAGGTGACCTTATTGTGCAGGATGGGCGTGGCCAGGAGTTTGGAGCAAACGTGAGCGCAATCGGGAAACTGACAATCCGTGACACAGATCCAGCAATAGCCTTCCTGACGAACGGTCCACGTGCCGCTGACGCAATCGTAATAAGTCATCAAGCCTTGATCCGGCGGACAATCGAGGTGTTCGTTGTAGTAGCACGACAAACTCCCCGTGAAGCTTGCTCCTTTCATCGGCGTGGAAGCTGGGCATGATGGCGCTGCATCGCATTGAGCTTCGCATACCGAGAAGTCGGCATCCGCGAGCGATACAATCAACGGAGAACATGTCCCGCTCGTCTCTTCATGGATTGATGCGTACAAGTCCGCCGTCGACGATACCGAGTGCGCCGAGATAAGAGAGGGGAGGATTTCTCTCGTCGCTGGTCGTCAAGTCATAGCTATGGTCGTCCCACAAGACCGTGACGCGCACAGGATCGTTCGCGCAATTTGATTGCCCTTGTTCAGGGGCGCCGATTACTACGCGCGCGTCGACGAAGCTGTCCTCGTATTCACAATGCCCACCGAAAAGGTTGCATGAGACCGTGACTACCGCGCTGACAAGTGGCGTGAGCCAAAACCATCGTTTCATAACGTTTGACTCCC
>CAYSYX010001128.1:0-1729 GCA_964435055.1 uncultured Polyangium sp. | reverse complement strand
ACTCAAGCCATTGAGCAGAGCTGCCCTGATCTCCATGTCGGTGCGGCCATTCAGGTAGTCGAGCTTCATCGGTTGCGGTTTTCTCACACACGTGGCCATGGTTGCAAAAAAAATTCTGCGTCCGACTTTTCACCCATCGGAGAACGGCGTAGCCTGGAGGTCCTGCATGCCCGCCACCGCTACTGCCCTTCGACTCGTTGAGCAGCCAGGCTTTCGTGCCGAAATCGCAAAATATGTCGCCGCCGTTTGCCGCCAATTCAGTGTGAAGCGCCAGGATGTCGACGACCTCGTGCAAGAAGTGTTGACCCAGGTCGTCGCGAGCATTGGCAAGTATCAACCAGAAAAAGGGCCCTTGGATAAGTGGGCTCGCGGTGTCGCCCGGAACGTGATTTATCGGTACTTACGCGATGCAAAGCGGTTTGTCGCACGCTTTTCCGAGAATCACCCCAATGTGAACGAATATGCCGCAGCGGGGCCATCGCCGGAATGGTGCGTGCGGCGGCTACAAGCGAGATGTCAGCTTTCGAACGCCACGCACGGCCTCACCGAACAGCAATGGCAAGTCGTCATGCTTCACGTTGTCGACGATATGTCGCATGCCGAAATTGGGAAGGAATTGGGCATTTCGGAAGCAGCAAGCCAGAAATGCTACCAACGAGCCCGCAATCACCTGGCCCAATGCATTACAACAAGCGCTCTTTCCGTGATGCCGCCCGTCGAAACAAGCTGCAATGACGCTACTTCGTCGAATCACGGTGCATGGCAATGGATCCAGCCAGACAAATTATCGCATTACACGGGTCAGATCACCGGCGCGATCATTGCTTTCCTGCTCTTCGTGCCGACAAGATCAGCGGTGCAGCCACGCACGGACAGTGCCGGTGAAATGCGAGCTGCCGTTAAACACGCAATGTATCAGCAAGACAAACAAAATTTACCGTCGGACAAACCAATCGTGTTTCCTGACACACCTACGGGCAAACCGATACCTGCTTCTCTGCCCAGTGTTCGTGTCATGTCCGCGCCAAAAAAGATCGTCGACAAACCTGTGCCTGTACAACCACCGGCGTCCAAACTTTCATACAAGCCCAATGCACCTCCGGTGATCCATCCACCTTCTGTGCGGCGAATAAAGCCTTGACGCGACTCGACAAGTCCGCACAAGATTGAGCAATGCTTCGTGCCGTCGGTTTCGTCGTCGGTGTTTGTCTGTGCACTTCGAGTGTCACGAGAGCCGACGTACCCGCACACCAAACGCAAACTGCCGAAGATCTTGACATCGAGTTCTCAGCGCTCGTCGAGAAGGCTGAGCGTGCGCGTGCGTTCGGGCGAAACGTCGAGGCAGCGCTGGCCTACGAGGCAGCGCTCAAGAGGCGACAGGATCCCGTCATCTTGGGGCGCTACGGACTCGTACTCATGAAGCTTGGGCACCTCGAGAGTGCTGCGGAAGCGCTGCACGCAGCTTTCGAACGCGGGCAACGCGCGTCGGCGCAGGAGCGGCGCGAGGTCGCTGCGGCCTACGACAAGGCGAAAGCTTCGACGACCTGGGTCAACGTCGAGGTCTCCCATGCGGGCGCAACGCTCACCTTTGATGGTAGCCCATTGAGCCGCGATCTCGCGTCGTTCTGGATGTTCGCGCTGCCCGGAGAGCACTCGTTGCGCGCAACGCTCGACGGGTACGAGGATGCCGTCGAGACGGGCCAGAAGGCGCTGACGATCCAGCCGAACA
>CAYSYX010001127.1:0-1734 GCA_964435055.1 uncultured Polyangium sp. | reverse complement strand
GACTCGGCGGCAAGTTGCCGCCGAGAACGGCCAGGTTGGCCGTTCCACCCGGACCTACTGCATCGTCCCCGCGCTCAAACCTTCGGCAATTGCCACGGGTCGCGGCGTTTGATGTCGAGCAGCGCGTTGGCCGCGTCGTCGCCCGCGAACACTTCCCTGGCCGGGTCCCATTTCAATTTGCGGCCCAGCTTGATGGCGATGTTCGAGAGATGACACAGCGTCGAGACGCGGTGCCCGATATCGACCGGGAAATAAGGATCCTTCCGGCTGCGCACGCACTGGAGGAAGTCGTCGTGCTCGCCCTGGGGATTCGTGTAGAGATGGAGTTCGTTCGGACCGATCTTGGATTCGAGGATTTCCTTGGAACTGGCCTCGACCTTGGCACGCCAACCCTTGTTGCCCACCCAGCCGTCGGTGCCGACGAACTTGATGCTCGGCGTGCCGGGCTTGCACGTCATCACCACGCCGTTGGCGTAGCGATACGTCAGGTCGTAATCCTTGACCGTGTCGTAAAGCCCGCCTTCCCAGAACGTGCCCTTGCCCTCGATCTCGACGGGGCCACTGCGCTCGGTGTCGTTGGCCCATTGCGCCGTGTCGAACAAGTGCGTGCCCCAGTCGGCGATGATCCCGCCCGAGTAATCGGAAATCCAACGGAACGTGTAATGCGTGCGATCCTTCGTGTACGGCTTGAACGGCGCGGGGCCGAGCCACATCTCGTAATCCAGCGCCTTGGGCACCGGCACCGGCGTGGTGTCACCGGGATCGACGGGTTGCCTGGGCAAAATCACCTCGATGCGCTGCAACTTGCCGATGCGCCCGTTGCGGACCAATTCCGCCATGCGGTGATATTCCGGCACCGAACGATCCTCCGTGCTGGTCTGGAAGACGCGCTTCTGTTTGCGCACCGCCTCGGCCAGCACGCGGCCCTCGTGGATGCTCATGGTCGGCTTCTCGCACTGCACGTCCTTGCCGGCCCGGATGGCGTAAAGGCTGATCAACGTGTGCCAGTGGTCGGGCGTGGAAATCATCACCGCGTCGATGTCCTTCTTCGCGAGCAACTCGCGGAAATCCTTGGTGGCGAAACAATCCTCGTTGTCATAGCGCTCGTTCACCGTTTCCTTCGCGCGATAAAGCCGCGTGGCATCGACCTCGCACACCGCCGCCACGCGCGCGTCCTTGTGGCGCAAATACGGCGGCAGGTTCCAGGCCAGCCCGTGCGAGCCGACGCCGATGAAGCCCACGTTGATCCGGCTGTTCGGCGCCGCGCCGTCCGCGCCGAGCACGCTCGACGGCACGACCTGCGGAAACAACCCGGCGGCGAACGCGGCGGCGGCGGTCCAGCCCATGAACGCACGGCGGGAAAGCGCGGTGGAATTTGGAACAAGGCGGCCGGCGGACTTGGCGGCGGACTTCAAAGCAGCGTTGGGTTTCATGGGAATCATTGACTGAACGAGCGTTCTGAAATTCACGGGCTTGCACTCCGTCGAAAGCCGCGCCGCCTCCCCGCTCCAATGGGCACGCTCTACTACGGCGACAACCTCGGCATCCTCCGCCGCTACTTGAAGGACAAGACGGTCAATCTCGTGTATCTCGACCCGCCCTTCAACTCCGCCGCCGGGGCGCGAGGCAGAAGCGCCGCAAATGTTCATCCCGAGAAGATGCGCCGCCAGAAACGGGCCTGCCGCCGGGCCGGAGCCGGGACGGAAAAGCAAAAGGCAAGAGACGGGACGGACG
>CAYSYX010001126.1:0-1736 GCA_964435055.1 uncultured Polyangium sp. | reverse complement strand
CCCTGGGGCCCTGCCAAAAGATATCCTAAATGGCCTGAAAACCAAATGCAGTGAAAAAAGTGCCGACCTCCAACTCCGATGGAACGATACCATCAAAGCCGCCCGCCAAGATGCGCTAAATCAGTGGGAAGCGCTGAATGAAGGAACAGACCGTACGCACGAGCAAATCATAAAGCCGCTACGTGGAATGTTGCCTGGCGCTGTGGTGTTGTCAGGGCACGTTGTGCCAGCAGGAAATGCGGTGTTGCTCGATCGTGCAACCATTTGGGTAGATTCCGAGCACGAACGACTTTTCCAACAATCCGAAGCGGAACTCATTGCTTACGGTGTGCGTGGCAGATGGCGCATGTTTGATTCGAGCTTGGATGATCCCGATGAGCGCGAGTTGCCAACGCTAGGGACATCAATCGTTGCAGGAAAGACAAACTTGCATCAACTTCTGATATCGGGCCCCAGAACATTCGAGGAATCAGCCCCAGCGGACTGCTTTACAATCGCAGAAGAAGCACTCGAAAAATATTTTGCAACAAATCCGGGACCAGTCAGCCTCGGGCAAAAAGTCGAGGCGTCGCGTGAACTCGCATTGCGCACGTTACGATATGCCATGAATGGTGATGAGGATAGTCGGAGACGACTGGAAGCGGATATTCGCCTAATTACGACCGCGCCGATCGACCCGTCGCTAGTCGATTGGAATGAAAAATATGCGCACGAACGAATGGCTCGGGACCTCCATTCACTTAGAGCAGACTTCGTCGAGCACCTCGAAGCATTGCGGGCATGGTTTGTCCGTAATTCGATTAGCGGCCTTGTATGCGTCGTTCGGAAGATGCTGACGGCTACACTGATGTGTCCGCCGTCGGCACAAAGTTACCTCGACGGGTTTACTGTGGGCTCGCAGAAACGACTACTCGACATTCCTCTTGAAGAAGGAGTGAAAGACCTGCCTTTGCATCAGGCTGCAATCCGCGAGCTTTCGGATCCAACAAGGTTCATTTCTTGGTGCAGGACAATTTCGCTGCTTGCCAGTCTGGGTACTTCGAAACAATATCGTATTGACGGGTCCGGAGTATTGCATGATTTGGATTCGCGTGATAGCGACGCAAGAACGAGCATGTGCTTTCCGTCGCTGCTCCTTAGGAATGGAGGCACGTTAAAAATCCATAGGGATGAGCGTACCCTGCGGGTCTTGATCTCAAACCGGAGCGATACCATAGCAAGCCAGTGGCAACTGCATCAGCGTCTTGTACCACTAGCCGTTTTTAATGGCGCAAGGGCCGATTACACGCACATCCCATTAAATATCGAGTTGAGATCGTTGTCGTCGGACAACAGACTCGTAATGGATGTGATGAACGCGCATGCACCGGTAAAACGTCGACACTGGCAACCATGGAACCAATCATCTCGCGTGGTCGAGGCAGCTCGAGCAATCAGGGCAATCGCGTCGCATAAGCCGTGGTGGCCAGCGTGCATGGATAGCCTTGCAATGTGTCCTCTACCCTATCCAGGTATGACAAAACAAAAGGTATTTTTTGAGGACTGGGCGAGAGGTGCGGGAAAACGTGAATTATTGGTTGCCGGTTTGCGAAGGTATGGTCCATCAACGCCAGGGCGAGCGCTTTACGGTCGCCCCCACGCACTAGTCGTCCGTTCTACAGATCCGAATGATCGTGACCCGAACGACCGCGAACCGCTGATCGATTCATCGCTCAAACTTTTGGACAAGATTCAAA
>CAYSYX010001125.1:0-1736 GCA_964435055.1 uncultured Polyangium sp. | reverse complement strand
CAAAACTGAATAAAAAAGTGACGTACTTCAAATTGCAGACATTAAGAGAGATGATCGGACGGTACGAACGCATCATCGGTCCCGCGAGTCCCGCAACGAGCGCAAGCATCGCGACCAGAAACGCACTCCGCGGTGACGATCTCGAAAGCACCGCAGGCGCCACCGTCGCGGACCAAGCCACGAGCGCTGCGAGCAACGTCTGCCCCGTCGCATCGGAAATCTCGAGCCCCGGTGCAAGCTGCACGCGCACCGCATTCGCTTTCGATGCAGGTACGATCGAACCGCGCGTCGCCCCCGACTCCGCTTCGACGTCCACACCTTTCGATCGCTCGGTCTGCTGCACCATCTGGCCCAACACTACGATACACGATTCACGAGACGTTCCAATGGGACAAACCCTTCGGCGTCGTCGTCACTCAATCCCGTCTCACCTGCTGCATCTTCTTCCGACGCCACCTCGAGCCCGAGCTTCGACCACAACCCCTTGTCGAAGAGATGACTCGGTCGAACGTTGCCCAACGCCGCCAACATGTTGCGTCGCGCTCCGGGTGAACGAGCATCGAGATCCGCGAGCATCTTGCTGATCGCTTTGCGTTGGAGGTTCTCCTGCGAACCACACAAATCACAGGGCAAGATCGGGAACTTTTGTTCCTCGGCAAACGCTGCGAGATCTTCTTCCGCGCAGTAGATCAACGGACGAATGACGACGTTGCGACGATCATCCGAGATGAGCTTCGGCGGCATCGCCTTGAGCTGTCCGGAGAAGACGAGGTTCAACATGAGTGTCGTGATCGCATCGTCGCGATGATGACCGAGCGCGATCTTCGTGCAGCCCATCTCGACGGCGAGGTTGTAGAGGATGCCGCGACGGAGCCTCGAGCACAGAGAGCAGTAGGTTTTTCCTTCTGGAATCTTGTCGGTGACGATCGAGTACGTGTCTTCATTGACCATGCGAAACTCGTGGCCCTTCGAAGCCATGTAGTCGCGCAACAGATGTCCGGGATAACCGGGATGTCCTTGATCAATGTTGACGGCAACGACGCTGAATCGAACGGGAGCTCGCTTCGCCAAATCCACGAGCAAGTCGTGCATCGCGTAGCTGTCTTTGCCGCCCGACACCGCGCAGAGCACGCGATCGCCGTCCGCAATCATTTGGAAATCGGCGATCGCGCGCGACATGGCGCGATTCAGTTTCCGCCGCAGGTTCACGACGAACTCTGGGCCAACTGCTCGATCAATCGCAGATACGTGAGCACGCCGTGACCCGTTCCGCCTTTCGCGTACACGCCGTACGGCTTCGCCGCCGTCGACGGGCCCGCAATGTCGACGTGAACCCAGGGTGTATCCCCGACAAACTCACGCAAGAACAGCGCCGCCGAGATGGCCCCGCCCCAGCGATCCGCCGTGTGCTTGAGGTCCGCCCAGTCGCTCTTCAGTCCTTCGCGAAGCTCTTCGACGAGCGGCAATTGCCACATCGCTTCACCCGCACTTCGCGCCGCAGTTCGGAACTGCTCGGCAACTTCATCCCGATTCGAGAAGAAGCCCGACACCGTCGTGCCAAGCGCGATCACACATGCGCCCGTCAACGTCGCGTTGTCGACGATGAGATCCGGCTTCAACGAACGCGCGTACGCGAGACAGTCCGCGAGCACGAGTCGACCTTCGGCATCGGTGTTGATGATCTCGACCGTCTTTCCATCGAGCGACTTGAAGATGTCCGCAGGTCGATACGCCGC
>CAYSYX010001124.1:0-1740 GCA_964435055.1 uncultured Polyangium sp. | reverse complement strand
CGTCGGTGCAACGCATCCTGTCCGCGCATGACCTCGTGCCGCATCCCAGCACATGCGGGCAATGATTGCTCACCCTCCTCCCACGCCAACGCGCATTCTTCACGGACCAAGTTCCTGTCTCTTCACCGCGCACGGCAGAGTTTGTCACCCCGTACGCTGATGTTCAGGCACGTGGACCACACGAGCGGGCGCGAACCGGCTTCCGCCGCAGCGGTATTGAAATCCGAAAAACCCGTCTGTTGCGCCAAACTCATATATTTCCCCGAAAAACGCGGGCATCTATCTTTCAAAAGCACGCATATTCAAAACACCGCCGTAACAACCGAGCTCCAGTACGGCGTTCTTCCAGCCAATCGTCCGCTACGGGATCCTTGATTGGCCCCACCTTTGATGATTGAAGCGGATTGAACATGTTTTACCCATCGAGCGAGCGCGACGAACAGTTTGCCGGAGTACAGTCAGTTTGCCATGGTCAATTTGTTATCGATTTGACCGGTAAATTTCGCAAATTGGTCGACGACGCTCGTTCGTCGTGGCAAAGCATGCCTGTTCGGACGAACCGAGCGCGACTTGACGTCGCCTCAATCGGCACAACAGCAATGAGCGAGATCAATTCGACTCTGTCTCGTCGTCACGAGCAGCGTCACGTAATGGAGGAGGGGTTTCATGAGTGACCGTGAGCGCCAAGAAGGTAATGAAAAGGTCAACGAAATTCCGGCGGGCGACCCGCCGCAAGATGGCGAAACGGCGGAAATGATTGCCGAGCAAGCGTCGAACGAGCCTTCGGAGGCGGCGGAAACGGCATCGCAAGACGTCGAACCGCAGACGGAGCGCAAGCCGGCATCGCAACGAGGATTTGCGGCAATGGAGCGGGACAAACAGCGCGCGATTGCCAGCAAAGGTGGACGGGCCGCGCATGAAAAAGGCACCGCCCATGAATTCACGCCGGATGAAGCGCGATTGGCCGGAAAAAAGGGCG
Source organism: uncultured Polyangium sp. (assembly GCA_964435055.1). Lineage (GTDB taxonomy): Bacteria > Myxococcota_A > Polyangia > Polyangiales > Polyangiaceae > Polyangium. The sequence goes on along the minus strand of CAYSYX010001124.1, from coordinate 761 downwards.
GTGAGGTCGTCAGTCAAAACCGCAAACACATGGCCGAAATTGGTCGCAAAGGTGGTGAACGGGTGAGCCAAGACCGGGAACACATGGCTCAAATTGGACGAAAAGGAGGTGAAGCTGTTTCCAGCGATCGTGCCCACATGGCCCAAATCGGGCGAAAAGGTGGCGAAGCACGCGGCGAACACCACCGTTGATTTGGCCTGAGAATGCTTTCAGACGTCGAGCCGATCTCCCTCGTGCACGCATGGAATGGGAGATTGCTCGACGTCGTGGAAGTCCGGATAATGAATGAGGCGCATTTTTCGGCGCACGGGTTCGGGTAACGCCTCGAGCGATGCGAGCGGCGTGTGAATACCCAAATTCGTTTCGTGGAAAAATAGATCGCCGGCCGAAAGCCATTCAATCAGCGTCGGATCGAACGCCGTATCCGCACTGTAACCAAACGCCTGACCACCGTTCGACAGCCGTAATGCCGACGTGGGAATGTGGTGGATGGTCGGTCGCCATTCGAGCGTCAAATCGCCGATACGGGTTTGTCCTTCTTCGAGCGGGATGACGTCCGCGTAATCTTCGAGCGTCAAATGCGCCCGAGATCCGTCGGCGTGCATGAGCGTATCCATGCCTCCCGCGAGGCGCGTGGACCAAAGCCCCGCCAATACATCGCGACATGCATACAATTCGACTTTTCGCCCCACGACGAAACGCCGATAAAACAACAATTGCTCGAGACCTCCGACATGATCGCCGTGCAAATGCGTAATGAC
>CAYSYX010001123.1:0-1740 GCA_964435055.1 uncultured Polyangium sp. | reverse complement strand
CAGAAGTACGATGAGGCCGACGACGCCGCTCACCAAGAGACGAAACTTGTTTGTTGTGTGAAACGGCGGGGTGGGCGTCGCGGAAGGCAACGTTTTCGTGAGCAAAGGTTGTTCGCCCGGGGCGATCGTCGCTGCAAATGCGACCTGTTGGGTATTCGCCGGGACTGCGGTATTGACGCCCGTCGTGTGGATGATGACCGTGCCGACGGCGCGCTGGGAAACGCCGGGCAATGATTGCGGTGCCGGCGCTTCGGTCATGGTCATGGCGCGATACGCTTCGGTGACGGAACCGAATCGTTCGTCGGGCAATTTCGACATCATTCGCGAAATCGCGGCATCCACCGAGGGGGGCACGTGCCCTGCTCGCTCCGATGACGACGGCGCGGGCGCTCCCACGTGTTTCATGACGAGCTCGGCGAAATTGTCGCCCGTGAATGGCTGCGTCCCCGTGAGCATTTCGAATGCAATGATGCCCATTGCATATTGATCCGCCCGGCCGTCGACGGGTTGTCCCATGATCTGCTCGGGGGCCATGTATTGCGGTGTTCCGAAGATCGCGCCGGCTTGCGTCAATGCGGTCGGATTGGCCCCGAACGTCGCGCTGTTGATTCGGGCAATGCCGAAATCGATGATCTTGACGACATCCCGTTCGGGACCGCGATCGAATACCAAAATGTTCTCCGGCTTCAAATCCCGATGCACGATGCCCATCGAATGCGCCAAATCAAGCGCCGAAGCCATTTGCTCGACGATTCGCAAGACGCGATCCACCGGCATACCTTGACCCGGCGGGATGATTTTGCGTAATGGCATTCCCTCGACGAGCTCCATGACGAGGTAGAGGGTTCCATCGGGCAAACTTCCGTAATCGATCGCGTCGGCGATGTTCGGATGCCGCAAATTCGCGGCCGTGACGGCTTCACGTTCAAAACGCGCCGCCATTTCTCGATTGCCGTGAATCTTCTGCTGCAAGAACTTGATCGCGACCGGTCGTCGCAATGCTTCGTGAACCCCGCGATACACCGTACCCATGCCGCCTTCACCGAGCGGCGCCACGATGCGATAACGATCGGCCAAGGTCGATCCAATCCGAGGATCGTTGACCGTCTCCGAGGTTTGACCGGCAGCCGTATCAGCCATGCGTCGTGTTCCGAACGGGCGGGGTGGCGATGGCGCGTACCGCCGCATCGACCTGCGCCAAAATGGCTCGTGCGTGTTCGAGCATCGTTTGTCCGGCGGGTAAGAGACGAACCCCTCGCGCCGTTCGTTCGAAAAGCGATACGCCAAGTTCCTGCTCGAGGTTGCGAATTTGTCGCGTGAGCGGCGGTTGCGAGATGTGCAAACGAGCTGCGGCGCGCGTCAAGTTTCCTTCTTCGGCGACGGCGACGAAATACTCGAGCTGCGAAAGGCTCATGCGGCATCGCTACCATGCTTTCGACGTGCTGCCAAGCCCTTCGCGCAGGCATACCAAAATGGTATTGGACGACGGACGACGGCGTCGACATCGTGCCCCGTCATGTCGGTTGAAATTCACGGACCACGCTCGATCCAGTCATTACGTCTCGCCGGACGCGTCGCGGCGCTCACGTTGGCCACCGTCGCTGCGCGCGTCGTTTCCGGTATCGGCACCGATCGCATCGATGCTTGGGTCCGCGACGATACGCGCAAACGCGGGGGCAAACCAAGTCAGCTCGGGTACCAGGGTTTCCCCGCTGCCGTGTGCGTCAGTCCGAACGATGT
>CAYSYX010001122.1:0-1747 GCA_964435055.1 uncultured Polyangium sp. | reverse complement strand
AAACTACTTCATCGCGTGCGGGTATGATCCATACTGATCGAAAAACGCTCTAAACTGGAAGAGCGGCTGAACTTCTTCTTTGAGGGCGCTTTCGACTTCGCTTCGGCGGTCGGCAAGATAGTTTGAGAAAGCGAGCCCGTTTCCGCAATTTGGCAGCAGACGCTTCTCCAGCCGCTGCCGCGATCACGCTGCTGACTGTGGCATGGACGCGAGCGAGCGCGTCACGAAACGCGCCAACACAAAGGGATGCAAGTTCTAATGCGCCCCATCATCAAGAGTCTTTCCGCGCCCACGAGGCATTGCGTGCCTCCGCCCGCTGCTTAAGCGCTGGTGGCGACGTGGTGGTTTAGTTCATTTCTTCTGCAGCATCGAAGGGACATCTCCGTCCACCCCGAGTGCTAAAGCAAAATTCTTGTCGGACTCAGAATACGGTAAGCCATTCTTGTTCGATTCACCCGCGCGGATCAGAATACCCATCACAAACAGGTTTTTTCCGAGCCCAGGTCGCCCTAAGATAAAGCCTCCTGAGCCGCCCTGATTTAGATCGCAATCCGTATAATAAAGGGACAAACCATTGTCTCGGGCGTGAAATTTTGTCGTCATTCTGCATGGATAGGCCAGCGGCTCTTTTTCAATGTCCCCACTGAGCATGTCGACCTGAGGAAAGGTAACAGCGAAGATACTCATTCCCTCGTAAACGGCGTCGCCGTCAGATCTTATGTCGTAAGCGTTGCAATTAGGGATCGATCTCTCGAGTCGAAGCACTGCTTTATCCCGTCGGGGTTTTTTCCTCGCCATGGGATCGATCGACGCCAGATCAACTTTTCTGCGGATTCCGACGAAGTCGCCCGGGTATTCCGATCTTATGTCGCCCGGCATTCCGATTTGATTTCGCCCACGGCTCCGATTTCAATTCGCCCGGGGACGCGGTCCTTCCAGCACGCTGATTTTCTGGCATCGGCTATGGGTGTCGGTCAACCTTTCTGAGCTTGCCGGGAACGGGTGCGACGCATGCTTTCGCCGGCGAGTTCGATGCGGTGGGCATTGTGGACAAGCCGATCCAGGATGGCGTCGGCGTAGGTCGGATCGCCGATGATCTCGTGCCAACGCTCGATCGGCAGTTGCGAGGTCACCATCGTAGATCGGCGCCCGTAACGTTCCTCGAGGATTTCGAGAAGATCGTGCCGAGCGGCGGCGTCGAGCGGCTCCAGGCCCCAATCGTCCAAAATCAGGAGGTCGGTGCGGCCGAGATTGCGCAGCAGGCGCGGATGACGGCCGTCGCCGCGGGCGAGCGCAAGATCCTCGAACAGCCTGGGGACACGCTGATAGAGCACCGACCGGTTGTCGCGGCACGCCTTGTGGCCGAGCGCGGAGGCCAGCCAGCTCTTGCCCACGCCGGTCGGGCCGACAAGGGTCAGATTATCGTGAGCGGCGATCCAGTCGCCTTGGGCGAGCTTTTGGAACAGCGCGCGATCGAGACCACGTGGAAAGCGATAATCGACGTCTTCGACGCAGGCCTGCTGGCGAAGCCTCGCGTAACGCAGGCGCGCGGCAAGGCGCTTGTCGCGTCGCCATGATGCTTCGCGATCGAGAAGCAATCCCAGCCACTCGCGATGGCCAAGCGCATTGGCCTCGCTCGAGGCGTCGAGTTCGGTGAAGGCCTTCGCCATGCCCTGGTGGCCGAGCGCGCACAGCTGATCGATGGTTGGGTGATCGAGCAAAATTGTCTCTCCTAATTGTAGTAGCG
>CAYSYX010001121.1:0-1751 GCA_964435055.1 uncultured Polyangium sp. | reverse complement strand
ATCATGTGCAGCTCGACTTGCCGCGGATCCCAGAGCGCGATGAACACACGCGTCGTCTTGCGAGATTTGTCCGGACGAATGTACGTCGTGAGAAACGCCGGGGGCAAACCCTCCACGCGACGGACAAACGGATCCTTGTCTTGCGGATTCCACACGCCTTCGCCGGGAAGTGCCGGAGTGATCCACGCATCGAGCGGCGCCGGAGGCCAACCGATTTCCGGATCGGTCGGAATGACCCGCGTCGGCTCGGCCAACGTCTCTTGTCCCAAGTCCTTCGCGATGTCTTCGGCCGCCGCGCTCTCGCCACGCATGTCTTCGCGCTGGCGCATGACCACTTCGAGGCCCGTGAACGCAACCGCTTTCACGGTTTGCATGGCTTCGTCACCCACGACATCACGCACGCGATCGACGGCCCACGTCACGAGGTTTCCCGGCCGCGCCACTTCTTGATCGACCACGCTGAGCCACGGCGGAAGCTGCGCTGCTCCCGCCAGATCCACGCGAGCCAGTCGACCTTCATCCGTCACGACGAGCGTGTCGCCTTCGAGCGTGCAACGCACGCGTGAAACCGGAGGCTCCGCTTCGTTTGTCCCTTTGGAATCAGCGACCGCCGGTTCCGTCTCCGGGTTTTTCTCGGCACCATGAGCCGCATCTCCCGCAGCGGGTTCGTCTTGCGAAACGGCAAAGGTTCGCTTCCCGATACCGCGAAACTGCCCCGTGTCTTGCGCGTTCGTGATCGACAGCTGCGCTTTTTCAAGGCGCGAAAAGTCGTCCAAATTCGAGGATTGTCCGGACAAATCGATCACGTGGACGGTCGCGTGACTGCCCGCGACGAGCGGCTGAGCGACATACGCGAAACGTTCGCCGCCGACGGACGGAACCGATTCATCCGCGCCGCTGGTTTCCGTGACGTTGTACATGCCGCCCACATCGAGCAGCACGCCTTCGGGCGAGAGCTTTGCGTACACGAGGAAGAGATCGTTGGGTTCACCCGCGGCAGGAGGCGTCCGCACGATCGCGCGACTCGTCGCTCCAAGCGCTCCAAACACGCCTCGAGGCGGATCGACGAACGTCACATCTTCCGCTCGTGTCGGAACACCTCGACGCGTGAGCTCCGAAGCCAGAGCGGTGGCTCGTTCCTTCACCGGCGCGGGACGTGATCCATGCACGAGGGTCGCGAGAAGAGCTGCGCCGATGGCCGTGAAGGCGACGTAACGACGACGTTGAGGTGACCCTTGAGCGAACTTGACCATACGGAGCCAACAACGCTCGACGTGCTGCGAATCTGCCAAGATCCGTCACAAACGAGCCAGGCGCGGCATTATCACCGCCGGCCGACCCGGGCCACCTTTCCTACAAGTCGCGAAAGCCGAGCCGCCGAGCTTAGACTTTCCGCGACCTCTGAAGTACGTCTTGTCCAAGATGCTCGCGCAACCTCGCCTGCTTGCCGCCGAACTCTTGCGCAACGTGCCCGTGCGTGGAGTGACCCGACTTCAACGTGCTCTGGTTCCCCAACCGATCCTCCGCGAGATCCACGAGCGACGTTACGCGTATCCCAAAACGTTCGGCGTGCGCGTGCCTTGGATCGGTTCGCCAAACTCGCTCGTGGGCTGGACGGTACATTTTCGCGGAGCCTACGAATTCTCGACGCTCGGCATTCTCGCGACGCTGATTCAACCGGGCGACGGCGTGGTCGAAGGCGGAGCGAACGAGGGCTACCACACGACGTTCATCGCGGATCTGGTAGGAAA
>CAYSYX010001120.1:0-1761 GCA_964435055.1 uncultured Polyangium sp. | reverse complement strand
CTTCCAATTCGACCGGGTGCAAATGCTGAATTGGTACCAAGACAATCTGCTGACAGCTTCAGCACAAAGGCGAACCTTGCAAAGCGCCGCCGTCCCACCTCCACAAAGGAGCCTGGCACCTTTTCTCGGAGCGCCGGCTCACCCCACGAAAGTCCCCGGCACCTTGTCCAGCTTACACCCTGGGCCCGGTTTCCCCGCGATCGCCCGCCTGTTGACGAAATCGAATTTGAAAGCTATTCTCAACAAGCGTTCGTCACTCGTAACCAGGTAGGGCACCCATGTACGTCTGCATTTGCATGGCCGTGACGGAAAAAGACATCCGCGATGCTGCTGCGTCGGGATTGTCTTCACCAACCGAGATCATGGAAAAAACCGGCGCAGGATCACGCTGTGGTACGTGCCGTTCGACTGTTGCTTCCATTCTCGACGGATCCGCGACGAAAGAATCGCCCTGTGCGTCCCGACGATTTCGCACGTACTCCGCGGCCCTGCTCCCGTCCGTCTGACCGCTCGCTGAAGTCGACAATCCATTTCAACACGCGGTTTTTCCCGACCAAGCGGTCTGCATTTTCTTGCGATCGCCCCTCGCCCTCGCACCTGCTTTTGGATAGGGTTCGCCTTACTTCGACTCGCACTCGGTTCCTGCCTTGCGGTCGATGTTTGGTTTTTTCTCAGGTCGAGGTGTTCCATGAAGGGCAATACGGACGTCATCAACGCGCTCAACGAAGTACTCGCGGCCGAACTCGTCGCCATCAACCAGTACTTCATGCACGCAAAGATGTGCGAGAACTGGGGCTACCTCGCCCTCGCCAAACAGAATCGCAACGAATCGATCGACGAGATGCGCCACGCCGAACAGCTCGTTCAGCGCATCCTGTTCCTCGAGGGTTTGCCCAACTTGCAGCGCCTGGACAAACTTTCGATCGGACAAACCGTTCCCGAACAAATCCAAGCCGACCTCGATCTGGAATACCGAGCGGTGGCTCGTTTGAGCGCCTCGATCGCCCTGTGTCGCGAAAAAGGCGACTCGGCCAGTGAAGACATCCTGCGCGGCATCCTGCGCGGCGAAGAAGCCCACATCGACTTTCTCGAAACCCAGCTCGGGCTCATCAAACAGCTTGGCGAAGCGCTCTATTTGTCACGGCAACTCACGGCTCCCTGACACCGCCCCATTCTTTCCTTGTTTGCTGCGCCGACAACGAGGCAAGATGCGCACGCTTGATTCTTGTCGGGGGACATGATGGCTAAAATTCTGGTCGTCGATGATCAGCGCAACATGCGCACGACGCTGACGATGATGCTCCGCAGTGGCGGATACGAAGTCGACGAAGCAGCAGACGGAAAAGAAGGCGCCGATCGAGGTTCCAAAGGAGCCTACGACCTCGTCCTGACCGACCTACGCATGGGCGGTACGGATGGCATCAGTGTTTTACGTGCGATCAAAGAAGCGCACACGACCACCGAAGTCATCGTGATGACCGCGTACGGCACGATCGAGAGTGCCGTCGAAGCGATGCGTCTGGGCGCCTTCGACTACATTCAGAAACCCTTCACCGAACAAGAGCTGCTCGTCAAAGTCGAGCGGGCCATCGCGAGTCGCAGACTGACAAACCAAGTCTCGCTCTTCGCCACCGAATTTCGCGAACGTTACAAGTTCGAGAACATCATCGGGCGATCGCAAGCCATCCGGGAGGTGCTCTCGCGCATCGTGAAAGTCGCGCCCACGGACGCGACAGTGCTGATCACGGGCGAGAGCGGGAC
>CAYSYX010001119.1:0-1762 GCA_964435055.1 uncultured Polyangium sp. | reverse complement strand
GCATAACGCAAACCATCTTCCAGGCGCGCAAGCGTCACAATGCCGCCCAAATCCACGCCTCCCGCCACGATCGTTCGCGCCAAATTGGGCCGCACTCCAACCAGCGCCGCCGTTGCTCCAAGCAAGCGCACCGCCGATGCCGCATTTACCAAATGTGGGGCCACTTCGGCATCCACCGTCGGCAATGCCGTCACATCGAGCAATACCACCCGCGCCGATTGTTCGGTCACCGCCTCCAAAAGCACCTGCATGATCCGCTCGGCACGAGGACCATCGATTCGACCAATGAGCGGCATGAGAAGCACGCCTTGCGAAAGCGGTAAAACGCGAGCCGACAACTCCATGATTTCTTCGGCCTGCATTTTCACGCGTTGTTCACGCAATGCCAAAAAGGCGTCGGCACACGCCACCGCACCCCCGTAACTCAATCTCGCGCGCCACGATTCCCAATACAAACGCGCCTCGAAGTCTTCAGCAAAACGTCGATGGATGAACTCCGAAATGGTCTGGTAACCACAATCCATTCCATTGAGGATGTCGGTGATTTGCGCCCCTTCGGAGCTGCGCTGAGCCCCGATGGCCCGAAGAATCGCCGGAGCCTTGTCGGGTGCCCCATGAATGAGGTCGTGCAAAATCGCTTCGAATACCCGCTTGACGCCCGCATGCATCGCCTCGCGTGGCATTCGGTTGTAAAATGGATTGCCCGATTCGACGACGCGACGACACGACTCGATCACCCCATCCTCGAGCTCTTCTCGAAATGCGTCAATCACCCGCTGCATGGTCACCTCGAACGCACCCTAGATCAAAACGCACCTTGCGTCAGCTATTTTTTCATCGCATTCCCCCCTCGCGCTCGTTTCTCACGCAAAACGAATTCTTCGTGCAGACGATGGGGCTTGGATGAAGCAAACGGCTTGACAAGCGCAGGCCTTGTATTCGATTCTGGTCGACATGGATGAATCCATGACCAAACGAAGATTGCTCCGTCCTTTGCCCACGATGTTCCTCGTGGGTCTTTCCGTCGTTGTGGCCGCGTCTTGCGTGGCTGATAATGACGAACCTCTTGCCTCGGCAGACATGGGTGCCGCCGCGGCTGAACCTGAAGTGGTCTCCGCAGCTCCAACGACACTGCCGGCCGTGGAACTCGCCGTGGCGAAAGATCTGCGTCGAGCGTTCCCGACACACGCGGACCGAGTGCTCGGAAAACTGGAGACGCGTGGGTTTGCGGTTGCGAATGGTTGGTTTGCCCGCACCAACAATGAATCGATCGTCCGGCACCTCAATGTGCAGTTGCCCCAAGATCCAAACGACGCCATCAAGCTGACGTCGCCGAGCGGCCATGAGATCCGCGTGCGTCAAATCGGGGTGGAAGGTCAAGGCGAACTGTCCGATCGAGCTGTCGTGTATCGCCGTGCGGGAGGTACGTCCTTCTGGACCGTCGCTGCAGGCGGCGCGGAAGAGTGGCTGCATTTCGAAGCCGGCACGCTCGCGTCGGACCTGGATGTCGCGGCGGAATGGGAAGTCGAAGGGGCGACGCCGGTCCTGATGAACGGCGCCGTGGCTTTGATGGATGACGAAGGCGTGGCGCAAGCGTGGGTCACGGCGCCCGAAGCGTACGGGGCGAACAATCGGCACGTGGAACTGCGTTTGTCCGTGGAAGGGCAACGCATCGAGCTGTTTGCCGATGCGCAGGGTGAAGAGGTGCTGCTCGATCCGGGTTGGGTCGCGGTGGCGCCCGTGATGGCCGGTTACTGGGGAG
>CAYSYX010001118.1:0-1764 GCA_964435055.1 uncultured Polyangium sp. | reverse complement strand
GAGCTGCAGCTCCCGCGACTGCTCGTAATGCACGATAACCGCCGCGAGAAACGAGATTTCCGCGACGTTCAACCCTCGGTCGTCCACGGAAAAACGCGCCGGGTGCAAAACGTCTGCGCCTTCGGGAGTGGCTGGTGTCTTGGACAAACGTGCCTCGAGATGTGCCGCCAGCACTTCTTCGTCGCCGCCGTAAAACGGACTGCGCCGCAAACATCCTTGCAACCACCGCGCAATGGCCCACGCTCGTTTCGTCGCCAGGTCGCTCGTATCGCCTTCGACAAACCGCGCCGCATGCTGAAGCGCCAGCGTCTCGAGTCGTTGCGACGCATTTTCGTTTGGCGCGGCGAGCCACGTTCGGAGCGCTGTTCCCAAACGCAGCGTCAAGTCTTCACGCACATCACGACGGACCCCATCGATCTCGTAAAACGGATTTTTGACGGCTTCGTCGAGCAACCACCGCAACGCGGCTCCACGCAACCCGAGCGGACTGCCTGTTTCCAGCAGTTCGAGGGCCCGGACCATTTGCTCCGCATGTTGCGTCGGCTCCGGCTTGGGCTGCCAGAGGGCTCGGTATTCGTGACCCGGGACCGCTGCATAAAGTTCGTGATGCTCTCGAAATGCCGTGGGAACGTCATCTTTCGTGATGCGTTCGAGGCCCACGGCGGCATCGATACGTGCGCGCGAAAAGTCTGTCGCGCCCAACCTCGCGCCATCAGGCATCACGTCGAGCACACGCAGATCCTGCACGATGCGTCGTCCTGGGCTTTCGAGCCACAACATCGCCAGTTCTCTTGGCGAAGCTGTCTCGAGTTTGTCCCACAGCAACGCATCGACGGCCCAGAGATCACCGAACCGTGCGCGCAGAGTGCGGCTTCCGAGGGCGGCGACGAAGGCGGGATACACGCCGGGTTCGTTCGGGCGAAGCCCCGTTGGTGCGAGCGTGTACCCTGCACGTGCGCGAGGGCGTCGCGGCTCATGCTTCTCGCCTTCAAGCATGTCGAGCAACCGATGCAATTCCGCGGTGGAGTGCCGACCTTCTGATGGATCGATCGGAGCCGGCTCATGATACAACGGACCCGTAAGATGTTTGGCGAGACGTATGAAGTCACGTAACGCTTCGGCGTCGAGCGCATCGGGATCGTCACGCAACCGTGCGAGAACCAGCGTTTCGAGGGCATCGAGCGTGTCTGCGGATCCTTGTTCCATCGGGTAACGAAATGCAGTAAGGGCGCCGTTTACGCGAGCGGGTGTTCGCGCAAGGCATCGTACGCCAAAGCCCGAGGGGATGGGCAAGTTCATGACGAGCAGCGTTCACGGTCAGGACAGGAGCGTTGTGTCCGTGGCCCGGGCAAACTTTTCAGGTTGATGTTCAACGTAGAAAAGTAGCCAGGCGATTGGTCTTGCTGTACCATCGCCCGCGATGGCAAAGCAGGACGTTTTCTGGAACTCCAGCGAAGTACTTGTCGGACGGACGCATGAGCTTCTTCAAATGGAGCGAGCGTTCTTCACGGACGGCCGGGGTCCTCGACCCATTGTTATCACGGGACCTGCGGGAGTCGGCAAGACAGCGTTGATTGCCGCATTTGCCAGGCAACATCGCGAGCGATTTCCCGGTGGCCACGTACAGATCCGAGTCGACGAGGTCGAAGCCGATGACCGCGCAATTGTCTCGCTGATTATCGAATCGCTCAAGCTGGCGCGCAGCGTTGAAGACGACGACGAGGCTTTGCGTGAACGATTGCAATCGATTCCCACGCTCATTCA
>CAYSYX010001117.1:0-1769 GCA_964435055.1 uncultured Polyangium sp. | reverse complement strand
GAACAAGCCTGCACGGTGACTTGACAGCCACCCACACCGCACGTCAATTCGCCGAGGTTATCGTCGATGAAAAAGTCGCAATCGTCATCGACACCATTGCACGTTTCGTCTTTGGGTTGTCCGGGCATACAAGGCGGAACCATTCCGTCCTTGCATCCGTCGACGGTCATCAAACAAGCGCCTGCGCCGCACGTGACCTTGGCGATATTCTCGTCGGTCATGCCGTCACAATCGTTGTCCTTGCCGTCGCACGCCTCCATGGCCGGCAATACTTCGTTTTCACAAGCGCCCCAAACGCCGTTGGTGCACGTCTGCATACCCGACTTGCATTCGCCGACGCCGACCATGCCATTGCCTCCCGAATAACACGGGCGCATTTCGCCGTCGGTCATACAGGGACAATTGATGTTGTCGTCGATTTGTCCGTCGCAATCTTCATCCGTTCCGTCGCACGTTTCGGGCATTTCAGCGCCGGGCGTACAGGTGGGAACCATTCCATCGACGCAACCGTCGACCATCATCGTACATGCGCCTTTGCCGCACGTAATCGGCGGGAAGTTTTCGTCGAGCTGCCCATTGCAGTTATCGTCGAGCTTATTGCAAACTTCGTCGATCGGTAAAACCTCGCCTTCGCAAGCGCCCCATTGACCACCGGCACATTTTTGCGTGCCGTTCTTGCAAACGCCGACGCCTTGGGTTCCGGCCGGTCCCGAGTAACATTGCTGCGAAGCACCGTCGGTGCATACCGTCACTCCGCCGCCTTGTCCTCCCTCGCCGCCTTTACCTCCACCTCCGCCGACTCCGCCGCCCGAACCACCTTGCCCGGTCGACGTCGTCGTCGTCGGGTCTCCACAACCAAGCGCGAGTGTCCCCAAGAGAACGGACAATGCAGCAATCATCGATGCGCGGATCGGTTTACGCATGGGAAATCTCCTCAACATTGAAGCTCGAATGTGCCTGTCGCTCGAGAGGCCGACGAAAGGGTCTCACGATTGACAGACCATGTAAAGGGGGGATCTACGGGAAGAACTTCGTTTTCGAGAAAAAGAACGCTCGGCGAGCAAGCGTCATTGGCAACGCCGAACAACGACGTCGTCGATGTTCCAGGAAGACATGAGCCACGAATCAATGTCGACCTGAGTCTTGAACCCGAACCTGACCCGCATGCTCGCATTCTTGTAGGCGCTCAGATCATAAGTAAGGTTTGTCCAAGCCGTATCGAGAATGGTCTCCGATGCCGCGCCGGTCACGTAGACATGCGGTTCGCTCCAAATGGTAACCCAGGACGTACCATTGAAGACTTCAATCGAGTTGACCATCCACGCGTACCAATCCGAGTTCAACCAACGCCAATAATCGAGCATGTAGTTGCCCGCCGCGCTCGTATTGATGATGGGGCTCGTCAAGTAATAAAACCCGTGCGAAGCCGCGACGCTCGCGTTGCCGCCGATGACGACCCCCGCAACTTTGTTGTCGACCGAAGGCGAATGATCGGCGGACGGGTCGGGATTGCCTCCTTGATGGCCCGTCGAAGCCGTCGCGGAGCCGATTTGCCATTCCGTACCCAGGGTCCAACCATTCCAGTTGTTTCCCGCGGTGGCCGTAGCAAACGTCTCTTCATATACCGTGACCGGACCGCCACACGACAGCGCGCCATTGGTACACGTCACGACGCCATTGGCACACGGAGCAGCCAATCCGGTCGAACACGCCGCACCACCGCCGGGATTGCCATTGTCGACCGTGCCATTGCAATCATTATCGAGACC
>CAYSYX010001116.1:0-1769 GCA_964435055.1 uncultured Polyangium sp. | reverse complement strand
AAGATGGACAAGGTCGGTGCGGACTTCGAGATGTGCGTCGACTCGATGAAAGATCGCCTCGGAACGAACGCTGTTCCCGTGCATTACCCGCTAGGCAGCGAAGACAAGTTCCGCGGCGTGATCGAGCTCGTGCGCATGCAAGCGGCGGTCTTCGATGAAGAGTCGAAGGGGCAGAAGTACACGTGGACCGACATCCCGGAAGATCTCTTGCCGCGTTGTCGTGAGCTTCGTGAAGGGCTCATCGAAGCGTGTGCCGATGTGAACGACGCGGTGATGGAGAAGTTCATCGCCGGTGATCTCGACGCCGTCACGACGGATGAGATCTATGCGGCGATTCGAACGGGCACGTTGAGCTTCAAGTTTGTCCCGGTGCTCTGCGGTTCGGCCTTCAAGAACAAGGGTATTCAGCTCTTGCTCGATGCGGTGCTTCAGTACTTGCCGTCGCCGGTGGACATTCCGCCGGTGCAAGGAACGGATCCCGACAAGAAGGACAAGGTCGTCACGCGCAAAGCGAGCGACAAGGAGCCGTTTGCGGCGCTCGCGTTCAAAGTGATGAACGATCAGTTCGGAAACCTCACGTTCTTCCGCGTGTATTCGGGCACGGTGGAGAGCGGCGTGAGCGTGATGAATTCGACGCGGGGCAAGCGTGAGCGGTTTGGCCGAGTGCTCCGCATGCATGCGAACAAGCGCGAAGAGGTCAAGACGTGTTACGCGGGCAATATCTACGCGGCCGTCGGACTGCGGGACACGCGCACGGGCGATACGCTCTGCGACGACAAGCATCCCGTGGTGCTCGAGCGAATGGAGTTTCCCGATCCGGTCATTTCGATCGCGATCGAGCCGAAGACGAAGGCTGACCTCGACAAACTGGGGCTGACGCTTCAGAAGTTGATGTTCGAGGATCCGTCATTTCGTACGTACACCAACGAAGAGACGGGACAAACGATCATCGCGGGGATGGGTGAACTCCACCTCGAGATCATCGTTGATCGTCTCAAGCGTGAATTCAAAGTGGACGCCAACGTGGGCAAACCCGAAGTGGCCTATCGCGAGACGGTGCTGCGCAAAGCTACCGACGTCGAAGGTCGTTTCGTACGGCAAACGGGCGGACACGGACAATATGGTCACGTCGTGATCGACGTCGGCCCTGCGCCGCGAGGCAAAGGGTTTGTCTTCGTGAACGACATTGCCGGCGGCATCATTCCCAAGGAATTCATTCCTTCGATTGAGAAGGGGATTCGGGACGCGCTCGCGCGCGGGGTGCTTGCCGGGTATCCGGTGGTCGACGTTGAAGTGCGATTGCACTTCGGCAGCTTCCACGAGGTTGATTCATCGGGCCCTGCTTTCGAGGTGGCGGCTTCGATGGCTTTCCAGGACGGAGCCAAGCACGCGGGGCTCGTGCTCCTGGAGCCGGTGATGGCGGTCGAGGTGGTTTGTCCCGAACAATACCTCGGCGATGTCATCGGGGACCTGAATTCACGCCGCGGAAAAATTGTCGACATGGGTCAACGGGGAAATGCTCGCGTGGTGCGAGCGGAAGTTCCATTGGCGACCATGTTCGGTTACGCGACCGATGTTCGTTCCAAGACGCAAGGTCGCGCGACACACACGATGCAGTTTTCTCACTACGCACCAGTTCCTGCCGCGATCCAGGATGAGATCGTTGCCAAGCAGCGAGGATAAAGGCCATGGCCAAAGAGAAATTCAATCGAAACAAGCCCCACGTGAACGTCGGCACGATCGGACACATCGATCACGGCAAGACCACG
>CAYSYX010001115.1:0-1771 GCA_964435055.1 uncultured Polyangium sp. | reverse complement strand
ATCCACACAAATCCAATCGTGCGGCCCCTGCTCGGAAATCTGGCCCTCCCGATTATCGTACGGCCCTTCAAAACCCGGTTCACACGTCGGTGTGCATCCCGCATGCGTGAAAATGGCAAATCCAAGCAGCCCCGTTGACAAAAAAAATCGCAATTGCATCAGTTTCCTCCGACATCGAACCCTAAGGTGGACGTGTGCTACTTCATTCCTTCGGCGCTTTCATCGGCGGCTCGAGTGGTTGACAACAGTACATGCGTGGATGGAGAGGTTTTACCTCGCCGACCAATTCGCCGCCCTTGGGTAAACACTGCCCCGGTTGATTTACCGACCATTTGGCCGACATCGAGTCCAAGGAGACGGACATCGCACCGAAATCGATGCATGTCGCAGCGACGGCTGGAACGTTTTCAAATAGTGGCATCGGAACGCCGGAACACGTCGGGTCTTGGTAGGCGGAGAACGAAACCGTGCATTGAGCCCCAACGGGATCGCCGCATTCGCACGGCGAGCATTCGACTTTGCCCGTGGTTCCCTTGTAGATTGTGAAACGCTCGGGGTAATTGTTTGGGCATTGCGGTAGGTTGTTCTCGTCAAACGCATCAGTGGATGCGATACAATAACGAAATTCGGGTGGAGGTGGTTGTGTGTTGGGCACACAGACGAAATCGGTCGTCTTGCATTCTCCTATTGTCGTTCCACTACACGCCAGCACGCGGTTTTTCCAGTACACTCCACCCGCGAAGGATGATTTAGTCGGCGCGAAAGATGGCGCTTGGGGCTCGGTGTCGCCCATGGGTTTGCAGGATGAAACTGTAGCCGACGTCAATTCGATTGAGCGAAAGCTTCCTGCAGGTACTTGAGCGGGCGATATGCACGAACCGTCCCAGTCTGCCGGAGCATCGTAGTTTGTCACAGCACCACCTTGGCAAGCGTCATTGGAACTTGTGACGAGACCGGTGGACATGACACATTTCGCCGGTTCGCACTCACATTTTTGACAAGGCAAGGCCACCGTCAAACCTTCGTATCCTTCGTCGAATATGCTCAATGCTCGGTCGGGGCATTGCGGCTCTTCTTCTTCGGGTCCCATCCAAACGAGCGCGGGACGTTCGTCAAACCCAACGGGGGGCTGCGGCACACATTGACCGTTGCACGTTTCCGACTTGAGTCCCGCGCCGGCATCTTCCGCCCCGGCATCTCCCGCGCAAAACGGAAGTGTTTCGGGATCCGGGTTCGTACCGCAATGAATCCCTTCGCCGGTCAGACTCCATTCCCCGCACCCTTGGGTGCCTAGAATCGCTCCAACCAATGCGGCGGTCGTGAAAAATCCGGCTAATGCAGTTCTGTGGCTCTTGTTGAACATTTTGCTGAATCCTCGTGTCTTCCAATAAATCATCGGGCAAACTCGATCCCAAGTGACAATGAGGCGAGAAACGGGCTGCCACTCCAAAGCTTGTACGTTCTGCTCGAGCGATAAACGGTCGCTTCTGTCGCTTCCGTCAATATCATTGCATCTCCGTTGGCATAAAGGCGCAATCTACGACCAAACAGCTTGTCCCGTCGTGTAGAAATCATCCGGAACCGAGACGGTAACTCGCGACTTGATGAGATTGATGCCCGCGAAACCGCATGCTCGAAACCATCCCCAGGTTTTACACGGTCCAGCCAATGCGCTGAAGGAGAAACGGTCGAGAGGCTGTCCATTAAATGGCTCAATTGCGTAGACAGCGCGCGTCGTCAGGTTTACCGCAATATTTCCAAAGTCATATAG
>CAYSYX010001114.1:0-1772 GCA_964435055.1 uncultured Polyangium sp. | reverse complement strand
CATGAACGTCACCTCGGGCGAAACATTGAGGCCCAACATGATGGGTAAACTGGCCTTCAGGCGAAGATCGTCGACGACCGGTTCATAACCGTAACTCACGGCCGGATTGACCGCCATATCGAAATACTTGGTGCGCAGGAAGTTGACCTTCACGTCCAGCTTATTGAAATAATAGGTCGCGTGAAGGCCCATATCGACGCGGTCCGCAATCCCCACCCGCCCGATGTACACCATGCCGGGATAAGGTTCGGCATGCAGCGCCACGATGTGCGACGATTTGCCCGCCGGAACCGTACGAGGCGTCGTGTAGAGGTTGGAATGACAAGCGGACAAGACGAGCGCCGCAATGATCAAGACGAGACGTTGGGAATTCATATAGGCAGGTCGCAAAGCATAGGTCATGCCACGATAATACGCCCTTCGCCACAACATCCGCGCTTCGGAGCGTGGCAAAACATTCGTCACGGCGCAATCGGTGCGCCATCGACGAGGAAAACGGCATCACCGCCGACGACGCCGCGCGACGATCACGACACCCATTGCAAAAACAAGCGCGCTCACGCCCATTTCGAGCGGTCCGGAGGCAGTTGATCCCGGCACTTCACAGCGGCAAGAGGGCCCGGATGGCGCCACGTCCGCCAAAGCCTGCGAAGCGATCGCCGAACCGCCCACAAGAATGATTGCGGAAATGAGTTTCTTCATCATGACGCCATATCACCGCATCCTACGCCGCTTGTCAACAAACAAGGTAACGGAAATCGGAAATTGTTCGACGCGACATTGCCTCGTGTCCACGTCGACCAAGACGGCAACGCTCTTCCGCAACGGCTCGCTCGATATGCGCCAATGCTGCGGCTCGAGGCAACCCGCTCGGATAACGAGCGCAAGCTTTCCAAGCATGTTTCGTTCCGTCTGGCACGTCATTCGCTTCGCCAAACCCGACGGCGACAAACGAGCGTGACGGGGTTTTCCGGCACGACTTGTTGTGGCCGATCGGGGTGAACCATGCAGACGATACGCTATTTGATGGTTGCCTTGTCCGTCGCAGTTCCGGCAACGGCATTGGCTCAGGCCGCACCGCAACAACCGGAACAGCAACAGGCTGCGCCGCAACAGCCGGCACCGCAACAGGCAGCGCCGCAACAACCGGCTCCGTCGATGCAGGTGGCGCCGAAGCAGCTGGCCGAGATAAAAGGAAACATATTGCCCATCCAAGCGGGGATCGAATCCACGCGGGCGTCCGCATACGTATTGCGTTCGCTCGCCATGACGGAGCCGTTCGAGCGCAAGGATGCGCGGAAAACAGCTGAGATCGCCAATCAAGCGGCCAAGGTTGCTCACCAAAGCGCCGAGGACCTCAGCAAAATGAAGGGATTGTCCGCGGAAGCGCAAGCGCAGGCGCAACTCGCCGCCGGGAAGCTGAAAGAAGTCCGTTCGACCATCGACCAAATCGAGGGGCAAATCGGCATCATCGAAGGCGCATTCGTGAAAAACGATGCCGAAAACGTGCGCAATTTGGCGGCACGATTGCTCGAAGAGCTGGACTCGGCGCAAAGAGCCACGCAAAACGTGGCAAACATCTATCAAGTCTCCACCAAACTGGACGCGCAAAAGTAAAAGGAGCAATCGCAACGAGCCTCTACGCTCGCAAATCCCATTGCGATCCCGTCCGCCGAGCAGCCCCCGGGAAACGTCGATCCTGACGACGAACGTATCCCGCGGAACATGAAAATCATGGCACCAAACTGTTGACCCAGGTCAAAGGATGCAGC
>CAYSYX010001113.1:0-1789 GCA_964435055.1 uncultured Polyangium sp. | reverse complement strand
GCTTCCAACATAGGGATCGAGGATCCACTGTTGCCCAAGAATCGATCCACTTTTAGAAGATCACGAGCCGGACGACTTGCGCGCATTTTGTTTCACGGCGATCCAGCGCACCAAAGCGGGCGAATTGCCCAGCAGTTGACCAGCGTTTGTGCGTCTGGACAAACTCCGTGATTTTCCGGAAAAGCCGCTTCATTTTCCGGACGTCGTGACCGGCTCGTCATCCGGCTCCTGCGCCGGTGTTGAACGGTCGACGCGGCGCCGTTCGCACCCTGTCGGCGCATGTGCCGAAGTGTCCCACATATTTTGAAACCGTGACGATTTGCTTTCCGGTTTTTTCGTTCTCGCCGACTATAGGGCGTGAACCAAACGAATAGCCAGCCTCAAGAGCAAGCCGTCCACCCAAGCGCACCCGCCACGGCTCCTGGCGAGTCGGGATGGTCTTTTCCGGCGCTCCTGAGCGTGTTCACGGCGTCGTTGCCGATCTGGATGCGTCGCTTCGGGGTCCGCGCTGCGGACGCCGAGGATGCCGCCCAGGAGGCCCGCGTGGAGGTTTGGCAACTGACTTCGACCTCTCCGGCGGCCCACGACGACGCACGCTACCAAATGTTGCGGATCGCCGTCAAGATCGCTCAACGTTGGCGCCGATACACCGCGCGTCTCGTGTGTGTCGAGAACCCGGAGTCGGTTGATCCGCGTGACGTGGAGGCGTGGATCGCGGCGCGAACATTGTGGCTTGAAGCTTTGGATCGGCTGGACGCACCAAGCCGCAAATTGCTGATTGCGTACCATATCGACGGCTACACCTACGCGGAAATCGGGGCAAAAATGAATGAGAAGGAAGACACCATTCGAAAACGCGTGCACGTTGCCGATAAGAAATTGCGGGAAGAACTCGACAAACTCATGGGCGGCGACAAGAAGGCCAAACGTGGCGCTGTCGCCTTGGGTGCGGGCATGGTGCTCGATCCGTTCGATCGGGCCGTGTTTCGTGCGATCCTGGACGTCGAAGAAGAGTTTGGCCTGGCACCGCCCCCCGCTTCGACCGTTCGTCCGAAAGTCACGTCAAAACCATGGCCTTGGCAATGTTTACCCACGGGGATCCTCGCCATTGCACTTTTTTTGGTGCCCGGTCAGGGTTGGCGCACCGAAGTGCTTTACGCGGAGAAAATCGGAAACATTCCGTTGCCAATGGTCGACGTTCACGCCGCAACGCAAACGCCCGTGGAAAAACGCGCGCCGTTGGAATCACCGTTGCCACGAAAACCCGTGACAAACCTTTCGCGTCCGGTGCCCGTGTTGAACGCTAACGCGGCGGAAATCATGAACAACTTGCGGACAGTGCGCACCGCGCTCCCCAGTCAATAGAGCGCACGTAGTTCGTCCCGGCATAGTCGGGACAAAAACGAAGATAACGCTCGCGCGTCGAAACGAGCGTCCCGGTAAAACTGCGTCCACGGTTTGGCTCAACGTCTCGGCACAAGTGGTACCCAGGGCATCGGGACGCTCATTTCTGTGCGCGAACGGAAAGCGTAGTCGAATGAACGTGGAATTGGACCCTCGTGAAACGACCATGATCTCGAACGTCGGACCCATTTCGTCTGGCCCTGCTTCGAGCGGCCGACATCGTTCGCCCCTTCGCGAGGTGATCGACAGTTTGCATGGATTGAGTTTGTCCGAATTGGCGGACGTGTTTCGATACGTGCACCGCGTCCGCGCATCACGAGGGGATCGACCGTCGCCCGAATTCGTTTCGCGCCTGATCGCGGTCGTCTCGCGATTAAGCGCGACC
>CAYSYX010001112.1:0-1791 GCA_964435055.1 uncultured Polyangium sp. | reverse complement strand
CAGATCGTGACGAGCTTTACTCGCCGCAAGGAACCCTTCCACTCGCATTCGATCTGTTCGAACAATCGCAAACAATTCTTTCCCGGGCTCGACCCATTCACCGGGTTGGTGGAACACATTGACTACAACCCCCGAACATGGTGCTACGATTCGGTGCCTGGCAAGCAACTCCTTGGCTTGCTCCACTTCGCCCTCTGCCTGACGAGTTTCCAATCCAAGGATTGATCGCTGATACGCGGGCTTTCGCAGGCATCGGCTCGCTTGCCGAGCATCGCGCCCGTCGCAACACCCCCAATACAACTATCGTGCCGACGCGCTTCACCACGATTTGCCGCGGTTTGCCGATAACAATGAAAACGCCCATCACCCCACGGTGAACCCTGGCTCCCCATTTGGTGAGCTCGGTGAACTGAGGCTCACCGCAAACGAAAAACTCACTTTTGCTGGTTCGACAACACCGTCACGAGGTTCACCCGCTGCTGCACAACCACCACGTCGAGATCACCGTCGCCGTCGACATCGCCGATCGCCATGCTCGCCGGACCAGGCGATACCGCAACCGATTGCGCATCGTCGAACGTGCCGTCCCCATGACCCGCAAGCACGCTCAACGTGCCGTCGTCGCCGTTCGATACGACAAGGTCGCTGTTGCCGTCTCCATCCAGATCGCCCGCTGCAAGGCCGTAAGGACCATGGCCGACTCGGTAACCCCGTGGAGGCGCATACTTGCCATCCTTCTTTCCCACAAGGACGTACGCCAGATCTGCTTCGGCGTCGGTGACGACGATGGAGAGATAGTCCATACGCGGGTCGGCCTGCATGACCAGCAAACCGATGAGTCGCTCGCCCAACAAAATGCTGCGCGGGGGTCTGAACGTACCATCCCCGAGCCCATGGAGCAGCGTAATGGAGCCATCCTCGTTGGCTGTCACGAAGTCTTTCCGACCGTCGTTGTCGAGGTCCGCGGCGGCGATTGCCCGCGGAATGACGCCGAGCTGGATGGGACTGCTGGGCGCAGGCGTGAATTCGCCATTGCCCCGGTTGAGCAAGAGCGCAACGCTTTTGGCGATGGCCTGGGCAATCACGAGATCCGTCGCCCCGCTCATGGTGAACGCCTCCGCGGCAAGCGCCTCGGGATAAGGAAGCATCTTTTGCACGGGATCCAGCAAGATCGGCTTTGGCGGCAGCAGGCTCCCGTCGCCGCGAACTCGCAAAAAATCGATTCTATGCGCGAGACTGCAAGCCGCCGCGATGTCGCGGTGGCCGTCGCCATCCAAATCCGCAACGGCCACCTGCCGCGCATGCAACCCCACGATCGTCTCGACAGGCGCTCGGAAGCTGCCGTCACCATTGCCAAGGAGTACCGCGATCGCTCCTTCACGAGCGTCGTTGGTCTCCATCTTCGTCAACACCACGTCGAGTTTACCGTCAACGTTCAAGTCGGTCAGCGCACAGCCGTTTGGCTTGGTACTGATGACCCCGGCCGAAAAAGTCAAAGGTTTGGCAAAACGAAACGGCTGCCGTGATGGCGACGCATGCGGCACTCCCTCGAACGGTTTGGGCGCGCTCGATTGCCTCGAGACAACAGCCCCCGCAGCTGCGGACAACAGGACCAAGCCGGCAAGGGCAATCCCACGAGACCGCTGGGACGCCTTTACGCGAGGATTTGCATCTCGGCTCACTTCGTTGAGGTCCCAATGCAAATCGGCGGCTGCTTGGTAACGTTTCGCGGGATCCTTTTCCAAACAGCGCAGGATGATTCGCTCCACGCGCACGGGCAAACGGCAGGAC
>CAYSYX010001111.1:0-1797 GCA_964435055.1 uncultured Polyangium sp. | reverse complement strand
AACGCGTGCTCGACGCCTTCATCGACAAGGAAGGAATTCCGCGCGATCGCGTGCCTATGCATGTCGAGCGATATGGCAATATGGTGACGGCCGGGACGCTCGTGCTTTTGGCGGAAGACATGCGTGATGGGAACGTGCAGCTCGGGAGCGGCGAGCCCATTCTCATGGCGGCGCTCGGGGCGGGCGCGCAAACGGCAGCTCATGTGATTCGCTTGTAATGGAGGATCACGATGGACACGCAAGACGACGGAACTCGGGAACGCGGACGCGAATTCGCGACTCGATTCGTGGCGGAATCGGTGGAAAGTCGAGATCGAGACAGCCATTGGGATTCGGCGCTTTTTCGGAGCATGGGTGACGAAGGCTTCTTGTCGGCGTGTTTGCCTGTCGCGGAAGGTGGTGAAGGGTTTGGCGCGGCCGCGGCCGTTGATTTGTTGCGTGGATTCGGCGAAGGCGCGGCCGATATGGGCCTCGCCTTGGCTTGGAGCATGCATTCGTTCGGATGTTTGTCTCCACTCGCGACGTTCGGTGGAAAAATCGTTCGTCAGAAATTCGCAAATGGTTTGTCCCAAGGGACGATCGTTGGCGCTTTGGCGCACGAGGAGCGCTTCGAAGCGTCGGATCGCTTGGGTATTCGCACACGCGCGCATCGTTCGGGCAGTCGCTGGATCTTGGAGGGAACGAAGACGTGCGTGGTGAATGGGCCCATTGCGGACGTATTCGTGGTGACGGCGGTGACGGACCCGGATCGCGGCAAGGACGGTGTTTCGGCGTTTGTCGTGGAAAAAGCAATGCGCGGCGTGCAAGTCGGTCCTACCGTGAATTCGTTTGGATTGCGTACGGCGACCATTTCGGATCTCACGCTGCACAGGTGTGAAGTTTCGACGGACCATGTTTTGGGTCGGCAAGGTACGGGGTTGACGGACATTCATTCATCGATCCTGCGCGCGGAACGTGCGGCATTACCGGCTCCATGGGTCGGCGCCATGCGCAGGATGCTGGATCAATGTATTACATACGTGCGTTCGGCTCACCATTTCGGTCGAGCGCTCTGCGGATCCCAACAAATGCGGGCCCGCATTGCCGATTTGCGAATTCAATACGAATTATGCTCGCGGTTGCTCGAGCGGTCGGGATGGCTTCTCGAACACGCGGAATCTCCCGGGGCAGCGCGTGATTTGGCTTCGGCAAGGTTGTTCATGACGCAGAGCATGCGCCGGATGATCCTGGAAGCGCGGTTCTTCTTTGGCGTTTCGGGTCATTCGCTCGTGGATCGATTGTCGCGAGACATGGCGGTTTTCGAGCAGATGGGTGGTGGCCCGGATCGATTGCGCCCGGTCATTGCGGGCTCGTTGCTCAATCTTGGCTGACGGCTCGAGGAAAGGTAAGTCCATGCAATGGGATCTCGATGACCAAGCTCGCGAATTTCAGCAGAGATTCGATACGTTTTGCCGCGAGAGCATCGCGCCTCGCGCCCGGGACGTGGATCGCCGAAATGCTGTTCCAACGACGCATTGGGGCGACTTGGCTCAGGCCGGTTATCTGCGACTTTTTCATCCTGCGGCGTGGGGCGGCACCGCAGCTGACGGAATGGCGCAGGGGTTGGCGATGGAGAGCCTGGCCAAAGCTTGTGCCGGCACGTTTTGGGCGGCATCGATTTCCACGGTTTTATGCGGCAAACTCTTGCACGATTTGGGTTCGCCGGCGCATCATTGGGATTGGCTTCGGCCCATTGTTGCGGGTCAAAAGATCGGTTGTTTCGCCGCCTCGGAAAACGGAGCGGGCAGTGATCCCAAT
>CAYSYX010001110.1:0-1802 GCA_964435055.1 uncultured Polyangium sp. | reverse complement strand
GCAAATCCCAGCCGTATTTGCCGTCTTCCGCCGAACGCTTCAAATAGCCGTCTTCATGCAGGGCGCGCAGAAACTGCCTGACGAAAAATGGGTTTCCTTGCGTCTTGCGCAAAACCAGATGCGCGAGCGGCGCCACCTCCTCCGAGGTTCGTCCGAGCGTATCCGCGATGAGCTGCCGGGCGGGAACAAGCGTCAAATTCGTCAGCTCGATCAGGTTGATCGCCACCTGCTTCGCCCGCATCGACGTGAGCGTCATCTGCAAAGGGTGCGTATTGTCGACTTCATTGTCGCGATACGCCCCGACGATGAGCACGGGACCCAGCGATTCCGCCGTCACGAGTCCCTCGAAAAGCCACAAAGATCCCGCGTCGGCCCATTGCAAATCATCGACGAAGACACATACGGGCCGCCCGCGCATTGAAAATGCTCGCAACAAACCACGAAATGCAAGGAGCAATCGATGCTGCACTTCGGACGGGCTCAGGCTGTCCGACGACTTCCAGCTGACTTCAGGCCCGAAAAAGAGCTTCAAATCCGGGAGCAACCGCCCCAAAAAGAGAGCGTTGTGTCCGACCTCCCGATGCAACGCAGCGGCTGTTTCAGCGATGTTTCCTTCGTTTTCGGAGAGCGCGAGCTGCAACAAGCCACCGAATGCCTGCAAAAAAGCCGAATACGGAATGCCGCGTTTTTGCTGATCGAACTTGCCCGCGCAGAAATACCCCTGCTCTTCGGACAGGACCGAATGAATTTCATACACCAGCGAAGATTTGCCAATACCTGAATATCCGGCGATCAACACGATTTCGCGTGCCCCACCTCCGACCCGCGCGAACGAATTCAAATACTGCGCCGTCGCCGCCTCACGCCCATAAAGCTTGCGTGGAATCTGCAGCGGCCCCGCCGTCTCGTGCCGACCAAGCGGAAGCGATTCGATCCGCCCCGAAACATCGAATTGCCGACGACAAACATTCAAATCATAGAGCAATCCCCGAGCGGTTTGATACCGTTCGTCGGGATCCTTCGCCAACAATTTCATAATGATTGCCCGCGGAACCTCGGACAAACAATCGTCCCCCAAGGGCTCGGGCTGCCGCGCCAAATGACAATGCATCCACGACAACGCATCCGTGGCCAGAAACGGTAAGCGACCGCTCGCAAGCTGATACAGGATCACCCCCAAACCATATAGGTCCGACCGCACATCGACAGGTTGATGTGTGCGTCCTGTATGTTCGGGCGACATGTACGGTAAAACATCCGCCGGAACGGGCCCGGTCGACGATGGATCCGCCTTGGCCAGCACCTTGAATTCATGGGCCCAGGACACTTCGCCGGCCGCGTTGATTTCAAAACATTTCGAGCACAAGTTACCATGCAATGCACTCGTTTGATGCAACTCGACCAGGCGCGAGGTCAACCCCACGGCAAACTCGAGGAAAACCCCGACAGGTAATGGAGGTTCGGCCGATGCACCCAAACGCGCGGCAAATAAAGCAAAGTCACGAACTTGCGCCATGAGCGGCAGCCAAGAATACCGTCAATGACATAACGGTGTCAACACATCTTTACGCGATCCCCGCATCGTGATGCGTGATTGAGTCCGACCGGCGTACGCAGACGCGTGAAGCAATGAACGGCAGGGGGCAACGTTACGACAGCCCGTTGACTGAAAATCCGCGGGAAATGCCTCCGCGGTCGCCGCGAAGACATCTTCACTTTGTGGAAAGTAATCCCGGCTGCTTTTAGCACGCTTCCACGTTGTGGAAAGCGATACCGGCTACTTTTGGAGACGTTTCACAAGT
>CAYSYX010001109.1:0-1814 GCA_964435055.1 uncultured Polyangium sp. | reverse complement strand
TCCTCCCCATCGTCATTCCCAGCATTGCGAGCGCCACCAAAGCAAGCGCCGCAGTGCTGCCGGTTTTTCTTGGTGCACTGAATTCGGTTTTGCCCAATTCGTAAAACTCGACGTCTTCACCATAAAAGAATCGCAAGATCATTCGATGGTCATATCCTTGCGTCGCGAGAAAATCGGCACAATTCTGGCTCATGCATCCACGATTGCCCGGATGCGAGGACAACGATATCGTCGACGGCAATACGGCAGGTCCACGACGCCCCACGTTGTACGTGACGAACCGTTCGGTATGCGTTGGGTCCGCTCCTGCACCGCTCACGCTCCAAAGCGCCCCCGCAACATGATTCGCCAGAATCATTCGGCCGCCGTAACGGAGTACAATGCCGCGTGTCTGCGATGAAGCGGCTACGCATTCGTTCGTCACGCTTTTCGCAAATACCTGAAATCCTTCGCCACTTGGAATGGGCGTTAATCGCCCGAATGTCAATCGATCGCGCATCGAGCGTAAGAGAAACGTGCGCGCCGCAATGGCCAGCGCCATTTTCGCCTCGAAATGTGCATGTACGTGCTCACCGGCGACCACACGCGGCACGTATTCGTCATCGAGCAACATCCAGCCCGACGTCGTCAATACGCGTTCGGGCGCAATCGTCGGCTCCTCTCCAAGCAGAATCGTCATTGCCCTGGGCTCCCGTTTTCCAAAGAATGCCGCACGACAAAAAGTCCGCAATCGGTGACCAAGGAAAACCCCGGATGCAACCATACCCGCGCGGCTGCTCGACCGGCGTCGCTTTCGAATCGAAAGGAAAACTTCGACACGATGTTTGCATATTTCGCAATCGCGACAATTTGGCGCTTGTGTATCAAGGGGCCAATGATGATCGTCGGCAAATCCGCAAGCAATGGCTCAGGCCCAAAGCGACCATCCACGAGCGTGAGCGTGACGGAAATCCGCCATTGCGGAGCAGGTTCGTCCCCCAGTAACGGCGGTTGCTCCATAATCACGGCGCAATGTGTCCACCGGCCAAACTTCGGCCCTGTGTCCACGACATTTTGCCGCGCTTCGCTATCGATTTCCGCCACGCTCATGGTCATCGCTCCTATTTCGCTTTACGTGCCGATGATCGACGTCTTGGCGTGCTCGAAGGCAACACCATTCAACGATAATTGCAAGTAAAGTCCCACTTCGATGGGTTTCATCGGCGACCCACCTCCAAGGTCAATGGGTTTGACCGGGTAAACGATAGGCTCCGGCACATGGATGATTGCCGAAAACGCACCGTGTTCGCTCCGCTCGGGATTGTCCGTAAAAACATATCCATCCGGAACGCTGAGCACGGCAGCGCCACCCGAAGTCCGAGACAAACTCTTGACCTTCGTATCCGGTACGTTGCGCAGATGATCGATGAGCACCTTGCGCGACGTCGCATTGCCGCCCGTCCTGGCCTTGTCCCAATTGAAAAAGATGACGGCCGAACGACGCAATGCACGATACAAGAGGTTTTCGCCGCTGTAGTCGTGAAAGATCTCTTGCGGCAAAAACGTTCCGGCATCGTCCCATAACCAGGTTTGTCCCGTAAGGGTACTGCGAGCTTCCGTCAAACCTTGCACCTTTTCGATTTCCATTGCATCGTAACGAACGCGCAGTCCGCCTTCTTGCATGGTAATCGATTGGATCAAGAATTCCTGCTCGCTGTAGGTATTCTTGGACGGGCGCTGGAGGTTTGTCCAGTTCGTGGTGACTTTTGCCGGATTCCCCAGAAACTTGACGTCGTCCCCAACGCCGCGATCGAAAAGAATGTAATCCCCGGCGG
>CAYSYX010001108.1:0-1825 GCA_964435055.1 uncultured Polyangium sp. | reverse complement strand
AGGTGAGTTCTTCGCGAAGCTGATCGACGACCGCACGCAATTCGATGCCGTGTTTCATGGCAGCATCATGCGTCAACTTGCAAAGGAAAGGAAGAGATTTGTGGAAGCTCGAGGCGACGGGTCGATATTCGGCGCTCACCCGCCGTACGCGGCGACGTCACAATGATTCACGATGCGCCACATCGACGCTTTGTTGCGTCGGATGAAACAAGGACACGTTTGCAAATCGTTTGCGACAGGCATTGATTCCGACGGCCACGGCGCAAATCACCAATGCGCCAATCACCAAACGCCCCCCGCGAGAGATGCGTCGTTGACGTCGGCTCAATTGAACCTTGTTATTCACGGCGAGCACGTTGCGACGAACCGGAACGATATGAGGATTCGCCCCCTCGAATTTCGGCGCTTTTTGCGGGGTGCCCGGCGAAGGCAGGGTATTTTTTGCCGGCGCATTCGGGCGATCGGAGGGCAGACGTTTTACCGTCGGAGGCTCGGGCGTCTCGTGCGCCATGACAATCGTACCTTTGCCCAAGTATTTCGGCTCGACACGCAACGTCGCTTCGTCATCCGAATTCGGCCCGTCATCGACGACCGGCAAAGGCAAAGGCGTACGCTCGGGATTTTGCAACGACGCGGCACGCAAGGTCGACGCCATAGCCTCGATATGCTTGGCCGAACCATCAACGCTCTCGCTTTGAAGCGGAAATTCCGTTCCCGGCAGGGACAAATCCACGGCAACCGGCTTGGCTGCCCCCGCTCCGGAGCGCCGTTCCTTGACCACCGGACCATCGCCAAACGGCGACAATGATTCATTCATGATCGGCCGCAAAGCCATCGCGAGCTCGACGGCGGACGCATATCGATCTGCGGGCTTTTTTTCGAGACACTTCTGGAGAACCGGTTGGAGACTCAACGGCACGCCTTTCATCGGGCACGGCTGATACCGAATGGCTTGCTGCATTTGGTACATGTCGTGACCTTGAAATGGCAAATCTCCGGTGACCAGCTCATACAAGACGACACCCAAAGACCAAATGTCCGCTCGCGCATCGATATCCTTCGGCGACAAAAGCTGCTCGGGGGACATATACGGGAGCGTCCCCATCAACGTGTTCGTCCCGGTCAAGCTCGTCTTCAGCGGCACTTTGTCGTCCACCGATTGGATCATTTTCGCAATGCCAAAATCCAAGACTTTCACGACGATTCGTCCGGACGGTCCCTGCGCGAGGAACAAATTCGCGGGCTTCAAGTCGCGATGATAAATACCGAGCGAATGGGCTTCAGCAATCGCTTCGCAAGCTTGCCGAATATATCGTGCTGCATCCGCCGGATGCATCGGACCATCGTTGTCCAGCATCGATTGCATGTCCGACCCGGCCAAATGCTCCATCACGATATACGGCATCTGATCGTGCACGCCCAAATCGTGCACCTTGACCGCATGCTGGCTCTTCAACTTCACGAGCGCCCGAGCTTCACGCAAAAATCGCTCCGCCCCGCCGCTCGTTGCCACCATGGACAAGCGCATGAATTTGATCGCCACATGCGTCTCGAGCAAATCATGATAGGCTTGCACCACCAAGCCCATACCACCTTCGCCCAAAATGCGCGTCACGCGATACTTGCCGCCGACGAGATCGCCGACCTTGATCATCGGTTCTACCGTCCCCTCAACACCAATGCAGGAACTTGGTTTGCAATCGGCATACCAAAACGTTTTAGGGTCAAAACCCTCCTTTTGAGTAACATGGACTACTTCGGATGAGCTTTAAGCGTATCGGGGTTCGCGATCGTCTGCGAAGGGTGTTGCTCAAACACAGCGATC
>CAYSYX010001107.1:0-1840 GCA_964435055.1 uncultured Polyangium sp. | reverse complement strand
AGCGCGATCAAGAAAATGACCACGATCACTTCCGTCAGCGTAAAGCCGCGCGAAGGGCGATGAAAAACACACCGCTTGCGGTTGGTCGAGACAGTGGGGGCAGAGTTGAGGCAAGTCACCAAGAAACGATGATAGCAAGCCTCGTGCCTCGATGACCAGGCTTTCGAATGCGGAAATCAAGCGATTTTCGCGATCCATCGCTGCGGACAGGTCGGCAATCATTGCGGCACTGTGAAAAAAGTGCGGACCTCGATATGCGCGAGATGGTTGCGTCGCGCTGAATCCCGTTGCATCAGGGAGCACCATGAATTGCTCGTCGCCCCGGCGTTTCCAATCTCGACGCGTGCTTCAAACCCTGGGATTTGCGCTGGCCGTCGCGTTTTGCGGCTGCAAAAGCAATGAATCCAAAGGCACCCCACCTCCGCCGCCCGCCCCCGCTCCCAAAGCCAATGCTTGTGCCAATGGCGGCGGCACATTGAGCGACCCTCAAGCCGTCACGAGCATTCCGCGCAAATCGAGCAATTTCTGCCTCGATCCCAACGGCGGCGATAAAATTTATGGCGAAGGCGCATCGCTCCCGATCGACAAAATCTGCGACATGTTCGATGGCGAGTGCGAGATCTACAAGGGGTTCGGGGTTCGTCGCGTCGTTGAAATGCGTTACGTCGACGGCGGAGGTACCACCGCGACGATCAATGTGTACCTCTCCAAATTCGGCTCCGTCGATGGCGCCTACGCCATGTTCACCAAACGCGTCGTCGGTGACGGCGATCCGGCCGGCGAAGATACTCCTCGGGCAATCCCCGGCGGAGGCGCCGCTGCGCTCGGCGTCGGCAATGCGTACTTGTGGCGCGGCGCGTACCTCGTCGAGCTGACCTACAACGACGAGACGGCTGCGGAGCCCGCGATCAAGAGCGCGAGTGACAAACTCCTCGTGCCCCTCGTCAAAGAGATCGGGGACAAACTCCCCGGCGAAATCGATCCTCCCGCATCGATCGGTGCGTTACCGAAAGACAAACTTCTCCCGCTGGGAATTCGTTTGGTCACAAAGGATGTCTTCGACATCGCCGGTGCCGGCCCGGGTGCGTATGGGTATTACCGTGACGGGGACAAACGGTATCGATACGTGATCATGGCGCGTGCCGACGACGAGCAGGCCAAAGACACGCTCGCGACGCTCGGCAAGCAATCCGGAGCGACGAAAGAAAAAGGGCTTGGCGACGGCGGCGTGCACTTCATGAGCAAAGAAGGCGAAGGACCGACGACCGAATGGTTTGTCGCTCGAACCGGCACGCGGCTCATCGGCATAGGCGACGAAGCTCGTGTTCTTCGCAGCGGCATGACGGCCGATGAAGCAGGCAAAGTGTCACTGAGCAAAGACGACAAGATCGCGCGTCTCAAGGCGACCTTGGCGCAAAAGCTTTGAGGTCCAAACAAAGAAGCACGGCGACCTCGTGAAGGTGCCGTGCTTCCGGTTGGTTGTCTTGACGAACTACTTCGTTCGCAAGATGACGTGATAGCCGAAGGGTGTTTCGACAAGGCCGCTGACTTCACCGACCTTGATCTTCTCCACGCCTTCTTGGAACTGCGGAACCATCGCGCCCTTGGGGAACGTGCCCAAGTCACCGCCGCGTTGGCCGGCGCCGGGTTCGTCCGAGTACTCCGCCACGACTTCCTCGAACTTCGCGCCGCCTTTGACCTTCTTCAGGCCTTCCTCCGCACGAGCCTTCGCTTCGTCCTTGGTGCGCGTGATCGTGCCCGGGGCACGCATGCTGCCCTTGTACATGACCAAGAAGTGCTTCGCGCCAAACATCTCGCGCTGCGGTTGCTGCGCTTGATC
>CAYSYX010001106.1:0-1858 GCA_964435055.1 uncultured Polyangium sp. | reverse complement strand
CGTGAGCACCGGCTCCGACAAACCACTGCTCACCCGCGCGAGCGTCCCCATGAGGGCCGGTTCTTCGCCGCATTTGCCGCCAGCCGGAGCATGCTCGGGCCTTGGGCAAAAGGATTCTTTCGCCACGGAAATCGTGACCTGCGCGGAAGTTGGGCCGGAAAAACACTTCGTCAACGATGACTCGACGTCCGACGCTTCGAGCACGCGACGCCATTCAGCCGCTCCCGGCTTGGTCGAATCGGCCCCCGCCCACCACTCGAGCTTTGGCGTTCGCGCCCGCTCTCGTGGCGAAGCCCCCGACGATAACGGCGAACAATCGCCTTGTGCGCAGACCCAATCACGATAGGCCAGGCTGAGCTCATCGGGTCGTCCGGGGAATTCACGATGGAGCGGAAGCCCGCGAATCACGCGCGCCGTCGTATCGGATGACGCGGTCCACGATTCGTCCTTGCCCGGCAAATCGTCTTGCCAAACGGATGACGTCCATTCTTGAACGTTCCCAAGCAAATCGTAAATAGCCTTGTCCGGCGGTCCGCTCGTCACATCCTGCATATTCGACATGTAAGGTGCAGGCACGGCTTGTGGTCCCTTGAATGCATGCACCTGCGACCAATTCGGCATTTCATTCCCCAACGGGAACTTGTTCAGCGTCACCCCGCGAGCCGCCCATTCCCATTGCTGTTCCGTCGGCAGAGTCGCGCCGATGGACCGGCAATATTCATGAGCGGTCGACCAAGGAATACCTTGCACCGGCAGCGGTTTGAGCGCATCGACGAGGCCCGGCAAATTCCGAGGTCGCGGAAATGCAAAGGCGAGATTTTTGACGATCCACGGATCGAATTCTTCCCACGTGACTTCGTGTTGCTGGATTTCAAACGGCGTCGTCGGCGCGGGCACCTGACGCGACGGGCGTAAACCGCGAACGGAGGCCGGCAAGGCCTCATCGCTGACGCCAATGGTTTTACCCGCCACACCTTCGACGCGAATCCATCGATTTTTCAGGTTATCGTTCGAGGTTGTCGGAGACGACGGCACCGATGGAACCGAATTGGTACTTTTCGACGAACTACCCACGACCAGCAGCAGGACGACACCGGCCACGAGGGCTCCGGCCCCCAACGCAATCGGCAAGACGGGAATGGTTTCGTCGGTTTTCACGGGAGGTCACGGTTGGTCGGGAAGTTCGTCATTCACCGCGAAAAACGCGCCGGAAAGATTCGATGGCCCAGTGGACATCGTCGGTCCCCGCCATTTCGCGACAGCTGTGCATGCTGAGCATCGGCGCGCCGACATCGACGGTCCGAATTCCGAGCATCGCGGACGTAATGGGCCCGATGGTGCTCCCGCAAGGCAAATCCGAACGAACCACGAACTTTTGCGCTTCGATCCCGACGTCCAGACAAACCCCCTCGAAGTACGCCGCCGTTCCGCCGTCGGTCGCGTAGGATTGATTGGAATTGGATTTGATCACGAGGCCTTTGTTCAACATCGGCTGATGCTGCGGCTCGTGTTGTTCCGAATAATTCGGGTGCACCGCATGAGCCATATCGGCGCTCACGAGGATCGATTGCGAGATGGCGCGAGGCATGGCTTGTTTTTCCGCGCCCGGATACGCTTCCACGATACGTGTCAAGACATCCTTGAGCACGGTGCCTGCGGCGCCCGCGGCGCTGCGCGATCCGCATTCTTCATGATCGTACAGGACAATCATGCGTGTGGCCGGATGGGCTCCGATTTCCGCGGCAAGCGCGGTCGTGGCCGCATGACAACTTCCCAAATTATCGAGTCGCGCGCACAAGACAAACTCTTCGTCGAGCCCCGCGAGCGCCGCTTTTGCGGTGTCATAAAACGAAAGATC
>CAYSYX010001105.1:0-1859 GCA_964435055.1 uncultured Polyangium sp. | reverse complement strand
AATGGCGTCGGCATTGAGCGTGCTGATTATCCTCTTGGGGATAGGTATTTTTCGCAGCGGTTGGCGGGATACTCAGACGGCGCCTTTGCCCGAGTCCGTCGCGAACGAGCACCCTCCGACGAACTCGGCGGGGACTGTTACCATTATCGAGTTTCCGGCAATGACTCAAACGAATCGCAGCAATTCGGATGTACCATTGCTGCCGGATAGTGTGGCGGGTAAATCGGAGGATCCTCCGATCGGACCGCCCGCCAAATCGACATCGAAAACGAAACCGCCTGGAATACCTCCGCGGTTTTGTAAGACGTACCCAAGTGATCCCCGTTGTTTTCCTGTAGGTGGCCGTTGAAATTCGAAGGAGGCTCGCGACATGTTACCTTGGAAACTGAACCGCAGAGCATTTCTCGTGATGGGTCAAACTCTGTTTTGGACGGCATTGGCGGCGCCTGAAATTGCGCATGGTGCAATGATTTCCCCCGTGGAAAGTTCACCATTTGCGCCGCCGAATCCGAATTTGCATGTCGTGCTTCTGCACGGACTCGATCCGGCGTGTGCGCGCGGTGCGGAGTGGCTTCGTCCGACGCTCGAACAATTCGCCGGTATTGATCCCACCCATTTCACCGAGCGTAAAGTCGAATCGGAGCAAGATCTGGTGGCGGTTTTTGCGCCGAACTCCAATCGAGGCTCGTCGTTGTGGTTGAGTCTCGGCAAAAGCGACAATATACTGGTCGTCGTCGATACGCATGGTATCGTGCATGGCCGGGGGCGAGAAAAACCCGGCGACATCTATTGGGGTAAACCCACGGGTAACGGTTATGTCACGACGCCCGAAGACTTTGCCCGGTTCATTCAGGAGTTTCGCAAGAAGATCAAACACCGCGGCTCGATTGCGTTTTTATTGACGGGCTGCAATGGTGCCGAAACCGCCACGCGAATGCGTTTGGCCGGTACGTGGGAGGATGCGGTGTGGATCACGGCGGCGAACGTCGGAGAAACGACATGGATCGGCAGTGGGCAGTTTCTCGCGTCCACACTTTTGCAACAAGCGAACTTCGACAAACTCCAGGACGATTGGAAGAACCGTCGCGTATTGGAGTGGTTTGACAAACGCATGACCCCGAACTTCTCCATCAGCTGGGAGCTCGCCTTGTTTTGCTTGGTTGTTGCCGGAATCAAGAAAAGGAGCATCGATCAAACATTGACCTTGGAGCAGGTCAAACACCAAATGCAGGATCTGGAGGCCGAGCGCTTGCGAATTCAAGCCAACGTCTTGAATACTCCCAATGCGCCGAAGCACAACCAGACGATTCAGGAAACTTCACAGTTCAACCATAGTCGGTTTGTTGTGACGTACCCGGCCGTCAGCATGCATGTGCGCAAAGTGCCGACGACCAACATCGAACCGCGCGTGCATGCCAAGTGGGTCGATAAGATCACGGGATTCTTGAAAGACGAACAAGTTCGGCGTCCATGGCTGTTGATCGCCAACGCGGGAGCATCGGCGCATATCGAATGTTTCATTGAACAGCAACCCGATGGTCAGATCCTCGTCGCGTGGAAGGGGAGTACGAAATATGAAGTCAATGAATCCGTGCAGAGCGGAGCCGGTGTTCCGGAGGCATTCGAGCAAGAGATTCGGAAGGGATTGCGGTCTGTATTGGACAAGGCGGACAAGGGATTGCGTGTGCCCGAGGTGCGTGATTCCGTGCGCCCGCAGCAACGGGCGATTCGTGTAACCATTGCGGTGGATACGTCCGGCAGCATGGTCGTCAATGATCCACGCCAAGACGTGTACGGGCATCGTGCGCCGTCCGTATCGGTGCGGGAGCGGGCGGTGGCTCGATTGCTGAGCGCATATC
>CAYSYX010001104.1:0-1881 GCA_964435055.1 uncultured Polyangium sp. | reverse complement strand
GCCGCGTATTTGTGGAAAAAGCAGGAATATGCCCCGCTGACGTTGGGGAGCGTTTGGCGCGGTGCCGAGCCGCGTTTTGCCGGCGAAGAATTGGTGCACGTCGCAGTCACGCCCAAAGTGATGGCGGCGTTTTATTTTTCGGGCAACTTCTCCACGAAATCGGAAGCTTTTGCGTACGCATGTGAAACGATGCTTCTGGATGGATGGGCGGAATCTCCGGCGGAAGAACGTCGCGAAGCGGGGGATTTCGAGTTTCGATATTTTGTTTGGTTATCATCCGACATGTTCGAATACGACGTGGCCGTCTCTTATGATGGTGCAGGTTTTGAAGGACGAGCACTCATTGATGGACAAGGCGAGCGGGTCGTTGTGGATGAAGGCGTCGTCAAAGATTACGAATTGGCGAATACGCACGTAGATCCCGCGGAATTCGGCGCCGATGGCGAAGACGACGAGCATTTCGACGAAGATGCGTACTCGGAGGCGCTGTCCGAGCGGGAAAAACCATTTTCACCCGGCGGATGGATATACGACGTTTTGGGTGTGAGTCGCCAACAAGTCATCCTCGCCTTGCATAAAGCCTGGGACGAAAAAGGCAAAACCTTGTGGCCCGAGGGTGGCGCCCAAGATACTCCCGAATTGCGCAAGGAACTCGAAGCCGGGGATTCGTGTGCGCCGGATTTGCCGATGTGGAGTGAATGGGGCGAACAATACGTTCCAAAAGAAAAACCGGCTGAAAAACCGGTCCCGGCAAAAAAGAACGCGCGAGCCAAAGAAGCCAAGCCGGCGAAAAAGGCAAAATCGGCCAAACCGGCCGCTCGAAAGAAATCATGAATGCAATGGAACGGTGATTTGATGCCCCGCGCCGTCTTCATCGTATTTGCGGTATTCGCGACCTCATGCACGCCCGCCGGAGAAAGCAATTCGCGAG
Source organism: uncultured Polyangium sp. (assembly GCA_964435055.1). Classification (GTDB taxonomy): domain Bacteria; phylum Myxococcota_A; class Polyangia; order Polyangiales; family Polyangiaceae; genus Polyangium. The sequence continues at coordinate 950 of CAYSYX010001104.1, read as the reverse complement.
CGCCCGCAACGTCCGCGCGTGAGGATTCTCCCGCGCCCGTTCGAGATGCTGCCGCGGATGTCGACGATTCCGCGGGTGCAAAATACCTCCGTCGCGAATGGGTAATTACGCGCGGCAATGGGACCCTGGTCTTCGAAGCTCCGGGGAATGCGGCTTGCACGGCATTACCGGACAAACGGCCGAGCGATTTTTCACTCATCCTCGTACGACGAGGCGGCGAACCGGGGGATTGGACGTATTATGGATTGTCCGAAAAAACTCCGTGTCACTTTCCCTGGGGCATGTCGTGGATGGATCCGCCGCAGGCGGCATGCAAAGCATTGGACCCGACGGCGTATGACAAACTCTATGCCGAGCTACGTAAGCTTGCGCCGGAGACAATTCACCATCGGCGGATGGCGGAGTATGTATCGCCGCATCGCGGAGGTTGGAGCATTCATTGGCGGTGGGGCGCCGTGGAATGCGCGGTGTCCGACATCATGGATAACGAGGTGGATGACAAGGACCGGCCGAGGTTTGATGCGGTGCAGGATCTGGTGCGCAAGGCGTATCAAGCACCCTAACATGCTGGTCGACTCTCATCTGTAAAAGTGATTGGCACCTTTGGATACTTCGTTTAGTCTTGCGGCGATGCGTTCCTTTCTCCGACCCGCCGCAATCGCGCTCACCCTCGGTCTTGTCGATGCGCCTCCCGCGCACGCTTGTGCGCCGGCACCTCCGCCCGGTGAGTTTGTCCAAATTGCGGAAGAAACGGCGCTCATTGTGTGGAATGCCGAGACGAAACAAGAGCATTTCATTCGGCGTGGGGCGTTTCGTACCGGGGCAAAGGATTTCGGTTTTCTCGTGCCGACGCCATCGACACCGCAGCTCGAAGGCGTGCCGGATGCGGTCATTTCGCAATTTGAAACAATGGCGCGCCCCGAGATTATTTCGGGCAACCACTACAGTAT
>CAYSYX010001103.1:0-1888 GCA_964435055.1 uncultured Polyangium sp. | reverse complement strand
AACGCACGGTCATGAATCGCGTCGCCGGCGAGCTCACCACACTCGGCAGCGGCGTGGACGGTTCAATACGCCGAGTGGAAACCAACTACGACACCCAAGGGAATGTGTACCAAATCACAACCAACGACGGGGTGCAGGACCGACTTTGCGTAGATCAACAAGCGAGTGTCAGGGTTTCCTTGTGGCGAAACGGTGAGGTAGGCCGGGTCGCAAAGTAGTCTTCCAGTGTCACGCCGTCGTCGCGCAGGGTCCAGCAGAGCACCTGAAGCATCGCTTCTGCATTGGGCACGTGCCAGAATTTTTCGCTCCCTTTGACGCGCGCGTTGAACTCTTTGATCTGCGATTCAATCAGGCTACTCGTGCACGGCAGCCCCGCACACCGATAACGCGGATAATCGAGCCGATCTGCCGCGTTCGTGAAGTAGGTCCACGCCCGTTGCAACGCGAAGCATGGGTGCGACTCTTCCAGCGTGTCCGCGTTGATCCCACGAGCGTCGAGGGCCGCCCGCAACGCGGCGATGACGGCGATGCTACGACCTTGCCAGAGGTCGCGTACCCACGCGCAACCTTGAGCGGGATCGCCAAGAACTTTTGCGGCGCCGTGCAGATATGAGGCGGCTTGCAAGAAGTCCAATATGGGGACGAAGTCGGGGAAGTGATGTTCCCACATTGTCCAATTGCCGGCCGCACCGTCGGCCACAAACGCCCGCTTCGCGGCCGTGTAAAAGTGGCGTTTCTTGGCTTCCGTTTGCACCTGCCAGCGGAACGTGTCCAGCGGTTCCATCGTGGCCACGCAGGTCCGCACCAACGGCGTCGGCGCCCACGCCAGCGCGGTCTCTGGGACGACTGGTGTTTCCAACCACACCACGATTTCGTCGGGATGATTCGGGGGCGCGGTGTTCGGTCGTGTCGCGGGAACGTCGGCCAACAGCGTCGGTTTCAAGAAACAAGCGGGTGGTTCGGGACAGGGATCGACGAGAAAGGTTTGGGTCTTCATCGTTTGCAACCGCGCGATTTTATCTTCGTGCCAACGCTCGCCGTGCACACCCGGCGGCGCGTTCTGATTCCGCACTTGCACGCGACCACCATCGACAAAGACGGCAGCCAAGTCGTGCTTCGGATCGACGCCTTCAGGATGCTGACGATGATGGACAAAGTCCTCGACTTCCTGATCGCGTTGCGCTACGAGTTCGTGGCCGACTTCTTCGACGACGCGTCCGATGTGACGTGACGACAAGGTTTGCTCGCACCAAATGGCGGTGACGACTTGGGTCATCGCAAAGGACTTCACGCGGGCATCGGTTTCAACCAACTTACGTTGGAGTTCGGGGCTATACTGGCGTTCGCCCAGATGCAACGCCGGACGCTGAGGGAAAAAAATCGCGACGACAAGCATCGCAATGGGCCGCGGGTTCGAGATACCCGACGGGTCCGTCGGGCGTGACGAGTTCGCGTTTTTTGCGGACGACACGACAATCAAGTTGGCAGGTCGGACAGGACGCCTGCTTGGGCGCGTGTTCGGCGTGGGCCACGAGCGCGTCGGCGGTAAGCTGAGCGGCGACCCGTTGGCCGATGAGGTGGGTGGTGCGTTCGATGTCGCGGAAGGTGAGGCCGCGCGGATCGGCAAGCGGGTAGTTGTCGAGTTGCCGTAGTGCCGCGACGACGGCTTGGGCGATCTGTTCGAGTTCGGCGGGGGAAGTTTGGGTAAATGGCATGGTAAACCGGGTAACTCAGGTAAGTACATTTCGCCATCGCACGACGGCAATAAATGAAAATTCCGTCTCTCTAATACCCGCCTGAATGATTTTTTGCAATCCGTGTCCTGCACCCTTGCCTGCCGAGAAAATTCAACCGACATTTTGGACCGGCAAGCTCTGGCATAAGATAG
>CAYSYX010001102.1:0-1903 GCA_964435055.1 uncultured Polyangium sp. | reverse complement strand
GTCGAGTACATGCACACCCTTCTCAGGATCGGCGAAAAACATGCGCAGAATTTGCTGGGCAGCATGGTATTGCTGAAGTGCGACATTAAAGTATTGACTCAGCGACGGATTCTCCGCATGGAAATGTCGGAGCGAGTGACGCAGCATTTGGTCATTGTCGTGAATTGCCGTCTTCAAGCTGCTCATCGCCACGTCGCCACGTCGATGAGCACAGTGACGCCATACGCTTTCACGGAGTCGCGGATCGCTCGCGATTCGATTGGCCGATACCACCAAGCGATCCACTTCGTCTTCATGCGCGACCACGCCTGCTGGACAGCTCTTGACGATAGCGAATGCGTCCTGACTACCCCAGAAATGCGCCGGAAATTCACGCAGCGCCACATCGCGAAGCTTGGCAAAAACTGTTTGGCGAACGAATCCCGATGACACGAAGCTGGAGCCATATTCTTCGCTACTCAAGGCGTTTGACTCGCTGGAGGCAAGATAGAGAAACCCTTCCGGCGGGATATCGACAGCCGCGTTCGCGGCAGACCTTTCACCGTGCGTAGTAAAGATCAACACGCCATTGGGTTCCAAGCCATCGAAGAGTCGAACCAACCATCGCGTCCAGGTAGTCGGCGGAAGATGACTGAACAACGAGAGGGCGAATATCACTTCGTAACGTCGGTTGAAAACAAGCGCTTCGGGGGTGTGGGCGGAATAGAAGCCATTAACCGAAAGTCGACTCTTCAAGAAATCCACGCTACCCGCAACGATGTCGGAAACATGTACTTTTTCGGGCGGCAGTACCCTCACGAGATGGCGAGTGAAGCGCCCGAATCCGCAGGCAAACTCGAGAAAGCTTTGGCAACGCGTTAGAGGACGATCGATGGCTTCCAGAACGACCATCAACTCGGCAAGCGTCCGCCAGCCGTCGGACAAGTAGTCGCGTATTGGATTTATGCTGCTGGGATGGTTGGCGAAAAACCGGTAGATGTCATCTTCGGGCGAAATCCGTGCATCAATGGAAAACGCATCAGATAGGTTTCCATCCAATCGATGCTCTTCAAGCAGATTATGTGCCGTCAAGTTGCCGGGTTCGAGCCGAAGGGTGGCGCGAAGACAGGCGCCAGCCTGGGCTCGTGAATCATTCGCCAGCAATTTGTTTGCAACGGCAATCAGTTCGTTTTCAGTGGTGTTCATGGTTCGGTCGAGGTTTGCTGTATTCGAGTGGACGGCGAGACGCGCAAGCGACGAAGTAAATATCGCGACAAAACCGTTCATGCCCCTTTAATTGGAATTCTAGTGTGAAGTGACGTCTCATGTTTCCCAACCAGTTGGTATCGCCATTGCCGTGAATAGCGCGGGAGGGGGCACTCCCGAAACGTTGCTAGAATTAGCCGTTAACCATCCAAGCAACCGGAGTATCTGCATTGGCGCAACGCTTTGGCGAAATATTGCTGGCCGAAGGAAAAATCGACGCGTCAGGTCTGGAAAGCGGATTGCTGTTTCAGAAGACGACGCCGGGAATTCCGCTAGGCGAAGTGCTAGTCCGACTGGGTTTGATCACCCATGCGGATGTTGCTTATGTTGTTTCGATGCAATACCGGCTGCCGATTCTGTCACCGGAAGACTTCCCTGAGTTCCCGCTTCTGGAAGAACGGGTATCTAGCCGCTATTTGCGCGAAGCGAAGGCAATTCCCATCTTGGAGGATGATGCGCGTGTTTTCATCGCGATGGTGTATCCCCAGGACAAAACAGTGATTCATGCCTTTGAGGTTCTGACTGGCCGACGGGTCGACGTTGGCATCGCCGCCGCGGACGTGTTCGAAGCCGCTTTGGAAAGGCTCTACGGCACCGGCCGGACCGCCATGGGCCAGATCGTCGACGACATCGAGTCAGTTGATGTACTCGATTTCGA
>CAYSYX010001101.1:0-1917 GCA_964435055.1 uncultured Polyangium sp. | reverse complement strand
CGCATGGACTGAATGCGTCGCCGCAGAACAAATTCCGAGAGCTTTTGGAGACTTTGTCGGAACCATTGGATCGCTTCGATAACGATACGGATCTTTCGGCGTTGTTGCTCCAACGCTTCTATGAAGGGTTATGGGCGAACAGAAAAGACAAGGGCAATTTGTTGGCGATGGCCACGGAAATTCCGGGCATCCTACCGGCCATCTGGATCGGACCCCGTGTGGGCAGCGATTCGTACGAAGACGATGTTCGGAAAACATTTGATCGGCTGGATCGCTCGGACGAGTATCCCATTGCGCGGATTGCGGGCGACGTGATGTTTTTGCGCGTCGCTGCAGCGCATCGGCCCTATGTCAAGCTTCCGGAAGGCGAAATCGATTTGCGCGATGTTCTGCCCGCTCGATTTCTGCGGCTGTTGGAAAAAGTGTCGACTCCGCCGGCCCCGGATACCCTCGCCGCTGCGGAACCCGCATTGCTCCGGGTATGCGCCGATGTGATACAGCGGCTGACGGTCGGGGTAGATTTGTCCATCAAATACGCGTTATGGATCATTTATCGCCTCTTTCAATGGTTATGTTTGCAACTTCAAACCATTTCGCCGGATGCTCGCATTCACGGAGTCCGCGAACTCGTCCGATACGCCCAGCCACCGCACGATGGTCAAGACTTGCTCGATCCGACGAGTTTGTCGCGGGATCGGTTCGACCATCGTTTGGGCACGCTGTTGCATGCATTTGGGGTCATGGAAGACCTGGTACACGTGCTGAAAGAGCAATCCGCCTCTAAGGGGGAATCCGCAAAGAAGACGACCACAACAACGCAGATCAGCATTTCATCGACCGAATTCGAGGACAAACTGCTCGACATTGCACGCGAACCGTACCTAGGACCGTATCACACGTCGGTGCTCGAATGGCATGGTCCGGGCAACGTTCCGGATCTCGCGTTTCAGGCGCTGTTGCGCCTCAGTCCACAACGTTTGGCTGACATGAAGCCAGAGTCGCGAATGCATCGTTTCAAGCAATTACCGGACAACCCCGACGAGGAAAATGAGGAAAAAGGTCGCGGGCGGGTTCCGTTTGCGCATTTGGTGCTAACGTGTGCGACGGGCATAGCGTCGAGTTTGACGGCGGAGGAGCGGCGGTTCCTGGAAGACAAACTGCGCGGCATGGTGGACGGTCGTATTGCCCGCGAGTGGAAGTGGCTCGTGTTTGTTGCGTTGTTCGAGGCGGGTGCAGATCATTTGGAAACGGACGCGCGGAACCTGACATGGGAGCACTTGAAGCACAACATGGCTCCGATGAATGTGGCGACGTTCATGATGGGTTTGGCGCAGCGCGATGTTTTACGGGTGGAACCATTTTTGGCGGAAGTGGAAACACGCGCGACGGCGGAGAGCGCGGACGTGGTGAACTTGGTCGCGAGTGCGCTGGGTCGGCTGCGGGTGCATGGATCATCGGCGGCGCAAAAACTGGCACGGACGCTGCTGCTTCAGCTTGCAGAACGGACGCCATTTCGTGAAGATGATCGCATGATCCAGTTGATTGGATTTTTGGGGTTGCGAAAGGTGACGTCATGAGCGAACGGACGATTCGACTGCACACGTTTTGCTCGGTCAAAGGTGGGGTGGGAAAAACCTCGCTGGCGATTGCGTGCGCGAAGATTCTGGCCGCACAGGGGCGCGTTCCGGTGCTCATCGATTGCGACCTGACGGGAACATCGCTTGCGGACGGATTGGATCTGCGGGCGCCCAAGGCGAAATTGCATGAGGATGGTTCGATTGACCTCGAGGCGGAGCCGACGGGGAACGATCTGTACACGGTTGCAGAATCTCGGCGCATGCGTGCACGGCGTCGATTTGCTCTGCAAACGGACGAGAAATGGAAGGACCATCCACACCCCCCGCCGTTTTTTAATGA
>CAYSYX010001100.1:0-1921 GCA_964435055.1 uncultured Polyangium sp. | reverse complement strand
ACAGCAGCCTTGTCGGCAGCAGCCTTGTCGGCAGCAGCCTCGTCGGCAGCGGCTTTATCCTTTTCGGCCGCGGCGTCTTGCGTGGATTTCGCCTTCGTGGCTTTGCCGGGATTGGCAGCTCCGGTTTTTTTCGTCGCCGCGGGAGACTTCGGCTGCCGAACAGAGGTTTTCGCCGATTTGTGCGCCGCGGGATTCGCCTTGTGTTCGCTGCTCATAATGTCACCCACGTCGGTTCGATGACCACGTCCAGCACACCTTCGACATCCGCACGCAACGCTTCGCGAATGATTGCAATGACTTTATGATCCCCATGATAGTCGCGATCGGTCACGATCGGCTCGAACCACGGATAACGTTTTTCCGGCTCGGCCCCCAGCACGAGCAAGAGCAACACGAATTGCGTCGTGGCCAATTCGCTCTTGATGCCGTATCCGTCGCACGTTTCGACCGCCTGCTCGACCCAGTCCCGAACTTCCTCCGACGTCATTTCATCGAAGGATTGCGGGACCTTGGCTTCCAAATACGTTTGCAGTCGCTGCAAATACATCGCCCGCTCGCGGCGATTGAAAAACTCCATCTGTGCGTCGTGAATCCGAAACATCGCCGTCACCTCGATACAATGGTCGCCAAACCCGATTCGTCTTCGACCCACACATTGCCGAGCAATTCGAGAAATTGTCGCCTTTGCATCGACGTCCAGACTTCGGTAAACGCCCGCAAGACATCGGGATCATAAAACCGAAAATACACCGGCTCCCGCGTCGATTCGATTTCCGCCATCAAAAAACGGCGAAAATGCCGCCGCACTTCGCGAAATGGTTCCCGGCTCGTACAATAGATGCCCCAACGATGGCCCCATCCTTCCGCCACGAGACGTTCCAACAAACGCGAATTCGGCCGCAACGGCCCCGCCAAATACGGCGCCACGTCTTCGAGCGGTTCGCCTTCCGCGCCTTCATACAGCGATCGATGCGTCTCCACAGATTCGCGCAGCAATTGCAATATGCGCATATTTCGAGCCGCATCGAGCAGCGCATACAGAGGAGCTTCGGCCGCAATACCTCGCAAAACCTCGTGCACCGATTTCGTCTTTTGCCGGCGCTCGTTGCGCAACAACAAATCCCCGGGCGAGAGCTCTTCGTCGTCATCGTCATTGGGCGGCGTTTTTCCTTCGACGTAGACCATGAAATCAGTTTGGCCGGCGCGAATCCATCCTCCGTGCGGAACGACGCCTTCTTTGACGGACAAACCGCCGAGCTGCGTGCCGAGTTTGCTCTCCATATCCCGCAATGAGCAAGTTTTTCCGTCCCATGATAACTCGAAATGCAAATTCGACATCTGCGTATCATGCGGCACGGCCAGCTGCGTCCGTTCGCCATGACCAACACGCAAGGAATGGCCCGGAGCAATCACGGCTTTGGTCCCGGCGAGCTTACCCCATCGGATTTCGACGATGCAATGCGGCGCGACGTTCATGGTTTACCCTTCTTTTGTCGCTCCTCACGCTCGCGACGTTTGCGTTCGCATTCTTCACAGAATGGTTTGCTCGTTTGCAACGTCACGGCTTGCGGCGATTGGCCGATGATCACCGTGGGAATACCATTGGCGATTTTGCCGCCGTGCGACGTGGCATCGCCTTGACGCGCCGCGGGCTGATACCCAATGAGCACCGTGGAATCGCCTTGAACAATCGCTCCCGTGCACGCGGACATATCGCTCACGCGCGCGGCCAGCTGATAACCGATGTAGACCCTGGATTCACCCGACGAAACCGCCGAGCCTCCGTGAATCGGGCAGGCATGCAAATCTGTGATTCGGGCTGCTGCAGGCATAACATGATTCCTTTCTGCTCACTGCCCAATCAAAGTTTTGCTGACGTCATCAGTGACGGCCATGTTCGGCGCTTCGGGCGCATCGGGGC
>CAYSYX010001099.1:1298-1924 GCA_964435055.1 uncultured Polyangium sp. | reverse complement strand
TCTTGGCGGGCCGGCCCGAGCTTGCGGCGGCCGCGGAAGGCGGGCTCGTGGTGCACTTGAAGGCCTAACCACGAGTCGTTCGGCGTCGGAGACGAGACCCGGTTCCACGAGGAGCCGGGTCTTGTTTTTGGGAAACGCGCCTGCTCATGTTGCTGCGTCCATCGAGACGCACCGTTCCACCAGCCCATATCGGCACGCTCGGGGATTCCGCGGCGCATCGCAGACGGCGCCCGCGTTCCATGCCGCGTTCGAATGGACGCGCCCGCCAAACCTTACCAGTTCGTAAACTCCTTGTTTTGTTCGCATTTGCGCGCAATCGCCGCACCGGCATGGCGCGTGCTCTTGCGCCCCGACGCATGGGGCGTTTGTCCCAAAGCTCGGCGTCCGCGCCAAAGGAGATGCGTTTCATGAAATCCGTTCGATGGTTTGGTCGTTCAGCCGCGTGGATCGCTTGTGCCGGCGTGCCTCTCGCTGCTTGTGGACCCGCTTCAGAATCCGACGAGCAACTTGGCCTCGCCAATGCCGAGCTGAACGGCCGCGACACGAGCACCTCGGAAGCCGTCGAAAACCCCAATCGTCAGCTCGCGGGATGGGACGCAGCCACGATTGGAGACACCGTGCAAGTC
>CAYSYX010001099.1:349-1288 GCA_964435055.1 uncultured Polyangium sp. | reverse complement strand
CGAAAGAAAACCATCTATGGAAGTTTTATACGGTCAAACCTTTGGATACTGGCGTGACTGTCGTTGCCGATGAAACCACGGTGTTCGACCTGGATGCCATTCTTGCGCCGACAACCAAAGACGTCACCGCATCACCCGCCGACACCACCACGTGCCAAAGCGTGGGCGCCTTGTCGGCCCTGGCATTCAATCCGGACTTCGGCAACGCAGCCATTCGTATTGCCGGGACAACCGTTGCGGAAGCAAAAACCAATTGTTACGCCGCAAATCCCTCGTTCACGGCGAACGGAACCTATACATGCCGCAAAATGCTCGCGTATGCCCAAGTCGGTTGCGGGACGGCGTTACGCGTGGCCGTAGCCCCCTTGTCGGTCGTTTCCGTTGAAAACACGGGAAACATCGTCGGCGTCAAGCTCGATCCATTTGTCAGCCTGAAAGATGAAAACAATGCGGACGTCCTCATCGATACCGCCTTCAGCGGCAACTTCATCGAACACATGACCGCCACCGCCGATGGACGCGTCGTCGTGTATTGGAACTTCAACGAGGGCATGCGATATACGTATTCCGAACATCCCGCCGCGGGAACGGGATTCACTGCGCCCAAGAACCTCTGGGAAATGGCCGCCAACGAGGCAAACAGGCTCGTCGATCGCGGAGGCGTCCAGTACGCATTCGCCGACCTCTACCCCGTCGCCAAATATCCCGTTCGTTTTCCCAACGGAACCCTTCTGCAAACGACGGGAAACACGATGGGTTGCGGCTATCCGTGGATCACGCCCGATGGAACCGATATCTTTTGCAATGCGGGAAAACTCTCGGCGGTGGTGACCTTTGGCAAATCCACGCGCGGAACCATCAAACACCTCGATGGCCAGGTCCAAGTCACGCAAGGCCGTTATTGCGACGAGGAATTGCTTGGAATGCAAGGCCAAACCC
>CAYSYX010001099.1:0-339 GCA_964435055.1 uncultured Polyangium sp. | reverse complement strand
TGTGTATAAGAGACAGGCCTCCCCGAGCCACATGCAGCAATCGCCAGGAAAATGATGCTTGCGCGAGTCATGTCGGCAGTCAAAACATGACGTCCCTGGGCACGCCGTCCGGTTTCTGGCAACAACCGACATCGCCCACCGTCGCCGAACCAAGAATGCCGCTCAATCGCCGCGCGCACGTGCGCAGCATGGTGAGTCGGAATTCGGCCTTGAATTACTTCAAGACCGATTCCAATACGTATACTGACGACTTCCTCTACTTCGAAGTCGCCAACGACGATTTCAACGACCCGTCGTTTGACGCGTTTTTCCACATGAACGAAGCGATCATGCCCAACG
>CAYSYX010001098.1:0-1933 GCA_964435055.1 uncultured Polyangium sp. | reverse complement strand
GGGGTGAGCGGCATCGAGGTGCGTTTTCGTTTCATCGACAAACCCGGGCCGACGTTCCACCATGAGTTTCATACGGTTTTGGGTTCGGCGCGCATTGGATTTTTGGGTATGGCGCTGATGGTCCACGCCAAAGCTTGTGATGCGTGGATGGTCGAGGCGCTGAGCAACTTGACGCTCCGCACGTGAGGCATGGATAATCGGGGATGGAGCACGGTTTATCCAGGTCTGGATCATGGTTTACCCAGGTCGGGATCGTTGGGGCGTCGGGCGATTGACGAATACGTGTCGGGTAGCTCGCGCCGACACTTCTGCGGTTGGATCAGGCATTGCAATTCGAGCCGAGCAGGCGTTTTTGGGGATGAGCCAGGGAAGAGGTCGACATGGGAGATAGACTCGATCCGACAAAGACCAACAATCCGCCGCAAGCTGCGATTGAGGTAAAACCCAATGCGGCGGTGCACATCAAGACCGCCGACACGTCCCCGGGCAAACTGAACGAAATGCGGTGGAAGGACGCGGGCGCAGCCGAAAACAAGCAACGCGCTGAAAAAGCCGCCGCGGACAAACAGGCGACGGACGCCTCCGAAGCCGCGGCGAAAGAACGTTACCGGCAGTATTACGAATCGCAGACGACCACGAATGGGTGTACATTCGTGGGACGATGGAAGGGTTGGCAGCAGCCGGCGGTCGTCGACGCGTGCAACGCGCACGATGTCGATTACGGTCGCGGCGGGAACGAATTCCACCGGTTCGTCGCGGACTTGAAGCTGGGGTACAGGATCGCGAAGGCTGGGGATCCAACCCGAGCGTTGGTGACGTACAGCGGCGTTCGGAGCATTGGATTTGCGTTTTTCCATTACCGAGGCGGAGGTCCGTTGCCCGTGCCGGAAGGCCAGTAGTCGAACGGGTTTTCGCGGTATCGTGCGCCAAACCATTTATGCAGCGGTGCATGTAACGTCTCGGCCGTTGCGCTCGCGACCACCCCAAAAAATACGCTTCTGGTCGCGTGCGTGTCGAGTCATGACAACGCTACGTACGCTCACACGTGCTTCGCGAAGCCCCCTCGTGGACTGAAGTGCGAACTTTGGTCGTGGTTCGTGCAGTCCGCAAACTTGGCGTCATGGTTGTCGGTTCGGTTCGATCTGCGGGGTGCCTGATGCGTATGTTACACGCCGCCAAACCCATTCGATTGGACCCATTTGGAAGTGGCGGAGAACGATGTGGCTCGCGCCAACTTGACATGCATAGAAAACCAAGGGAAATACCAGCGTTGTCAAGGGGGTGATGGTTCCGATGAACCCCAAGCCGATGCCATAGAAGAAAAATACGGCCATGACGCTTTGGGTCAGGTAATTCGTGACGGCCATTCGCCCGGTGGGTGAAAAAACGGCGAGTATCCGCTGGAACGCCGGATATCGAAAAAGCAGCGTAATGCCCGCGACGTAGAATGCTGCGGTCCCCGTCGATTGTACAATACGCAACCCTCGGTTGAAAATGGGCACGATGCGTGACGAAGAGGCCGGCGAGGTCAAGCCATACACTGCGAGTTCGCTAAGCAGTGCAGCCAAAAGTCCCGCGACGAGGATTCGGCGCAGGGTTGGGTACCGAGATTCGATGGTGTCGAAAAAGCGAATTCTTCCGGCATGATAACCAAGAAGAATTTTCCCGAGAAACTCCAGGTCGAACCCGAGCGAGGGCAAGTCGACGAATCGGCCCCAATATCCAGCGGCATTGGCGCGCACGATGTCCAGGTACGAACCTTGGGCAAACGCTGTCAGCATTGACGCATTCAACTGGGCTGCGCGTGCGGCGTCTCGAGCCTGTTCGGCAGCAAGTGCGTCGGACGTCGTCAACAGAGGTGGAACGAATACCGTTGCCGCTTTCACCAACATCGGGCCGATGAATGTACAGAGCAGAGCCCACACAAAAAGGG
>CAYSYX010001097.1:0-1934 GCA_964435055.1 uncultured Polyangium sp. | reverse complement strand
TCTCGGTGCCGACTACAACCCGATGACCCTCACCGCCCGTGATGACCTTCACGCCCTCTTCGAGCAAATGCGGAATGAGGAGCCCGTTTGTTACAGCCCCATTTTCAGAATGTGGCTCGTGAGTCGTTACGAGGACATTTTGCGCGTCATCAGCGATCCCGCTCGATTTACCGTGGCGAATTCGTTCAAAACCTTGCGCGAAATGCTTCGACCCGACGTTTGGGAGCGATTGCAATCGTCGCATACGTTCATGGTGCCCAACATGTTCACTTCGGACCTCGAGCATGATCGTTTGCGAGGTCCTTTCAGTAAACTGTTTGCGGCAAACAATGTCGGGCAATTCGAAGATATGATTCGGCGCATTGCCACCGAACTGCTCGATGCGATTCCTCGTGAAGGCGTGGTGGATTATGTGCAGCAGTTCGCCTTTCCTTTTCCATTACGCGTCATGATGGACATCCTGGGGATTCCTGTCGAGCACTTGCCGCGCATGCGTCAGGGTGCCGATGCGGTGACGCGCTTGATGACGGCCATCGTTCCGGCCGACGAACAAATGGAATTGGTCGATCACGTGCTCGAATACGAACGATATTGGCTCGATTTGATTGCCGAGCGCCGCGTCCATCCCAAAGACGACATCATCAGCCGAGTTTTGCGCGATATCGACGCGGGCGAAGGAAAACTCAGCATTCCGGAGCTGGTATCCACGATCAGCGCCAACCTCATCTTGGCCGGGCATGAAACGACGGCGCGGGCCTTGGGCAATGGCTTGTATTCGTTGCTCAGCGAGCGGTCGCGTTGGCAGATGATCCTGGACGATCCCAAGTGCATACCGAAGATGGTCGATGAATTGCTGCGTTTCGACGCGACCGTCATGGGTTTTTTCCGGACGACGACGGAAGACGTCGAATTGGGCGGGGTGACGATTCCCAAAGGGTCGGCGGTTTTTCCGATTTACAATTCCGCGAACGTGCAGGCCGATCGTTTTCCCGAACCGAATCGGATCAATCCGCACCGACCGAATTTGCATGAACACTTGGGGTTTGGCCGAGGCATCCATTTTTGCCTCGGAGCGCATCTGGCCCGCTTGGAAATGCGCATAGCGCTCGAATTGTTGTCGAGTCGCCGGCCCACGTTGCGCCTGGCCCCGGGGGCTCAGGTCATTGTCGCCGCAAACCTGACGCAACGCGGTCCGGCCTATTTGCCGCTGGAACTCGCGTAATCAGCTCGTTTTGAAGGACCGGGCCGGGTTGCGGTGTCGATAATCGCAACCCGGCATGTCGCCCATCATGGCAGGCAGGTGCTCAGCATAATGGACACTTGCTCGTCGTAATTGCTGGCGACGGCGAAGTCGGCCATGCCGTCACGATTGAAGTCGCCGGTCACGAAGTCTTCTCCGTCGATGCCGCCGCCATAATACCCTCCCAAGAACACGCGCTTTTCTCCGAAGGTTCCATTGCCCAAATTGGGCAGGAACTGCATCCCATGAAAGCCGCGTTGGACGATTTCCGGAAGGCCATCGCCATTGACATCCGCGGCGACCATGGCTGAATCCGATGGCTCCAGCAAGAAGCTCGTGCAGGGATAAGCAACCGCCGGAGCAAATGTCGTTGCAGTTTGTCGAAGACGCACATACACCACGGTATTGGTGGCCGTGAACAAGTCCACGAGTCCATCGCCATTCAAGTCGGCAGCGCCAATGGCAAGCCCGGAACCACCGGCGAAGTCGACTGTCGTGGCAAATGTCCCATTGCCCTGATTGATGAACGCTCGCACCGGACCACCATTGCCCGATGTTGCCGCAAGGATATCCGGTATGCCGTCGCCACTGACGTCCATCGCCAAGGTATGGCCCTCGGCCGCGGCATAATCGACACGGGCGGCAAATGTGCCCAATCCCTGATTCAACTTGACCCCGAATTTGCCGTTGTACG
>CAYSYX010001096.1:0-1939 GCA_964435055.1 uncultured Polyangium sp. | reverse complement strand
CGCCAGATCCTCCCCAGCGTGAGGCGATCTGCTTCGCGCGTCGCGCCTGAGCTTCCCCCGCCTCCCGGGATCACCTACGCGCGTCGCGCCTGAGCTTCCCCCCGTCGTGCGGGTGTCTACGGCGCCACGCGAGCCCGCAAGACGGGCAAATCCGCTCGCAAATCCTTGACTGCATTCTGCCATGCGGCGACCCCGGGACCGTTCGGATCCTCCGCGACCAGCGGCGCGAGCTGCTTTTCCATTGCATCGATCTTCGCTTCGAGCAGCCCGGGTGCACCGGCTCCGGCGATCAATTCCGCCGTCGCCGTTCGATAATCATCCCAAAGCAGCGTCGCCATGCGCTTGATCAAGGGATCACACGCCGGCGCACGCCCGGGAATGCCCAAAAAGACCGGGATCAGATTACACGTTCCGCCGCTTTCGTTCCAATCGGGCATACCATATTGCGTCCGAATGGGATTGGGCGACTGAAACGTATTATCCATATCCCACGGCAATAGCCACATTCGATCGGCATCGGATTGCTCGTACCAGAAATAATTGTGGTTATGACACGAACTCGCTCCATTCGGGCAATACCAGCCGACAATCCCGTCCCAGTTATCGATGAATCGATCCACCGCCAAGTATCGCACGAGCGTCGGGACATCCATCCATTGCTCGAGCGTCGGGCGAAACGTCGTATCATCGGCGTCGGCCAGGGCTTTTGCAAAACGCACCATGCGATCGACGTTCGGCATGGTCTCATTGGTTTCGAGCGCCGCGATGTACGTCTGCGGATTTTGGCTCACGGGCCAAATCGACTTGTACAGATTGCCGTTGCCGCCGTCTTTGGCGACAAACCTATCCTCGGTAAAACGCCCGTCGATCTCCTCGACGAGCGCAAAGACGCCGATCAAGTCCCCATTGATGACGAGGCGCGCGTGGGCCGCACGCGGAGCAGGCACGCCGACGGCGCGGAACAGGCTGTATCCCAGCCGATCCTTCATGTGCGATTCGTCGTAATGCATCGAATGAAAATTCAGCCGCTTGAGGCCGAAGAAACGCTGATCCACCACGTATTCGTTGAATTTGAGCTTCATCGACACCTTCGGGCACAAGCGATTTCCCGACGAATCAAAACAAAGTTTCAGGGTACCAAAACCGCCCTTGTACCGCACGCCGATGTTCGCCCAGGTTTGTCCGCGGTAATGGAGCGTCGCCGGGACGTAGGTTTCATCGAGCGCGTGTTTGTTCAAATAATCCCAATCCGCAGGCGCAACGGTCAATTCATACGTCCCGACCTCGTCCTCGTTGAAGACGTCATCATCGCTCCATGTCGGATCGATCGGCGCCGCGTCGGGCATCACGCCCGCATCATCCATGGGGCCGGCGTCGGCCGTGGGGCCCGCATCGTTTGGTGGCGGAAGTTCGACACCCCCGCCGGTGCACCCGAGCAGGAAAGCAACAATGAGCGCGCAGCGCGGAGGAAGAAGAGTTTTTGACGGTATGATTGGCATCATGGTCCTTGCCACGCTCGAAATGACTCGGCAAGGGTTTTCGTCGCCTCGGAACGCTCGCGTCGAACGATAGGCCAAGATTCGGGAGTGATCGGGAGCATCGTGGAGGCAAGACGATGTTCGTCGTTGCAGGAAAAACCATTCGGATTGTCGAGGGGTGCCCGGGGCGCGTTTATTTCAGCGCCACCCCACCCACCCGATCCAGCTTGATCACGATCATCGGCGCAGACGCCGTATTGTCGATAATCATCAACGCCGACCGTTCATTCTTCAAACACAATGCGTGTCCCTTGATCTTGCCGCTCCGCACGCAATCCATGAATGCTTTGCCCGTGCATTCCGAAGGCATCGAAAAGTCCCGCTCCTTGGGCGAACCATACATGCGCGCGAGCGTCGTCTCCACCTTGCGCAGAGCATTGACCCAACTCCCGGCGTTGTCC
>CAYSYX010001095.1:0-1949 GCA_964435055.1 uncultured Polyangium sp. | reverse complement strand
GCCGAGCACAGCCTGAGCTTCCTGGAGACCTATCGCAGCTACATCATCAACTATGACCTCGGCCGCGACATCGTCTCGGACTGGGTCGAACGGCAGGGGCCGGATCACTGGGCGGCGATGCGGACGCTGTTCGAGTTGACGGGGTTCGTCGCATCGCAGTCACAAGCCCTGGACGATCTCAATCCGAACCTCACATACTTCGCCATTCAACGCGGCATCATCTCACGTCGCGACCTTTCCTCGCACGACCCGACTCGAACGATCGTTCTGGGGGCAACGCTTGTGGGGGATGGCTTGGAAGACAGTGGATTGTCTGTCCAGACCATGACGATCGAAATCATGTTGCGATGGGCGATCGAGAATCAACCAACGGTGAGTTTTTCGAAGTTGTGCTTCAACGATGATAATCTCCGTGCTGATTATGTCCGTGCTAATCCGCGGCCATTTTTCATTCCAGAACCGCCAGACAATTCTTTTCGTGCGTTTCTGATCAATCTTTTCCCTCGGCGCATTTTCGCCTTGGTGGGAGCCGATCGCACGCCTCGCATTGAAGTGAAAAAGCAGGCGGAATTGAGTGATGGCGTGGGAGATCATTTACGCGCCGGTCGTCTCAAGAACGCGCTTTTGGCCGCGCAAAATGATCCCAACCATCGTGTTCGCCGTCAATTGGGCGCATTGCGACAGATATTATCCGGCCCGCCACTTCATCGACCCCCTTTCGATCCGGTTCTCGATCCAGCATCGGGAGAAGTGGATCTCCGAGAATTGTTGCCTGAGCCCAATCCCGAAGGAAAAGACGTCTCCATCGACCTGGCCGGCCTCGGGGTGGCGCAAATCTATTCCATTTTGGCACAAACGATGCTGCTCGGGGCTCGCGCGGTAGGTATCGAAGAGCCGGAAGCGCATTTGCATGCGCCAACGAGCGGGCGCGAATTACGGCAATTGTTGAAACGCCTCGTGGATGAACGGCATATCGATCAACTGTTTATTGCGACGCATTCGAATCTATTTGACCTCGACTCGACCGGCTACTTTGACGTTTCTTTGGGTGCGTCAGGAACAACCATTGAGCGGGCCGAGCTTTCACGCGTGGATCGCGAGCACTTGTACGAGCCCGGTCCGGCCAAACACGCGCTCGTACGAATGCTCGAGTATTTGCCTCCGGACGAGGTCATTTTCCGCCAACCGGACGGCACACCGATCCCGATTGCCGACATGTTGCGCCACCTGCAAGAAGATGACGACCTCGCGGTCGAATTTCTACGTGATCTTCACAGCGCAGCGATGCGAATGCTCAAGGTGAAAAGCAAGCGTGGAGCGGCGACGTCGAACGCTAACAACTGCCAAAATTTAGCCAACTGAGCTGCGCCTTGGTAGAATCTCCCCTATGAAAACCGTCGAAGCCCAAGTCCTCAAAGAAAACTGTACGACTCTGCTTGACGAGCTTGACGAGCAAGGCGTGCTCATCACGCGGGGTGGTGAACCCATTGCCAAACTCTTGCCTGTACGACACGTCGTAGGCGCATCGCTCATCGGCAGTATGAAGGGCAAGATCGAAATCCACGGAGATATTTTC
This sequence comes from uncultured Polyangium sp., assembly GCA_964435055.1. Classification (GTDB taxonomy): domain Bacteria; phylum Myxococcota_A; class Polyangia; order Polyangiales; family Polyangiaceae; genus Polyangium. The sequence goes on along the minus strand of CAYSYX010001095.1, from coordinate 373 downwards.
TCAACCGGAGAAACCTGGGATGCTGAATCTTGACACGCATATTGTCGTTCACGCGTTGGCAGGGACTTTGAAGCCACAAGAACAGCATATTTTGGAGCGTCAGGCATGGGGCGTGTCCGCGATCGTCTTCTGGGAATTGGCAAAACTCGTCAAGCTGGGCCGTATTTCGTTAAATCTCGATGATCCCAATATGGCGCGCGCGCTCGACTCGCTTCATGTATGGCCAATTAGCTTACGTATCGCGCAAGTATCTACAAATCTGGACTTCCGATCCGATCCCGCAGACGAGCTCATTGCCGCAACGAGTGTCGTACACGGAATTCCCCTCGTCACTCGGGATCAAAAAATCCGTCAATCAAAGATAGTCCCGTTT
>CAYSYX010001094.1:0-1952 GCA_964435055.1 uncultured Polyangium sp. | reverse complement strand
GCACGGATCGCTCGATGCCGTGGGAATCCACGGAAGCATCGAGGGGCTCGAGGCACTGGATAAGGTGATTGCGATCGATCAGCGGCCGATTGGACGAACACCGCGGTCGAATCCGGGGACGTATACGAAGGCATTCGATCATATTCGCGAAATTTTCGCGTTGTTACCGGAGGCGCGGGCGCGCGGTTGGGACGGCGGACGATTCAGTTTCAACGTCAAAGGCGGGCGATGCGAAAGCTGCCACGGCGACGGAATGGTCAAGGTGGAAATGCACTTTTTGGCCGATGTGTACGTGGTTTGCGAGGTTTGTAAAGGCAAACGATACAATGCGCAGACGTTGGACGTGCGGTTCAAAGGGAAAAACATCCACGAGGTGCTCGAGTCTTCCGTCGATGAATGTTTGACGTTGTTTTCACATCACGCGGCGCTGAAACGAATTTTGGCGACGCTCGTGGACGTGGGTCTTGGATACATGAAGATCGGTCAGCAAGCGACGACGCTGTCCGGGGGTGAAGCACAGCGGGTGAAGCTGAGTCGCGAATTGGGAAAGACGCAGACGGGACGAACGCTGTATGTCCTCGACGAACCGACGACGGGTTTGCATTTCGAGGACATTCGGCGGCTCTTGACGGTATTGTCGCGGCTGGTGGAGGCGGGCAATACGGTGGTCGTCATCGAGCATAACCTGGATGTGATCAAGGTGGCGGATTATCTCTTGGATTTGGGGCCCGAGGGTGGAGCGCGAGGCGGCCGCATCATTGCGGAAGGAACGCCGGAGCAAGTGGCTGCGATGAAAGAATCGTTTACCGGAGCGTTTTTGGCGAAAATGCTGCCGGCGGCGCCGCGCGTGGAAAGCCCCGCGGCCAAGCCGGCAAAGTCTGGGAAATCGGCGAAAAAGAGTTGAAGGGCGGCGACCGCATTGGAGGTTGTCCGCCCGGGAGGGTTTGATTTTTTGCGTCGCGGCACCCCGAACTCGCCCCTCCGGGGCTCAAACAGCGGGGTCCCGCCGCAAACGCAAAAAATCAAACCACTCCCAGGCTGCGTCAATCAGCCCTTGTCACCATTGGGGCCATTCGAGCCACCACGGACACGGGTCGGTAGGCGACGTGCGGCTTCCTCGAGGTCGCCTTTGAGGAAATGCACGTAACGCTGCGTGGTCGAGAGATTGACGTGTCCCGCCATTCGCTGGACGACGTGGACGGGAATGCCCGCGCGCAGCCACGAGGTAATTGCGTAATGGCGTAAGCAGTAGACCGACCATCCTTCGACGCCGGCGCGTTCGGCGGTGCGTCCGAAGGCTTGATCAATGCCGTGTTGGCCCCACGGGTCGCCGTCGTCGTTACACGCCACGTGTTTTTCGCGTGATGCGTTTTGGACGACTCGAGCGAGGCGTCTGGCGAGGTCCCGCGAAATGGGAATTTCGCGTTGTCCCGTTTTGGGCGTATGAATCTCGCCGTGCGAGCGCCCCTCGCGCACCGTAATGAATCCGCCGATGGGCTCGCCATTCTCCCATTTGAGCTGCACGCCTTTGCACCGAAGGGCGCGGACTTCATTGGGGCGAAGTCCGGCGTCCGACATGAGCGTAAACGTGAGCCGATGCGATTCAATGGCGCTCTCGATAATCCGGTCGACTTGTTGGTCGCTCGGAATTTCGAGAACTTGTTGTCCCACCGGTTTGAGCCGCGGCAAATTGCGCGGCTGTTCATCGAGATACCCGCGTGTTTTTGCGAATCGCAAAACCGAACGCAAAACGACTTGGTTGTTGTTCCTCGTCGCGCGGCCCTATTTGCGTTTCGTCAATTCGAGGTCCAAATCGGCTGCCGCTTTTCCGTCGATCTGGTCAATGGTCCATTCGCCGAATCGTGGCAGCAGCGTTCCTCTTATTACCGAATTATAGCCCCTTCGACTCGTGACCTTGAGATCGGTGACCATAAAGGTGTTCCGATATTCAT
>CAYSYX010001093.1:0-1954 GCA_964435055.1 uncultured Polyangium sp. | reverse complement strand
AACTCATCCAGGCCAAACCCGCGATGGGCACGCAAATGCCACCCACCGCTCCCCTCAGTGCCGCTCGACTCGAAACGATTGAAGCATGGATAACCGCAGGCGCCAAAAACGATTGAACTCGTTTGGCTTTTCAAACCTCGGCATGGTGCTGCTCATCTCGATGACCGGCATCTTCGTTGCCGCTTGTGATGATGGGACCAACAACGGAGGGTCGTCGTCTTCGAGCAGCAGCAGCAGCGGCGACCCGGTGCTCAAGCCGCCTCCGGGCGCCTGTGTGCAGCCGGGCGACAAAGGCAATGAAATCGGTGTCGGTACGCCTTGCACACCCAATGGCAAGGAATGCATTTCCTTGATGCCCAAACCATTGAGCTGCACGGCGGACTTCGGGCAAGATGAATGGTTTTGCACGGTCGCGTTTTGCAAATCGGACGTCGATTGCGGAAGCGAAGCGGTTTGTCACATGGAGGCGCTCGGTTCGGGCTGCGTGCTGAAACGTTGTCTCGGCGGTGGCTCGAGCAGCTCCAGTGGCACGGGCGGCTCTGGCGGAACAGGCGGCTCGGGTGGTTCCGCGGGCATGGGCGGCTCGGGCGGCAAAGGTGGCGCCGGCGGTTCTGGCGGCATGTAAGTCGCAGCTTTACCGGGTTTCACCCGGATCCACGAGGGCTCCCCGCCCTCGACCCGGCAAGGGCCCAGGCCCTTGACCCTTGCATTGGTTTGTCCACTGCGTGGCCAAACCAAACACGTATCCACAGGCAATAGCCGACTTCACCCCTTTGTTTCGGGTGCGAAGCACACGAAACAATATTGGTCCAGCGCTCGCTGGTCCGGGTCCAGGGACGGATAGTCCCTGGTCGGGTCTGGGCGGAAGCCCAGCGAAACGCGATAGACAATCCTTCACGCACGCGCTAACGTCGCGGCCGGATGCTTTGCGATTGTCCCGTACATACCCACCGCGTCACGTCCATCTAATGCCCTCCCCCACGCGCATCGAATTTGGTGATTGGCAAACGCCCGACAATTTGGCGGCGGAAGTCGTCGCTCACGTCTTGGCGCGACTTCGTTTTACGCCCCGAACCATTCTCGAACCGACCTGCGGCAAAGGTGCATTTCTCGTCGCGGCCAAATACCTCCTGCCCGAGGCAAATCTCGCGGGATACGAAATCAACCCCGACTACGTGGCCATCGCGGCCTCGCGCTTGAAACGAGGGAACCATGCCCTTCGTCAAGCCGACTTTTTCGCCGTCGATTGGGAGCGGGAAATCCGCAACCTGCCCGGCCCGGTGCTCGTCGTGGGAAATCCACCGTGGGTCACCAGCGCCGGCCTTGGCGCGATCGGCTCGGAGAACGTCCCGCAGAAACAAAACTTCAAAAAACTGAGCGGCTTCGATGCGCGCACGGGCAAAAGCAATTTCGACGTGTCCGAATGGATGATCCTGCGCCTCGTGCAAGCGCTCGCCGGGCGCGAAGCGACGCTCGCGATGTTGTGCAAATCCGCGGTCGCCAGGCGCGTCGTGGAATGGAGCGCCAAACAGAATCGGCAGATTTCTCCCGGCGGAATCTGGCGTATCGATGCCGAACGACATTTCAAGGCCGCCGTCGATGCCGTCTTATTCGTTTGTCATGTAGGACCATTGCCGAAAGAATGTTCGTCGAAGTGGCCTGTGTTTGGCTCGTTCGCTGCCGAAGTCTCCGAAAGCAGTTTTGGTCTTGCCGACGGCGAGCTCGTCGCGGACCTCGACGCTTACCACCGGTCGCGTCGCTTGGTCGGAACGTCGAATCCCGAATGGCGATCCGGCATCAAACATGATTGCTCGGACGTGATGGAGCTGTCCATTCGAGGCGATACCTGGACGAATGGGCTTGGCGAAACCGTCGATATCGAGCCGGATTATCGATATCCGCTGCTCAAGAGTTCCGATATTGCCAATGGTCGAATACATTCGCAGCGCATGGT
>CAYSYX010001092.1:0-1966 GCA_964435055.1 uncultured Polyangium sp. | reverse complement strand
GTTTGGCATTGATCCCACAGCCGAGATCACGTCCGAAGTCGTGATAGAGTGGGGCAAAAAGAAAACACGCCGCTCGGTGCCTATTGGCAAATGCCAGATGGCGACGATCCCGTTCAATTTCCGGGTCGCGCACAATCTCGACGGACGCACGTTGAGCGTCGTGCATCCGCGTAATCAGGTTGCGGTAGCGAGCTTTTATGCCACCCACAGCGCGCTCATTATTTATCACACGTCGGTCAGCGAGTTTTCGATCCGCCGCCCGGTGTCGGTGTCTCGCTACGCCTACTTCAGGGATAAGCTTCACGAAGAGCGGCTGGATTCCGTGGCGGGTGTGGAGGAAGAGGACCGGGAGTACGAGCAGCTCGGCTCCTATTTCGTGTATCGGAAATACCGAAATATCCACCGCTTCTTTGAGTCCTACAAATACCACCGCAGCGAGAAAAAATACGACGCAATGGTGCAGATCGACGTGAGTAAGTGCTTCGACAGCATCTACACTCACTCTCTGCCCTGGGCCGTGTTGGGCAAGGATCAGACAAAGTTCAGCCGAGAAGAATCGAAAGGCACTTTCGGCGGGCGCTTCGACTACCTTATGCAGGGCCTGAATCATAAAGAGACCAATGGCATTGTAATCGGTCCCGAGTTTTCGCGGATTTTTGCCGAGATCATTTTGCAGTCTGTCGACGCCAAGCTGATCAAGCAGTTGGCCGATTGGGCCAACCTGAAACACAAAGTCGATTACGAGATTTTCCGGTACGTCGATGACTTCTTCGTCTTCTACAACGAGGAATCGACCCAGCAAAAAGTCTTCGAGACGCTCCAGGAAATCCTCAAGGGCAAGAAGCTCAGCATCAACACGGCGAAAATCAAGCACTACCAAAAGCCGATCATCACCGAGATCACGGTCGCCAAAGAGCGTATCTCGATGCTGCTGAACGACGAGATCAATCCGGGATGCGAGGAAGAACCGCCGGTCGATCCGGCCAAACCGCCGAAAACGAAGCTCGTGTGCGGCATCAACGCGAACCGCCTGATCATTCGGTACAAAGCCGCCATCAAGGAGACAGGCGTTACCTATGGCGACCTGCTAAATTACACATTCGCGATAGTCGAAAACAAGGTTGAGAAGCTGTTCAAGGCCTATGTCGCGAGCGACAAGTCAGACCGGGACCGTAAGCGTCTCTCCAATTCGCTGCTGGCGATCATGGAGTTTGCCTTCTTCGCCTATTCGGCGAGCCCGAAGGTCAATCACACCATCCGCATTTGCCGGATGATCGCGACCTCCGTGGACTTCCTGCACGCCCAGGGTTTGCCCTACGAACTGAAGCACCTGCTGTTTAAGTACGTCCATGACAACGTGATGCAGCAGCTCGAAAAGAACACGATGAGTGCCTATCGCGAGGTCGAAAGCCTCTATCTGCTCATATCGCTCTCGCAGATCGGCCGCGAATATTGGATGCCGGTTTCAGTGCTGCTCCGGCATTTTCTGATCAAGGAAGAGGAGGGCACTGGGGACTACATCCGTCCTTCGGGCTTCATGAACCATTTTTCGGTCACGGTCCTACTGTCCTACATCAAGGATAAAGTCCGGTATGCGAAGCTGAAAACGTTCATCGAATCGCAAGTCATCGACAAACTCGAATACATGAAAGCCCATTGCCCGGACGACGCCGAGACGCTGATCATGCTGCTCGATCTCGTCGTCTGTCCTTACATCAGCGCCGGCACAAAGGATGCCATCGGCCAGATCTTCGAGTTGGACGCGGCGGGGCTCGCCTCGGTGCAATCGGCCAACGACTACTGGTTTACCGCATGGGGCAATAAATTCGATCTCGGAAAGGAACTGGACGCGAAGCGCAGCCGTGAGGTATATTGATTTCGGCGCTCCGCTTTACCCTAATGGCTGTTGGCAGCCTACACACAAGCGCCCTCTCTACCCCTATATCAATTGGGGGTTGGGTAATCG
>CAYSYX010001091.1:0-1973 GCA_964435055.1 uncultured Polyangium sp. | reverse complement strand
CGCTAGCGTGGCTCCATGAGTCAATGGTCACCGAATCGCAGAGATCCGAGGTATGGCGACAGCTCGCCATCGAGGCGGCTTGGTTATGGTTCGAATTTGCTCGAGGTGATGCAATCGATCATTTTCAGTTCCTGGTCCGGGGCCCGGATCCCATTGCCCTCGTTCGGGCCGAGCGGTTGCTTAATGGTTTGCCCGAGGACGTTCACGTGTGGATGTTACGCTCGTGCATTGAAATGTGGCGAGCATCAAAACTGCATGCATCAGACATTGCGGAAGTCGTCGAGCGAGCATGGAGCGTTGCGAAATCCGTCATCCTCTCCATTCGTCCTGATAGTTACGAAGCCATGCGCACGCTGATGGCAGCGTGGGAAATACCCTTATTCTTCCCCAAGGTGCTCGATGAAGCCGCAGAGTTGGCAGTAGACCGCGTTGACGCCATTCTCAATCTGCCCAATTCCAGCGAAAAAGTGATTGGAGTCCTGTCACGCCTCAAGAGCATCGTCGCGATTGTGGCGCATAAGAAGAGGCCGGACACGCTGTACGAATTCCACGGTCGGGGTTCGCTCACACCGCGGGAGCTAGCTCGCGAGGCTTTGCGATTTGGTATGGTGAGTAATGAGGCGAAAACATTCGAGTTGCCCATGCAGGACAGACGATTTAATCGTGCATGGGATGCCATCGAGGGCGGGCTGTGGGGATATGTCGATGACGATCGGACACCCATTTGGGTATCCACTGGGACGCTCGATGGCGCGTATCGGAGACTCGTGGCATCGCTGTTTGTCGGAATTGCACAAGCGCCAGGAGACGCGAAGGACGCGACTCAATTCCTTGCTTGTTTGCACCCGCTCTGCGATCTCCGCCTGCCATTGATTCGCCGGTGGGTTTGCATGATGCAACCGTGGAAGGAACGGCTTCCGCTCTTTTTCTGGGTTATGGCGCGGGAACGCGAGATGGTCCTTGGGTACCTCGAAGACGCAGCACTCATGTGCGATCTGGAAGCCGCAAGCACAGATCTACAGAATCTTCGGCCGCATCCTTTGGATCCGTTTCAGATGGGGGCCGACGATGTCGAGCCGAAATGCACGAGCATTCTTGATATACTTCCTTGGCAACTTGCGCATGCGTGTGGCTGGTTTCCGCCAAAGGAGCTACCCAACGCGCACACGACCGCATTTCGCGCCATTTGCTCGGTCGAGGAACGGACACGAGCACTCGTTTCCATGTGGCAAGGTTTTCTCAAGGCGAGCGAGAAGGCGAAGGAACGACGTGACAAACGTCTTCCTTCGATAAGCGAGATCTTCGATCCAGGGATTCGATTGCCGAATCGGAGGGATTTGCTGCACCGAGCTCCTCCGGGAGCGGCGGTGCTTGGACTCGCGGTTGAAGCAGGGGGCCATCTCGTCGCGGCGTTGTTATGGAATACGGGTAATGGTTTCTACGAGCAGGTATGTCTGACAGATGCACAAGATGGTTGGCGATTGCAAGATATGCTGGCCAAATTTCACATTGGTCCGATTGCTGAGGAATCTCGGACGCGCGCGTCAGCAGCGGGACGTACGGAGGTTTGGAATGACGTGCAATCGTTGCTCGAGCCGGTATTGGAAAAATTGCTCGGCCCGGCGCTCGAAAAGGGTCTTCGACAGTTGGCGATTCTTGCCCCGGGATCACTACGGTCGCTTCCAATACTCGGATTGAAGGTCGGAGGCGCACCACTTTATGAGCGGGTCGGTGCCATTCACCATTTGCCTTCGCTTGAAATCGACGTGCATGCGACGGACGAAGCAAGGCTCGACGCTTGTTGGCTGCCAGCGGAACGTGAACGAGGCGATACTTCCTTCGGAGAAGCAGCCATTCAGACGATGCGCCGCTGGTTTGCCCCGGTAGTGATTCGTCCGCCGACGACGTTGGGACGCGATATCGAGGAGGTGCATCAGCTCAGCCGCCTCTGCCGTCTGATCAGGATCAGCGGC
>CAYSYX010001090.1:0-1985 GCA_964435055.1 uncultured Polyangium sp. | reverse complement strand
GTGGAGCGGCGTGCACAGTCAAAGACTCGACCATTGATGCAGGTATTCAAGGTGAAAGAAAAGGGGTCTATTGCACCAATGGGGGATGCAATATGTTTTCGGGCAATACCATCAAAGCCAATGCCGTACAAGCCGCCGTCTCGACGACCCGTTTGATCGACATTCGGTCCAGCAGTCCCACCTTCGACCGAAATGAGCTCATCGGGCCCCCCTGCCCGGTGCCAGGCACGGGCGGAGGAGCGATAACCTACCTGCAAAATTCGGCGGCGGTTTTGACCAACAACATCCTGCGCGACCAAACTTGCGTGGACGCCACGGATCTCATCCTCAGCGAAAACGCCGGACCGATGTTGATCAACAATACGCTGCAACTCGCAACGTGCGCCGGATGTGGTCGAAAACGAGGTTTGGTCGTGAATGGTTCCACCGGCGCGGGCAGCGTACGCAACAACATTCTCGTCAATGCCGGCTCCGCAGACTTCACCAATGCGTATTTGGTCTACGAAACCAATGCGACCAGCGATCTGCCGTTCCTTGAGAACAATGCGCTTTGGGCGCCCAACGGCGGGATACTTTATTGGGACGAAGGAACGACGTCTCTTTCGCTCGCGGCCATCAATGGCCTGATGGGCTCGACCGCAAACATCCATGCCGATCCATTGCTCGATGCGACATTTCACCTGCTCGCCGCGTCCCCTTGTCGCAATGCCGGCAGCGCAATCAATGCTCCCGCCTTCGATTTCGATGGCGACATGCGTCCTCAGGAAATGAGTTATGACATCGGCGCCGACGAATACGTACCTTGAAGGCTGGATGAGCAAACTCGAATCGCCGGTCACGGGATTTCACATCGCATGCGCGCGGAGGCTTTGTATTCGTTTGCCCTTCAGCGTTTACGCCTCGACTTCCCGTTCGACTCAATCACTGGCAAGGGCCTGTTTGACGATTTCTACGCCGCCTCGAACAGTCCTGCGGAGTAGTGCTATCCCGCCGCCCTCGAAAGCGCTATCGTCCCTGCCATGACGCATCGTCGGCCTTCTGCCCGGCTTCGCATTTCGTACGGCGCTTTGCGCGTCGTTGCCGCATGCGACGGCGGTTCTCAGCAACCGGCGTCTTACCTTCGCAGCCCCGAGGATCCCGCACCGACCGCCGTTCTGCAGCATCAAGTGCCCCCGTCTCCCGTCGCGGACAAACCTCCTCCTCCGCCCCTCGAGCCTGTGCCGGCACGCCTTGAAAACCCCGCGTCGAACGACACCAAACGACCGATCCGGATCTTTTTCAAGAAGGGCTACGCCCCACACCGACAGCATCCAATTTCGCGACTTGATTCACGCCTACAGCGCCAAGCCTCCCGAGGAACCAATGCCCGATATTCACGATTTCATCGCCAAGCTTCGTGAAGCCACGTTTTTCGAAGACGCCGCCTTGGTCATTTTACGCGCGGCGCTCGAAACGACCGCGGCGCGCCTGCAAGCGAGCCCATTTGCCAAATCCGGCCGCGTGCTTCGAGGCATGTTGCACCTACGTCCCGGCGATGGATACCGGCGTCTCGTGGTGGCCGATGCCGCTTCCGGTTCGTCCGGGCCGGCGCTCAGCATGCATTTGCCCAGTGCCGGCGCGTGGCGGTGGATCATGCAGCGCGTTTGTCTCGTCGGCGTCGATGTCCCTGCCGGGCGCGTGTATGCATTACGACGCGATGGATCGGAGCTGCTCCAGGATGCGCATTTTTCGAGCGCGGAAACCGTGCAACGTTTGACCAATCGCGAAGCGACGCATCTTGTGGCCATTCCCATTCGTTCATTGCGGGGCGGCGTCGAAGGAATGGCGACCGTGGAAATAGGTTGTCCCTTGGCCGTGGGTGACGATTTCATTTTTTCCGCCGCCGGCGACGACGTGCAAATGCTCGTCGATATCGGTGCCCCGTACCTCGTGGGTTTGCCCCTGCGGCCCATGTCGAAATGCCCCACGGACGAACTGCTGCCCGT
>CAYSYX010001089.1:0-1991 GCA_964435055.1 uncultured Polyangium sp. | reverse complement strand
ATGCGCTCTTGATGCGGGCCGAGACATTGCTGACGGCTGCGGAGATGGACGTGATTCCCGCGGCCGGGGCGGCGATTTTGGCGCGACAAACGCTGTTATCCGGATTGGCGGGGCGATCCACGCGCGAAGCGGCATTACGGTTGGCGTTGGAGATCGGCGATGAGATGTTGCGCGATATTTCTTCGAGCGACATCACCTTTTCGATTGCTGTTCATCTGGTGACGGATCCGGATGAATTGCTTGATCCTCGATGGACGGTAAAAACACCGCGGGCCACGGTCGTCGCGACGAAGGCTGTGCTCGATGGTTTGTCGGACTCGTTCGATACGGCCGAGCTGAATGATGATCCCGAAGTTCGGCGGGTATTTCGATCGCGTAGATGAATATGGCAGTGAAGGAAGCGACTAGTGCGTACTGAATCGTCCCCGACATTGACGGCGTCCGCAATGGATATCACGGCCGATGCCCGCATCGCGTTGCTCATCGTCGGTCCGCGCGGGCTTGTCGAACAGCCGTTGCTTTTTCCCGAACCGACGATCATCGGACGTACGGCGCCTTCGGACGTTTGCATTGACGAACGATCCATTTCGCGCCAACACGCGCGCATATCGTTGAGTCACGGCGGAGCCATTATTGAAGATTTGGGGAGCCACAATGGCACCTTCGTCAACAACGAACGTGTCGAATCGGGGGGAACGCCCATTCGGATTGGGGATGCATTGAGGCTCGGAGGGGTTGTCGCGCAAATTGTCTTGCGGGCCCGTGAATCTCCGACGGCGGAATTAACGCTGGCGGAAGAACTCGACGCGGATTTGGCCTCCGAGATCGAACGTTGTTTGCGATTGGGCAAATCAATGGCGTTGTTGGCGGGGGAAGTTGATCTTTCCGCGCCGGCGGTCGGACCGCGGGGCCTCATGGGGCACATGCTCGGGGCGCTTCGGGCGGGGGACCTCGTGGCTCTGCGATCTCCGGTGCGTTTTGATGCGCTCGTGCGGGGATGCGATAAAACGGAGGCTTCCAAAATTGCTCAGCGATTGATGGAGGCATTGGCGCCGGTATCTCGTTCGGTGCGTATTGGCGTCGCCGTGGCGCCGACGGATGCGGCGACGCGTGAACGGTTGACGGCAGCGGCGATGGAAGCCATGCACGCGGTCTCCACGGGCGTTTCCATTACGCCGGATATGCCGGAAATTCGCCGCATGGGCAATCGGGATATCGTCATTGCCGACGCAGCGATGTTGCGTGTATTTCGTCACGCCGAACGGGCGGCCGCATTGACCATGCACGTCTTGCTCGAAGGGGAAACGGGGGTGGGCAAGGAAATCGTCGCGGAGGCGATTCATTTGCTTGGGCCGCGGGCTTCCCGGGCGCTCGTGAAAATCAATTGTGCGGCGCTTCCCGAGAATTTGCTCGAGAGCGAACTTTTCGGTTATGAACGAGGGGCATTTTCCGGGGCGACGGCGCCGAAGTCGGGGTTGGTCGAACGAGCGCACGGGGGCACGTTGTTTTTGGATGAAATCGGCGAATTGCCTCTCGCATTGCAAGCGAAGTTGTTGCGGTTTGTCGAAGATAAACGACTCACGCGCCTCGGCGGGTCGACGGAGCGGTTTGTCGATGTCCGCATCGTCGCGGCATCGCATCGTAATTTGCGCGAGGAAGTCGCCGCGGGACGATTTCGACAGGATCTGTTGTTCCGCTTGAGTACGTTGAAAATCGACATTCCGCCCATTCGTGAACGCAAGCGGGAAATTTTGCTGCTCGTGCATCGTTTTGCGGAAGAAGCGGCGACGGCCGTGGGCCGAAGCGTTCCGGCATTCACGGAGGAAGCTCTGACCATTTTGCAAGCGCATTCGTGGCCGGGAAACATTCGCGAAATTCGCAATGTCGTCACCCAGGCCATTGTATTTTGCGACGGGGATACCATCGATGCCGAACACGTTCATTCGGCATTGGGAGGGAATTCCGGTTCATCGGCACCTCCACCCCAGCCC
>CAYSYX010001088.1:0-1992 GCA_964435055.1 uncultured Polyangium sp. | reverse complement strand
GTGGCGCTCGGCGCGGCGATTTATGTGAATCGATAGAGGGAAAACCATAAATCGAGCGTCGGACATTTCCGGACAAACGCCGTCGTGAATTCCCAGGTCACTTCATGGAGCGCGCTGCATACGGAGCGGAGGACAATCGGGAGTTGACCTGGGTAAGGTTTCATGAGACCATCTCTTCATGACGTCCATGTTGGGCCGGCGCCCGGAAGCGGCAACATACGCGATTGAAGACCTCGTTCCTTTGGCACTTCAAGGAACGCTGCGGATTCCACCATTTCAGCGCGTGTTCAAGTGGCGTTCTACGGATATTCGTGATTTTTTTGACAGCATTTATCGCGGTTTTCCCGTCGGTACGCTGCTTTTCTGGAAAAAACCGGCGAAAGCGTCCAAGTTTTTTTTGGGACCTGTCGAAATCGAAGCCAAAGCACAAGACGACGCCTTGTGGATTGTCGACGGACAACAACGATTGTCTTCCCTCGTCGGCGTCCTTGGCATTCCCGAAGGAGTTGCGGACGACTTTGAGCTGTACTTTGATCTTGGTTGGGAAGACAAACCCCGTGAGGAAAGAAAAAGTACGGACTCGCCATTTCATTTTCGCGAAGGACGTCGACCGGCGGCTCCGAGCTGGCTGCCCATGAGCGTGGTGGTAGACAGCGAACGGCTTGACGAATGGCTTGATGATTCAGGCATGCGTGGCAATCATCCGGAGTATGTTCGCCGCGCACGTCGCCTCAATAAATTGATTCGAGAATACCGGATCCCCGCTTATGTTGTGGAATCCGATGATGCAGAGACATTGGGGCTCATCTTTGACCGGACCAACACCGCAGGTCGTCGCCTCGACAAAAGTGAAGTGTTCAATGCTCTGCTGACCAGTGCTGGCGAAGGGTTTCGACTCGAAGATCTTGGCAAGCAAGCTGTTGAATCGGGTTTTGGCACATTGGACGAAGATTTGTTGTTCAAGGTTGTGCTGGCCGCGAACGGCATTGACTTTACCGCGGCAAGCACACGCATATTGCCGGAGAAACTTCGTAGCGATTCGCAAGCCTTCGCAGCTTCCGAAGCCGCGTTGCGAAAGGCAGTCGAATTTCTCCGCAAAGATGCTGGGATTCCTCATGTTGCTCTTCTGCCTTATGGATTTCCCGTCGTGGTACTGTCACGATTTTTTCGGTTGTACCCGCATCCGGCGCCGCGTTCGCGTGCGCTGCTTGTCCGATGGGTTTGGCGTGGTGCAATCAGTGGCGAGCATCGCACCGAGCGAATTCCGGCCGTGCGTGCCGTTCTCAAAGGACTCGACGGTGATGCGCAAGGCGACGAAGAAGCAGCGGTGCAGACTCTATTGGCCAGTGTTCCAGCGGCCAAACCTGAAAAGAACGACAAACCATTTCGTTTTGGCACGGCACAAGCGAAATTGGATCTTTTGGCGCTTGCTTCTTTGGGGCCGAAGAACCTCGTCGAAGGCAATTTCATCGACGTGGGTGCACTCGTCGCCGAATACGGCTCGAAAGCCGTTCAATGGCTGCCACAATCCGAAGACGATTCTTCGACGAATATCGAACGAAACATGGCCCATTTCGTTGTTCACCCGCCGATAGGCCGTCGAGCGTTCGTGAGCGCATTGATATCGTCGTCGCCTGATGTCCTTCAAGGTCACGGTTTCGACTCCCAAGCAGCCGAAGCCCTCCAAAAAGGCGATTACCGGACCATGATTGCAATGCGCGAACAATTTCTACAACGTTACGCGGATGCGTTCCTGGAAAAACATGCCCGATGGGGTGAATCGGATCGACCGAGCTTGCGTAATATCGCTGGAGAACCCGAGGAAGACGACAATGACGCTTGATTCGCGCGAATTCGATATTTTGCTCGGCGATGTTCCCGTAGGCCGTTTGTCGCTCTCGAATGGCCAGTGCTCGTTCGTTTTTTTCGAGGCCTATCGTCAAAGATATCCACGACCGATCCTCGGCCAAAAATTCGAGGATGATCTCGGTG
>CAYSYX010001087.1:0-2005 GCA_964435055.1 uncultured Polyangium sp. | reverse complement strand
CTTCCAGGGCCGGTACCTCGATGCGATTCGGGATGCCGAACGTGATTTGCGATCTGGTCGGGCAACGCTCCTAAGGCAGATGCTTTCTCGAGTGCTAGATGCGCGCCTTGTCGGTGAGGAAAAGGTTGCCAAAAGAGCTGAATTCCGCGAGCGCGCGTCTCTTCTCATTGACAATCTTCGTGGACGTCTCGATGTCGATCACCTCTTTGAATTTGCGACGCGAACATGGTCCGTTGTCGCAGGTCGTCCCCAACTTGAAGGAAGGCCAACCGAGAAAGACTTGCTTGAAGCATTGGTTCTTCTGCTCGATCGTACCACTTACTCTCATCCGGTCACGCATAGCGGCCTTGGGTATAATAACTTGCTATACGTGGCCCTCGTCCTCGCGAGCATAAGGCCGCTGGATGCGGATACGCGGCAATCCGACAGAGCGTTCCATGCACTCCTCGTCGAAGAGCCCGAAGCTCACCTCCATCCCGCGCTTCAGCATCGGTTTCTTGCTTTCCTTCGGCGCCAACTGGAAGAGGACAAGCGGACCAAACGCCCTGGCAGTCGGCAGCTCATCCTCACGACACATTCGACACACGTAACATCAGCGGTTGGCCTGGATGCTCTTCGCTGTTTCTACTTCGACGAGCAACGCCAACTCAGAGTCGCGTATCCAGGCGAAGCTTTCGGTCCCAAAGAGCAGGAGTCCAAGGCTTATGTGGAGCGATTTCTTGACGCAACCAAATCGGCAATGCTCTTTGCGAAAGCCGTAGTGTTCGTGGAGGGCATCTCTGAATTACTATTGATACCTCAATTGGCCGAGTTAGCTGTATCCGAAAAGGAAGAACCTGCGCTGCTTGACCGAAATTATGTGGCACTTGTGCCTGTTGACGGTATCACTTTCAAGCACTTTCTGCCCCTTTTTGGCATCACCCAAGGGCAGCACGCACAGCATGGTCTGCTCGACAAGCGCATAGCCTGCATTACCGACAGTGACCCATCCATCCTCGACGTGCAGCAGGGGTCTAATTCAGACTTGCAAGATGATAGCATTGGTGAACCGGACTCCGAGGCGCAACCCGATGGCGATGAAAATGAGCAAGCCGTTGGTGAAGACGTCGACCATGCAGTCGACAATCGGAAGCGAAGGAAATCGCGCACTAAGTGCTGGCCTTACGAGCCTGGTGCCGTTCAAGCGTCGTCGGCTCGGGGACTTTTGGAGTTGATGAACCAGTACCGCGATCGCCTCTACGTAGGTGTGTCTGAAAAAACTTTCGAGTATGACCTTGCGTACGCGAATCCTAGCGCTGCGCTTCTGATCACGGACATAGTGCCCGTGCGCATGCGGAAGCATTTCGATGCATTGGTGACAGGCTCGGAGACGGGCGATGAGCCCCACTGGAGCGATTGGCGAAAGAAAGACGCCAAAGCACTCAATGCGTACAAGGCAACGGCCAGTTCTGAGGAGTACCGTCGTGCTCTGTTTGCCACTTACTACCTACGAGCGATCGAGCGTGACAAAGGGGCCCAAGCATCAGCCTTGATTGCGGCCATATCCAGGGAGCTGAACAAGCCAGCGTCAGAGCGAGCGCAAATTCAGCTCCCCAAATACATTACCGATGCACTCAAATGGGTATGCACGTTGGAGCCGTTGGCCGTATGGCAGACATGAGTCAAACCGATGAGTCGTTACGGGTTGCGGATGTCGATCGCCCCTTCCGTATCGAGGCCGGTCCTGGAGCGGGAAAGACACGATGGCTTGCAGACCATGTACGTCGCACGATGGAAAGTGGCAAGCAAATTAATCCACGCGCACGCATTGCTTGTATTACATATACGCAAGTTGCAACAGAGACATTGCAGGGACGCCTCAACAGCTTATCAGATCGAGTGTGGATCTCAACGATCCATAGCTTTCTCTACCATCATGTAGTTCGGCCGTACGCTCATAGGTTAAATATCCCGCAGCTCAATTCGTCCATTCTTGAAGGCCACTCCCCGCTCGGCGTTCGCACGT
>CAYSYX010001086.1:0-2007 GCA_964435055.1 uncultured Polyangium sp. | reverse complement strand
CGGCTGGAGATCACGCAAGCGACTCGGGCGGTGGAAGTGGCCGAGCAGGCGCGAGCGAATTCGGAAGCGGCGCGGGATTTGGCCAAAGAGACGGCGCGATTGACGCAAGTTGCGTATGAAGCGGGTACGGCGACGAGCTTCGAATTGGTGGATGCGTCGCGGCGGCAGCGGGAAACGGAATTGGACTTGGTCGTCAAAGAGTTCGACGTGCTCAAGGCGAAGATCGCGGCTCTGCTGGCGGCTGCGGTATGCGACGAATGAGATTTTGCGGTGGCGCAACGATTCTTTACACGTCCCCACCTTCCCCAGCGGTAGGTCGTGCGTTACGCTGAGGGCCCTCCGATGACTTCCCTCGCCCTCGACGCCACCCTTCAACAACCCGACACACTCACCGCTACGGCCAAAACCGTGGCCGCGACGAATTCCGATGCGTTTTCGTCGGCGCAGACGGCCGTTGCCGATTCCAGCACGCATCCGGACCATGGACTTCGGCTTCTTGGAGCGACGACATCGGGGGGCCGGACGACGGTTCTGCCGAGAATCAAGGGCGATGGGCGAAACGTTGAAATCGTTTCGGAATCTCGTAATCGTTACGAGCCGCTGAAATTGCTTGGTTCCGGGGGCATGGGCGAAGTCGTTTTGGTTCAGGACCAAGACATCGCGCGTAAAGTGGCGGTCAAGCGTTTGCTTCCCGAGGCCAATGATCCGGCGTTGCTCGCGCGATTCATCGATGAAATCCGCACCGTCGGGCGCCTCGAGCATCCCAATATCGTGCCGGTGCACGACGTCGGAGTCGATGATCAAGGGCGATACTTTTTCGTGATGAAATACGTCGAGGGGGAAACGCTCGAACAAATCATTCGCAAATTGGCCGACGGCGATCCCGAATATCACCGGACATATACGACCGAACGCCGCGTGGAAATCATGATTTGCGTTTTGAATGCCCTCGAGTATGCGCACGCGCATGGAGTCATTCATCGCGATATCAAGCCGGCGAACGTCATGGTGGGTCGTTATGGCGAAGTCGTTTTGATGGATTGGGGCATTGCGAAACCCATGGATGCCCAACGGGATCTGGTGCGGAATACCGAAGGCACGATTGGTGAAATCAACGAACGCGGGCGCCTCTTCATGACGCATGTCGGTACGCTCGTCGGGACGCCCGCGTATATGTCGCCCGAGCAGGCGCGAGGCGACGTGGAGCAATTGGATGCGCGCAGCGATTTGTACAGCGCGGCGGTGATGCTGCACGAATTCGTTACGCTGCGCCATTACCTTGCCGACGAGACGACGGTCGAGGGCTTGTTCAAGTCGATCTTGACGCCGGACGACGTGAATTTGTCGGAACAGGGCGAAGCGTGTCCGGCGCAAAAAGAAATGCCTGCTGAGCTCATGTACATCGCGACGCGTGGAATGGTGAAAAGCCCGGACAAACGCGCTTATCCTACGGCGACCGCATTTGTCGCTGAATTGCAACGCGTTCTTGCGGGGACATTTGCAGTCGATTGCAAAACGACGATGATCAAGCGCTTGTTTCGCGAATTGGCTCGCGCGGTCGACAAGCACCCGGCGCTCATGTTTTATTCGTTTGTCGGGGTATGCCTCACGATTCTCTTTACCCTCGTCGAAGTCGTCCGTTTGCTCGTGACGTCGTAATCGCGACGCGACGCAGTTACGAACTCGAAACCATACGTCTGGCGGCCGGCTCCAAAAGTTCCTGGCATCGGCGCAGTTGCCTGCTCTGAGATCCCCGGCGATTCTCGTTGATGAGTGGCAATTCACCTCGAGCCCACTGCATCAGGGCCGTCAGTGCGGTAATCAATGGTCCGACTTGCATTCGAAAGACCATACGCCGTTCGGTCATCGGGTAAAACCAGATTTGTTGAAGCGCCGGATTCGATTGCACGGTCGAGGTATGGGAGTCGAGCGAAAATACGCGTTGATACACTCGTTTCCAGGCTTCTTCTTCGTGCGACGTGTCTCGGCCCGTGGCGAGTGTATTGC
>CAYSYX010001085.1:0-2008 GCA_964435055.1 uncultured Polyangium sp. | reverse complement strand
TCAACCGCAGCACGCAGGAAACCGCGAGCCCGCTCGGCGACGGCAGGATCGTCGTCAATCGCCCGGCGGCGAAGGCTAGGCAATGACTGAAACTCTAAAGGAACGCCCCCTATCTTTGCTCTCCAAGAAGCAAAAAGGGGCGGCTCTGCTCTTGTTACTTTTAGTCTTATTATTAATCGGAATATCCGTTTTCCTTAACCAGACTTCATCACCATCAAATCGTGTCACTGCTATCAACACTACACGCGCTTCTCTTTTAGCGGCGAAGGCGGCCCTTATCGGTCGAGCAGCTTCTGACGATGACCGCCCGGGATCGTTGCCTTGCCCCGACACTGACAATGACGGCAATGCGGATCCAGCAACAGGAAATTGTACCGTTACAGTCGGGCGGCTACCGTGGAAAACCCTGAGAGTTGGTGAATTGCGAGATGGATACGGCGAACTGCTGTGGTATGCAATGCCTCTTGCGCTTCGTGACATTTCTACGGCAAAAATCAATTCAACCCAAAGCACTGGATTGACGCTTGACGGTCAACCAGAGATCGCTGCAGTCCTTTTTTCCCCGGGCCCTCCTCTGGCAACTCAAACAGGCAGGCCAAGTAACAATACAAATGATTACCTTGATGGCAATAATGCATCGACCTCGACATCCTTTGTATCAGGGCCAAGGTCTGACGTTTTCAATGACCAAGTCATTGCGATAACTCGAGAAGAACTGTTTCGCGTCGTTGGTCAGCGAGTTCTCGGAGAAATACGGGGCTCCGACGACAGCAATCCAGCGCCACCAAGCGGTGGTTTGCGTGCGTATCACAACACAAACGGAAGTTTTCCTGATGCGGCTATTAACGCGTATGGAAATGCAAGCGCGGGCAATTTAATAGGTAAAGTTCCATATAACGCACTTGTTCCCGTATCTTGGTTATACAACAACGAATGGTATCCCTTGGTAACTTATACGAAAGTCGACAGTAATTGTGTCCGTTTGAGCCTTTCTGGCACGGCCACAATGAGTGTTCGCCCTTGCCCGACCAGCCCATGCCCAACAACGAGTTGCCCGTGAACTCACTCATGTCCAAGCTTCCCGGCAGTCAAAATGGATTTTCACTCACTGAGTTGGCAATCGTCTTGGTGATCGTAGGTTTGCTGTTCGCGATGCTGACGCCGCCACTGAGTGCGCAAATAGATCAGCGCTACTACAACGAAACGAAAAAATCCATTTCCGAAATCCAAGAAGCGATCATCGCCTTTGCTGTCGTCAACGGAAGGCTTCCTCGGCCAGCCACATCGGCTACTGACGGCATCGAAAATCCGTCAACTTGCTCAACAGATGCCGCATGTACCGGCTTTGTCCCTTGGCAAACGCTGGGGACCAATAAAACGGATAGCTTTGGAAAAATTATCCGCTACAGCGTTACACCAACCTATGCAGATAGTTCATTTTTGCTAACCACCGCCGCCTCAAAGAAAATTCAATCGAGGGATGCATCCGGAACTCTTGTCTATATTGTCGGGAGCGCAAGCCCCTGCTCCTCGACAAATTTATGCAGTCCAGCCGTTGTCTACTCCGCTGGAAAAGCGAACTTTGGGACACTCAGCGACGGCACCGTATTACCCAACGCCAATCTTGCATCAACAAATACGGATGAAATCGCTAATGATACGGCGCAGATTTCCTTTATTTCTCGCACCCCCAGCAGTGGCGGCGGCGGAGGGGAATTCGACGATATCGTTTCCTGGATTCCCACAGCCATTCTCTTTAATCGAATGATTACTGCCAGCAAACTTCCGTAACAAAACTTGCAAGCGGAATTTTTTGGTTAGACTGGTTAAACCAAAATCGTGTAGCAGACCCCATCATGCTCCCCGTCAGCCTCTTCAACGCCAAGACTCATCTCTCGCAATTGATCGAACAGATCGCCAGTGGGGCCACTGACAAGATCATAATCGCCCGACACGGCCAGCCTATGGCTCGGCTGGTGCCCATCGCCAGACCGGAGGCCGGGCGTCG
>CAYSYX010001084.1:0-2011 GCA_964435055.1 uncultured Polyangium sp. | reverse complement strand
TGGCGCACGCGATTACGATGCGTTCACGGGACGGTGGACGGCGAAGGATCCGATTGGGTTTGATGCCACGGGGTACAACCTCTATGCCTATGCATTGGGAGACCCGATGAATCTGAAAGATGCCAATGGGTTGTTGCCGGAAAGTGCGCATGTTATTTCGGATGAGGATAAGAAGTATATTGCCGGGTTGATTGCAAATCTCAATCCTCAGGAGGAACCGTTACCCGAGAACAACACTACGTGTTCTTTAGCTTGTTTTGGAGTAATGACTGGTGGCGGGTTACTCGCCATCCATGGGAAACACCCCGCACTCGTTGGCATCGGTATCGGCACGGCGCTGGGGGCAGCATTCTTGTATACTGCTGTCGGCATTTGTCGGACCGAACCACGGCCGGGTATGACGCCTGGCTATGCGCCGCGTTGACCGGAGACATCATGCGCACTCTGGGCAGGCGGCGAAAGTGGACAATAGCGGTCGCATTCATGTTCATCGCTTGCGAGGCATTGTTGATTCGTGCCACGAGCATGAAAGCGCTATTCGCAGGAGTTTTCGTCGGCGCTGCTCTGACCACGTATGCGTACATTCGATTGGGCGTGAAGCACCTCAAGTCCGTACGAACTGGTGGCGATCCTGAGTGGCCAGATCGCACCGCCCGTCAAATCAGCGGCCTTGCATTCGGAATTGTCGTGGCGTGGGCGCCTTTCGTCTTGAGCAGAAGCCGCGAAGTAGACCACACACTAAATGAGCTCATGCTGAATTCGACCAGCGTTTCCATAGGCATGATGTTTGGGGCAATGGTTGGCTGTGGTGGAATATTGGGCCTTCGCGATGACAACACCCGTGATGTTCCTCCCAACGACTCCGCGACTGGCCGATAATCCGGCATTCCTACAGTAACGCCACCTTCTAACCTCACGCGTCACCCCCCAATACGAATCGTTTTCGATGTCGTACGGTCAAGCGTTCAAGTGCCAACCCCTGAACCGGCTACAACGGTCGCCTCTTGACGGATCAAGCGTGGTCGGGTATGGGAATCACCGTGCACCACGACCACGACAACTTTTTCCGCATTATCGGCGAATCGATCAACGGGCAGTTTCCCGTGGCGTTCGGTTACGACAATGACGGCTTGTTGACGTCGGCGGGCGCGATCACATTGCATCGCCATCCATTGACAGGACAACTCGACGGGAGCACCGCGGGGCTTGTCGAAGACGTTTACGGACGCAATGCACATGGCGAAGTCACGCGCTACACGGTGCGCGTCAATAACGTGGTCGTTATGGACGTGCTGACACCTCGTGATGCGCTGGGCCGAATCGATAGCCGTACCGAGACGATCAGCGGACAAACGTCGCCCGTGGATTACGTGTACAATGCCGCCGGGCGCCTCGAAGACGTGATTGGTTCGACAGGGACAATCCATTACGACTACAGCCCGAATGGTAATCGCCTCGGACGAACCACCGCGCTGGGCACGGAAGTGGGCACGTACGACGAGCAGGATCGGCTGATCACGTACGCGGGGCGCTCGTATACGTATACGCCTCGGGGCGCGCTCGAGAGCGTGACGGAGAACAATGAAACGACGACGTATCAATACGACGCGGTGGGCGGCTTGCGTCGAGTTGTCAAGCCTGGCAACGTGACGATAACGTACGAAGTGGATGGCGCGGGGCGGCGCGTGTGGAAATCGCGCAATGGGACACGCGAGCAAGGTTTTGTCTACGCCGACGCATTGCGGCCGGCGGCGGAATTGGACGGATCTGGCAATGTGGTGGCGCGATTCATTTATGGACGGCATGTGAATGTGCCGGACTTGATGATCAAGAATGGCCGAACGTACCGCATTGTGACGGATCATCTGGGCAGCGTGCGGTTTGTCGTGGATACGGTCACGGGCGATATCGTGCAAGCGATGACGTACGATGAATACGGTCGCGTGCAGGACAATACGGCGCCGGGGTTTCAGCCGTTTGGATATGCGGGCGGTCTTTACGATACGGATAC
>CAYSYX010001083.1:0-2025 GCA_964435055.1 uncultured Polyangium sp. | reverse complement strand
CCCGTCACCACTGCAACCACCCGCCGCGGCCATCATCCCCAAGACAGCGCTCCGCCAAACGCTTTCAAAATGGCAAACCTCCTCAACCTCGATCCAACGACAAGCCGGGAGCACGCCCCATGCCGGCAATGCAGGATGCCATCGCCGCCGTGGGGACGTCGAACGCTGAGGAACCTCGAACATCAACGGAGACCCACGAGTAACCGATTCGGTCACAGAATGTGCTAACGATGTTTTTCAACGTTGCTTCGAGGAATGGACAATGAGCGAATCGACACGTACGTATCGCCTCCGGATGAGGCTCCTGTTGGTCGTGAGCTTGCTGGTTGGCTTGGTACTTGCGGGAGGAGCGAGCGCGGTCTTCACCGCATTGACGTCGCGCCGCGCCATTCTGCACGCGCACGATATGGAGATCGCCTCACGTCGCGCGGCCCTGCTCAGCGTATTCGCCCGGGAACAATACATTCACGAGGCACATACGATCATTTTACGCGACCACTCGCACGTCGAGCACCACGACAAATGGGTTGACAAACTCAGCGACGAATTGAGCAAACTACGTCCGATTGTCAATGAGGACGGCGCCAAACGTCTCGATGCGATTGCCGATGCGAGCTGCGATTTGAAATGCGCTTTTGCCGAAGAGATCTTGCCGGCGATCGATCGGAAGGATTGGGCCGGCGTGCGTCGTGCACACAATCAGGCGAACGTGCTGGTCGATCGGATGACCGAACATGCGGACGCTCTTGCGGGCTATTTCGATGACCAGGCTGTTCGAGCTGAAGACGAAGCTGTAGGTACCGTCTTGTTTGCCTTGGTTCTCGCCATTGTCACGGGTGTTCTTGCCGGAGCGATTGCGCTATTTTCCGGACGAACGCTTTGGCATTCCTTTTCAAGGCCGTTGACGTTGCTCGAGCGTGTGGCCGAAAGGGTCACCGCCGGAGATCGGACCGCTCGTGTCGAACCGATTGCGGCGCGAGAATTTGCCGTCGTGGCGCAGGCATTCAATCGTATGCTCGATGCATTGAGCAACGCCGAAGGAAAACTCGTCGCCACCGAACGCCTTGCGGCCATTGGTCGAATCGCCGCCGGTGTCGCGCACGAAATCAACAATCCCATCGCCGTCATTCGCGGATATCTCGGCGCGATGCGTGAGGAAGACCATTCTGCCGAGCTCAAGGAAGAATTGCGCATTTTGGATGAAGAAGCGACGCTTTGTCAGCGTATTGCCGAAGAATTGCTCATGTACGCACGTACGCCGGCCCTATCGCCCATTCCCGTCGATATGGCGGAGCTTTTACGCGATGTTGCCGAACGCACAGAAAGTGTGCCGGTGCGTTCATCGAGGTCTCCGGGAACATCACCGATCATCGTCGACGCCGAATCCGCCGAAATGACGGTCGATCCTTTGCGTATTCGACAAGTCGTCGTCAATCTCGTGACCAACGCCCGCGAAGCGGTGACCGATGGAACGCCCATCATCGTGCTGGGCCGAGTCTACGACGATGGTTATCGCATTGAAGTGCAGGATCGCGGCGTGGGTATTTCCGCCGAAGCGCTCGACCATATTTTCGAGCCGTTTTTTACGACGAAACGTAATGGGACGGGTCTTGGTTTGGCCGTTTGTTATGGCCTGACGGCAGCGCACGGCGGCCGTATTCATGCCGAACCCCGCGACGGAGGCGGCTTGCGCTTCGTGATCGATTTGCCAACCTCGACCGCTGCTACGACGCAATGAGGATGCCTGATGAAAGCGACAATTTTGGTCGTTGACGACAAACCCAACATGGCGGCCATGCTCACCAAGGTGCTCGGCAAAATCGCCCGGGTCGTGACCGCGCGCGGTGTGCGGTCCGCCATGGAGATCCTCGACCGACAGCCCATTGCGGTCGTATTGTGTGATCTGCGCATGAACGATGGCAGCGGGCTCGACGTATTGGGCGCCGTGCGCGCCAGATGGTCGGGCGTGCCTTTCATTCTCATGACGGCGTATGCCTCGGTGCCGACGGCGGTGCAGGCCATGCG
>CAYSYX010001082.1:0-2037 GCA_964435055.1 uncultured Polyangium sp. | reverse complement strand
CTCTTTTGCAGAGTGAAAAGGACCGGCCGCCGTGGTTTTTGCGGCATCGAGGGCGAACCGAGGCGCTTCGCGTGATCGCTACGCCGAACAAAGTGCAAGGTTTGACCTGGTCGCCGGGACGACAAACCTTGTCCGGCGTCATCGAAGACGACGCAGGCGGTACGCTGGTCGTGGAACGAGCGTATGAATGGTTTGCCCCGGGCGCCATTCCGACTCTGATCGAGGCGCTTCCCAAGGCGCGGTACATCTCCGGCTGGTTTCGGAGTACAGGAAAAACCAATGTGCTCGAACCGATCGCGGTGGTCGTGGGCGAAAAAAAGGAGGCCGGGGTCGTGGTGCCGGACTTGATGCCGGACAAACCCGTTCCGCCGCTGCCCGTGACCGCAGCGGACGTCTCCGATCCTTTGGAAACGGTACTTCTACGCGTGGAATCGGCGTTGGATACGCTGGCGCAAGAGGGCGTTCTCGGCGGACGAATTCAGCCGCTCGGGGGCATGTTGCAATCGGTGGGGCTACGCCGTTTGGCGGATACGTATACGAAGCTGGAAGTGGCCCGCGCCGGAGCGGATGCTATGGCCGCGACAAACGCGTGGGCGGATCTGGCCATCGCCGTAGCTCTGGCGCGGGGCTGAATCAGATCTTCGCCGCGATCTCTTCCGAGACCTTCCACAATTTCGCCGCCATCGCCATGTCTTGGCCGAGCGCCGACGACGTCGCGACGTTGCAATCGGCAAAATACTCGCCGCTCACCTTCGCCACGGACGGGTGCGTCGCAACGTAACATTGCGTGGCCGCGCCTTCCGGAATCGATTTCAAGGCCAATGGTTTTGCCACGGCAAACGCCATGTTGGCGATCCCGCCCATGTGTCGACCCAGGTTCGTCGCAATCACGCCCGGGTGAAGAGCGTTCGCCGTCTTGTTCGTTCCGGCAAACTTTCGCGCCAATTCGCGAGCAAACAGGATATTCGCAAGTTTGGATTGGCCGTACTGGCGCCACGGAGAATACCCACGCTCGGCGGAAAGATTGTCGAACTCGATACCAGTCTCCGGCGCCCGTCGATGCGCATCACTCGAGACGATCACGACGCGCCCCGTATCGGCAAGTTTGTCGAGTAGTCCCGTGACGAGCAAAAAATGCCCCACGTGATTCGTGAAAAATTGCAGCTCATAACCGAGTTTTTGTTCGAGCTTGGGCAACGCCATGATCCCCGCATTGCAGATGATGGCGTCGAGCGGTTTGTCGAGGGCCGCTACGGCCTTCACACATGCGCGTACGGAATCCGGCTCGGACAACTCACATGCGAGCGGCGTATACGCCGACAAACCTTGACCGGCTTCTCGAGCTTTCGCCTCCGTTCGCGCCGTCGCGATGACGTGCGCTCCGCGCTTCGTGAGCACGCGGACCGTTTCCAGTCCGAGGCCCGAATTGCATCCCGTAACCAGGATCGTTTTGCCATGCAAATCGATGCCTTCGGTCACCTCTTCCGCCGTGGAGCCATAACCAAAACCACTGGGACCTTTGCCTTTGATCGCTGATAGCAGGGACATTTGATTCTCTCGGAGGTGTTGAAAGGGCCGCGAGCTTAAGACCCGACCGCTCGAAAGTCAACGTAGGCGCCAAAAAATGAGCCCATTTGTTTACATCTTGAAGTCCGTGGCGTATGAGTGATCCATGCGAGTTATTCGGTTGGGCTTCACTCATGGGCCTTGGACGGGCATTTTCGCTGCGTTCGTGCTGATCGGTTGTGGTAAAGACCCCGCACCTCGGGCCGAACCCGCCGCTCAGAGCCAACCCGAATCGGCCCAGACAAACTCGCCCAAGGACCCGGCAAAGGACGTCCAGACAAACACCTCGCGGGTCGACGCGCCTCCCGCGCCGGCTGACCCGGCCAAACCCGCCGACGCTCCCACGGCCGCCAATCCGGCCGTTGCGGCTAAGTCTCCCACGCCGGGAACGACCTCCACGGCAGCTCCGACGCCGGCCGCGACGGAAATTGCTCCGTCCGCTCCGTCCGCCGCGCCTACGCCCGTTGTCGC
>CAYSYX010001081.1:0-2047 GCA_964435055.1 uncultured Polyangium sp. | reverse complement strand
TCGTCCTTTCGTCCAATGCAATTCGCCAATGGTTTTACGCCGCATATCGCGATTGTGGAGAATTCCCATTACGCGGTCGAGCAGCTCCGGGCATGGGAATACGCACCATTTGGCCGTCGGGCGTTTGAACCCACGCATAACGACCCATCCCCGACAAACCCGGCAATGCGCCGACGTCCTGGTACGGCGGCAAATACGGGCCTTGCACATCCGGGGCAAACTGTTGCGGCGCGGGCGGCGGCGGTTTCGGCGCTGCCTGGGCCGATTTCGATTGCATTTGATAGCCCAGCGCAAACAGCGCTCCGCCCACGGCGAGCACCGCCGTTCCATAAGGATTGCCGCGTTTGCGAAGCATGTATCCAATGGCCAAAACGCCCAGCGGCAAAAGCCACCAATGCGACTTGACCGATTCCGAGTTTTTCAAATCGTCGAGGTTCGCAAGAAGCGCGACGATTGCACCCGCTCCGGCCACGAGCATCACGCCCGTCGTACCCACTTCACGGCGCGAATACCGATGTCGATATCGGCGTTTTTCCCCGCGCGGAACCGCCACCAAATTGCGATCGACTCGAACTACTTTGTTACTCGCCATGTCGATGTCCTTCCTGTTTCTGGTCCATGAGAAAGAATGCGATCAAACCAATGACCGCAATCGGTAGAAAACTCGTTGCCGCCGCGGCTGTTGCATGCACGAATTCGGTGGCGCCTCGAAATGGCGAAGGCAATGGTCGACCTTGCATCGTCGCCACCAATCGCTGCTGATCTTCGAGCGCTTTCAGCAGGGAAATCTCGGCTTCGTCGAAAGGCAGCTCGTGCCCGGCCAAACGTTCGCGCTCGACATGCAGCGTCATGATTTCGAGCGCCCGCGCATGCATGGCCAATAAGCGTTTTGTTGTATTGTCGTCGAAATTCGCCACAACAAACGCCGACGAAACGGAACTCGCCACATACGCCGCCGCAATCGCCACCACGGTCCCCAAAACAACGACCACGAGCGGCGGCAAACCCGCTTCGATTTCGCCCGCCGCATGATCGCCGCCGTTTGTCAAGATATCCCGCGTCGCCCGCATTTGCACAGGTGGCGCCAGCAAAACCACCGTCCGCGCAAGCACCGACGCCACCGCATTACGCTCCAGCGTCGAATACATCGCGGCATCGAGGTATCCGAGTTGCTCGGGATTTTGCGGCGACAACGTCGCCACACGTAAAGATGCCACGACAAACGCTCGAACTTGCCGGACAAACTCGGCCGGCGACAAAGACCGCCATGTTCCGCGCTTTGCCGTGTCCAGCGCTCGATGGAGCACCGCGCGAAAGTCTTGTTCGCGATGCAGCCAGCGAAAAATCCGTTGCGGAATGGAGGGAGCCTCATGGGGCGCGGAATTGCCCGGCAATGAGGGTGCATGCCCGTGCTGTTCCAGCCATTTTTGGTAAAAATAGTATACCCACGGAAACATGGGGCCCCCTCCATTTCCTCGACAAACGTTTCGTCACGCTATCAGGTGAAACGCACCCAAAAGCGCAATCAACGGAAGCACGCCGCTCGAGCTGCCATGCGCCGCTGTCGGCGTCGGCGCGGGATTTGGCCCGGGCGGCAATGCCGGCAAATTCGGATTCGGCGTCGGCGCCGGTGGATATTCGGCTCCGCTGCTCGGGAAACTCCGCAATGCCGCGGCACGATCCGCCAAGGCTTTCGCGGTGAGCGGATAACCTTGTTCGGCAAACGATTGCGCCATGGAATCGAGCGTTGCCGGGTCTCGTCCGTTTTTCATGGCGTAATCCACCATTTCCCGCGAATCCGTCGGCAAATTCGCATCGAGCGTATACGGTGCAAGCGGCGGCATTTTCGTCGAGCGAATGGCCTCCGCGCCGGCCCGTAAAGCTGCGGCCGCCAAGGGATATCCCAATCCTTCGTACATCGTCCCGGCCATTTCCAAATGCCCAGGCTCCGTTGTGGTTTGAATCATCGAACGCACGGTCTGTTTGTCTTGGTCGGACATGTGCGCATCGAGCGGCATTTGCAGCGGGTCGGGTTTGGCCGGGGCTT
>CAYSYX010001080.1:0-2053 GCA_964435055.1 uncultured Polyangium sp. | reverse complement strand
CAACGTGAGGCGGACCTGCCGCTTGGTTCAACCGTCACCGGAGCGGACTGGATTGGAAATGGCACGGCAACTTGTGCCGAAACGTTCAGTTGCGTGCAACAGGCGCTCGTTGCCGGAAAAGGCATCAATGGCCTGATGCCCTGTGTCACCGCGTCGGATCCATCGGTTTCGAAGGAAATGTCCGAATCCCTGCGCTGCTTGTTCAATTCCTACAATGGCGGCAAAGATCCGGCTATGGCGTGCCAAACTCAATTTGCCGCGTGCCAAGCGAAGTAAACGCTTGACTTTCTGAACGACATCCCGCCCTTCGAATTCCTCACCCTCGAGGACATCCACCAGCCAAAGCCATTTGACGCCGCCGGCAAAATCAACTACGCCTGCGCGTCATGATCTCCCGATGCTCTCGTGGGCTCTTCTCTGTCGGTGTTTTGCTTGTATCCGCCGTGGTTTCCTGCGGCCCACCGACAATCACGTACGTCCCCATGCCCATGCCCGCGCCCGTGCCCGCGCCCGCGCCAACGTCGAAAGCGCCGCCGGTCGAGCCCGAAAAACTCGCCGTATTGCCCATTGAAGACGAAAAGCTCTTTCGCATCGAGCGCATGATGTTGCGGTTTGAATTGGCTGGGCATCTGGCCCGAGTTTTACCCGACCGCACCATTGTACCGCTGACCGAAGTGAACACGAAGCTTCTGCCCGTTTCGCAATCGACGGGTCTTCGATGCGCGTTCGACGGCGAAGAATTGGAGAAACGAGCCCGTTACAAAGGCTGGCAAATCACGCGCTTGACGCATGTCTCGGGCATCCTCAATGGAGCGGGTGAAGAATTATGGGTGGATATCCTCGACGGCTTGTCGACCGTCGCGACATTTCGAGGACCGTGGAACTCCAAATTGCCCCGCGTGGACGCTTATCGTAATGCTTTTGCGGCGTTGATCAAAGACGATGCCGCCGGCCTTGTCGGAGGTCTCCTTGCGCGCGGAAGCTACAAAGACGCCCTCAGCGAAGGCGCCGTCACCGTATGCGAAACCAAGTTTTTCGGCGCCTGCGATGAGGCCTCCGTCGATTGGAAGGATCGTATTGCCCAGGCGAAAACTTGTTTTACCGGTACGGATGAAGTCACGCGTGACTTGCTGGTCCAAGGAGACGTCGGTCCGTATTGCGAAATGGAAAACCTCGATGATCCCGGCAGTCCCGACTTGCAACTCGAGCAATGTTTATGCAAAACCCTCGGTACCTCCGAAGCGATGAAAAAGCGTCCCGGACGCCGAACGATTCGCGTACATTATGAATCGCCCGATCTTCACGGAAAACCCCGCCCCGAATTGCGGCTTCTCGAAACGTCGAACAACCTGGATCCCAGCGACGAGTGGCATTCGACGGAGGTCCTCGTCAATGGAAAGAAGGAAGCTCGTTCCATTCGACGTTTCGCGGTGGATAACATTGATTCCCTGGCTGCTCCATTGGCGCGTTGCTCGGTTGCATCCGGCACGATTGTCCTCGCGGATCTGGACGTGCGCGAGCATGGCGTGCCCGTGGGTGGACGCGTCGTATCGAACAATGTGGACAAACCCGCCCAGACGTGCATTGAAGAGGCGCTCACGCGCGGCAGGTTCAACTGCACGAGCGATGGAGTGTCGGGCCGGATGCGATTGGCAATGGAATGGCGTTGAATTGCGTTTTGCGCGTCAGCGAATGCTGATCAATTGCGGCGCCGGTATCGACACTTTGGCATTCTCGCTGCTGCTTGTATCCAGCAAGGCCTGATGCTTCGGATCTGCGGTTTCCGCGGGCGGCGGCGGTGAATCCACGGGCCTGCGGAAACCTTGCAATACATAACGACCTTGCCCGGCGGCGACGGAGACCCACACCGCATGCAGGCCGCTCGATTTTGGACAAATGGCTTTTTTCGGAGCCAGCACCTTCACGCGATCAACGTCCAAATCGACGGCCATTTCCTTGAGGTCCGGATCGAGCACCTTGGCGACGATATTCTGAATCGTGCTGTCGCCGATGGCGAAAAATCGATAACATTCCTTATCGCTGAGCACGACGC
>CAYSYX010001079.1:1213-2056 GCA_964435055.1 uncultured Polyangium sp. | reverse complement strand
GTTAGGAACAAGAGCGGGCTGAAAACGAAGCCAACATCGATACCGCCGATCGCTCGGACGAACCTCCGTTCGATGAAGACGTGGCCCGTGCATACGGATTGGCAGGACGCGACATCTATCGCAATGCTTGGGCTGAAATCTGGGAAAAGAATTCCGCCATGCTGGCGACGATGTTGAATACGTAGGCCACTCGTTGATTCAAGTGTTTCGATTCCATTGAAGATACGGCCGCAAGGCAGATGCAGAGAAGGGTTGGATGGTATGCTCTGGTCATTACGATATTTGGGTCCCGTTGTCCTCGGAGCGTCATTGGCGGCGGCTGCCTGCACGTTCATCGCGTGTTCGGACGGTCCGGCGCCACCTCCGAATGCTCAAGGTGGCGGTGGTTCATCCAGCAGCTCCGGTGGCGAGGGCGGCATGGCGGGAAGCGTGACGGGGGGCCAAGGCGGATCGGCCGGTAGCGGCGGATGCACGAGCGCAGCCGAATGCGCGGATGGCTACGCGTGTACGGTCGACGAATGTCTCTCTGGAGTTTGTTCGCACCATTTCGATATTCTGTCGGCTTGTTCGGCGGATCAACACTGTGATTACGTGAAGAATGCTTGTCTTGACAATCCCACGTGCAACAGCGATGCGGATTGCTTGACCGGATTCGGTGATGATCCCTGCGTGGGTGATAGATTTTGCGATCTCGCAACGCACGTATGTCGTTTCGTGTTGGCTGACAAAGACGCCGATTTTCACATTCCGGTGTTTTGCGGCGGTGATGATTGCGACGATAACGCGGCGTCCGTCCACCCGGGAGTGGCCGAAACGTGTGACAGCCTCGACAATGATTGCACT
>CAYSYX010001079.1:0-1203 GCA_964435055.1 uncultured Polyangium sp. | reverse complement strand
AAGTCGACGATGGTTTGGGGATCAACTTCCACAGCCCAAAAACCTGCGGCTCGTGTGATAACAACTGTTGGGCAAAGACGTTGAGTGTCGATCCCGCGGGTATTTCGTGCGATTGGAATGGGCAGCCGGGAACCCCCGGAATATGTATGTGCAATGGGTGCGCATCTGACTGGTATTCGTTTGGCGGCAACCCCTGCATTTGCGATTATTACTGCATCAAGACAGCAAACGTCGATAATACCTGCAACAACAAGGACGACGATTGCGACGGGACCATCGACGAAGACGTCAATACGTGCACGAGCATAACCGATTGTGGAGGTTGCGGTCGTGCTTGCGTGGTTCTTCATGGAACACCGCAATGCGTACACACCGGCAATATGCCGTGCGTCTCCAACAATACGCAATGCGAAATCAAGCAATGCGATCCCAATTGGTGGGACCTCGACAAACAGTATGCCACCGGATGCGAATACGCCTGCACCCCTTCCAATGGCGGCGTCGAAGCTTGCAACGATGGTCTCGACAACAATTGCAATGGACAAATCGACGAAGGTTGTTGAATCAATCGCGGTCGTCATTCCATCGGCGATGCGTCGATCCAGATGTCTGACGACCTCCGCAGCCCCATTCAATCGGGCCCGCGCAAGTACCTTGTGAATGGACATGAGGAGACAAACCAATGAGGAACTTATCCAGACCTCTTTCGATGGCTGTGCTCGTAAGCTTACCGATTGCAGCGTGCGGCGATGCTCAACAGCCCGCAGACGAGCACCTCAAGACCAAGATTCCGTTTGGCATGGTTGATCCGGGCCCGTCGGAGCTGGGAGCGGATCCCACCGTGAACGCCGTGTTGGCGCCGAATGCAGATTGGACAGCAGAAGGCAACCAAAATGGCGCCTACTTCGGGGCGTCCGTTGCGAGCGCTGGAGACGTCAACGGAGACGGGTTCGATGACGTCATCGTCGGAGCCAACGGATTCGGCAACGGACAAACCAGTGAAGGTAAAGCATCCTTGTACTTGGGCAGCGCGTTGGGTTTGTCGGCAACGCCTTCCTGGACCGCCGAAGGCAACCAGACCGATGCATGGTTTGGCTGGTCGGTCGCGAGCGCCGGGGACGTCAATGGTGACGGCTTCGATGACGTCATCGTCGGCGCACGTTTTTACGACAATGGGCAAACGGACGAGGGAAAAGCTTTCGT
>CAYSYX010001078.1:0-2057 GCA_964435055.1 uncultured Polyangium sp. | reverse complement strand
GGGACAAACGGTGGAAGCCGCCGGAGCTCGCCGCATGTTGGGACGGCATACGTGACGCCAATGCGTTTGGTGCGGAATGTCCGCAGTTGGATAAAACAAAGCAACCGGTCGGCAATGAAGATTGTTTGACGCTCAATGTGTGGGCGCCGGATCCGGCTGGTGCCGGCCCAGGTCCCTACCCCGTTCTGTTCTTCATTCACGGGGGGGGAAATATCCAAGGTTCGGCGAGCGAACCTGTTGCGGGAATGGCTCCGGTATACAATGGTCTGGATTTGGGCGAAGCGAACAAAGCGATTGTCGTGACGATCCAATACCGCCTTGGGGCTTTGGGCTTCATGGCTCTTGCGGAGCTCAGCAAAGAATCGAGCTGGGCGGCTTCGGGCAATTATGGATTGCTGGATCAGATTGCGGCGCTCGAATGGGTACGGAAAAACATCGCCGCATTTGGAGGAGATCCGTCGAAGGTAATGGTCTTCGGAGAATCGGCGGGAGCCATCGATACGATTACCCTGACGGCGTCTCCACTGACAAAAGGCTTGTTTCACGCAGCGTTGGCGCAAAGCGGAGCAGCCACGTCGACACCATTGGCGACCGCGGAAATGGCCGCGGCGACTCGGGTCGATGCCACATCTTGCGGGAATGCAGCGGATCGGTTGGCGTGTTTGCGCGGAAAAACGAGCAATGAAATCCTCGGCGACTTTCCGGCGACGGTCAACATCGGTGGAGTATCCGTAGGTAATGCCGCCGGTAATTACGGTCCGGTCATCGACGGGCATGTTTTGCCAAAGGCAACAGCGGCCATTTTTGCCGCGGGAGAACACAATCACCTCCCGTTCGCAATTGGCACGAATTCCGAGGAACTCGCAGCCGCGCTCACCGTCAAAGTCACGACGGAAGCCGAATATCAAGCGGTCATCAATCAGAACTTCGGCACGGTCGCGCCGGACGTTCTGGCAGCTTACCCGGTCGCAGATTACGCATCTCCGCAAGATGCGCTCGTGGCTGTTTATTCCGATATGCGTTTTACCTGCCCGACACGCATCCTGGCTTCGAGCATCTCCAAAACGCAAAACGAAGCCGTATATCGTTACTACTTCACGAGACGCGCGAAAACTCCGCAAGGCGAAAAACCCGCACAACATGCCATTGAATTGCTTTACGTGTTCCATACGCTGACCGACATTCCGCTGTACAACCCCGCCGCGGAAGACTTGGCGTTGTCCAACGCCATGATGGGATATTGGGGGCGTTTTGGCGCAACGGGCGATCCGAATGGCAATGCCGCTGTTCCTTGGCCGAAATACGACGCAGTCAATGATTCGTACCTCGAGTTTGGCACGACCATTCAAAGCGGCGAAGGAGTGCGCACGGCGCAATGCGACGCTTGGGAACAGATTTGGGCGAAATCGCCATAACCGTCACCTGATGCACGTGCCGCAAGGTGCTTTGGAGCCGACCGAGACACCTTGCGTTCACATCGCAAATCGGCGAGCGTCCATCCGGACAAATCGTGTGTGCACGTTTGGGCCGGAGGGCGAAGATGGCGAAGTTTCAGTCGTTTTTCTATTTGCTGGTAGCTTGGGCAACCTTGGGTGGATGCAATTCCGTTGAATCATCGCGTTGTCCCCCGGAACCGCTCGCTCCACAACGAAGCAACGTCACTTCCGCGCAACCTCAAAAGGAAGCCGATTCCACCGCCCGAAACGAGCGGGCGGCGTTTTTCCGGTCGCATTACACGAAATTTGAAGTGCGCGTTCCGATGCGTGACGGGATCAAGCTGTTCACGACGCTGTACATTCCAAACGATGCGGGCCCGGGACGAACCTATCCCTTCTTGATGATTCGGACGCCTTATGCGGTGGTTCCGTATGGCGCGAGCGAATATCGGGAGCGCATTACCGGCGAAATGCTCGAACGCGAGGGATTCATTTTCGTTTTGCAAGACGTACGCGGGCGAAACGCTTCGGAAGGCGAATTCGTCAACATGCGCCCGCATATCGAAAACAAAGGGCCCAAAGATATCGACGAGAGCACCGATACGTACGACACGATTGAAT
>CAYSYX010001077.1:477-2066 GCA_964435055.1 uncultured Polyangium sp. | reverse complement strand
AGATGATGCCAACGGTAGCCCGCTCATCGGTAAGGTTCGTAATCCGCACTTTTTGAACATCGAACGACAGAGGAAATCGGCTCGCCTCCGTGCAATCCCCGGGACGGGCCTCATATCGTGTAACGTTATTGAATGTGAGCAATTCCAAGCGAATCAAACGGCTGAGAATGGCGTCAAATGGAATGGCGACCAAAATGCCGTGCGTTGCCCATGACGGTATATCGAGGACGATATTGCCTCCACCATCCAATGTGGTGTAGTCCGATGACCATTGCATTGGAATGCAGGGTTTCGGGCCATAAGCAATCGTCGCCTTTGCAAACACGTTGGTGCCTGGCACGATTTGTGTCCGCAGTTTGGCCCGTAGCTTGAAGCTCGTTGCGGCGAGGGTGAACGCGCAACCCTGCATCCAATCGAATCTCGCCTTGTGACTCGACCCGCTGATTCCCCAATCGATAAAGCCTTCAATACCAATGACGGATGCGGGCGGCGCTTGAGGATTGATTATTTCCAATCCACACTGAATCGTGACGAGTTGCGGGGATCGATTGGACCCCCCTTTGTTTGCGAGGATTTGCTGCGGCTCGCTTTGGGCCGGGTCGAGCTTTTCCGAAGCGCCATTATTCGTGCCGTCGTGGAGTCCGAGTAGGTCGATGTCCATGGCGGCCTCCACTCCCCGCGTTATTGGAGCCCAAATTGGGCAAATCGCGCCACGCTAACGTCGAAATCGACATCCGCTGCAACTCCACCCACAAATGTGCTGACGACAATTTTCGTCACGCCACCGCTGTAGGTTTTTTGCGGCAATACCGCGGTATCGGGTCCCACGAGTTCGGTGATACACACCGATACCGAGAATTCGTTGGGAGCCATGGGGACATCCAGTGTCAGTTCCACTTGTCCCACGCCGAGCCTATTCGCGGTTTGACTGAATCCCCTCGTGCCTCGCACAATGGGGACCATTCCGCCGTCAACTGCACAGCCAAACATTGCAATCCTCCGATCACTTGAGCGTGTTTACGACGACGTCAAAATTCATATTCGTGGGGACTCCGTCACGAATGAGTACGACAACGATGTACATACCTGGTGGTCGTGGTGGCGGCGGATCCATCACCTTCCACGCCGACGCGGAATGTTTGGTTGGACCGAGAATTTGCCACGGGGTCACGGTCACTACGAATTCGGAAGCGGCGATAGGGGCATCGAGCCGTAGGACCCACAGTCCAGTAAAAAGCTGTTCCAGGTAGTCGCTAAACCCCCTGCCCTTTATCAATGCTCCGGTAATTGCCATTTCGACTGTGGCAGAATACGTGGCCATTTCGGTGCTCCATCAACACTTGGGCGTACTACGTGGAAACCAAGGCCAGCCATTCGGCCAACCGGGCGAAGCGTTGGGGGCAGGAGCCGTTGGTGGCGGCAATTGCGGCGGTGGAACTGCCCACGGCCCCGGCGGTTGGGGCGGCCATTGAGAAACAACCGCGCCTCGAGGAGGCACGCCCCAAGGGGCTGACGACGACGACGGCTGCGACTGTGGCTGCGCCCCTCCCCATGGCGGTTGCGACTGTGGCTGTGCCCCTCCCCATGGC
>CAYSYX010001077.1:0-467 GCA_964435055.1 uncultured Polyangium sp. | reverse complement strand
CTCGTGTTCGCGCCTTGCGGGGCACTGGCAGCGCTTGGTGCACTCGGCGCAGCTCCCCACGGCGGCGTCCACGAGGCGCCAGCACTGCCAGCAGCTTGCCACGGTGGCGTCCACGGATTGCCGTCGCTACCAGAAGCAGCGGGTTGCCACGGCGGCGTCCACGAATTCCCGGCGTTGACTTCCGCAATGACATCCTGGACCTCTCGCGTTGGCGAGTCGCCGCTCGAGAACATTTGACGAATGCCATCGGCTGCTTGCAGCAATGCCATCAACAAGGTCCCCTTTTTCGACCCCTTTTTCGCCGAATTCGCGACAAGCGCCACACTGTTCTGTGCCTTCCTGTCGCCTTGCCGCGCGCGCCCCATGATATTTTCCGCAGCTTTCACCGCCGCTGTGGCTTTCGAAACCGTTTGCATCGCCGGGCCAAACCCTGGAACGAAAGACAACGCGCTCAGAAGCATAGGGTT
>CAYSYX010001076.1:0-2068 GCA_964435055.1 uncultured Polyangium sp. | reverse complement strand
GCCCTATACGGGTTCGGCCATATATCAGGCTGAGGCCCGAGTTGTCGCGTTGTGTCGATGTGCGGAGTATTTCAGTGAGTCTGGCGGTAACCGTAAAGTCACCACTGATCGGGCCGGTTCTTGGGTAGAACGCATTGCCGCTGTTCTTTCCCATGTACCCGTTGGTTCCTCCCGGAACGTCGACTCGGAGTGCCCCATTCGAAATTGCATAGGCACCCAGAATCGTTGTCGAGGCGTTTGCAGGCGCCGCGCGCCACTTGCTCGTATCGAGTGTCGGCGCCTCAAATCGATCTGCGAAAAGAATGGTAGTTGGACCCACCGGATTCACGGTCGCTGTATTGCTCTTGACCTCAATCGCAATCGGTTCAACGCCGCCACATTTCTCCTCGGTCGCCGCCTCAGATGCAACGGTGAACGTGAGCACTCCCCCTTTGATGATAGGGATTGTGCCTGTCCTCACCACCTTGGGCATGTTGCCGCCCGGCCCCACCGTCAATGTGTAATTGGCGGTCGTGACGCGGCCAACATATTCTGGTGGAATTTCAATGAAATTGAATCCAAGGTCATTCGTTGACTCGTTAGATTTCCCCTTGAATGCGATGCCTGGAATGTTATTGAACATAATGGCAACAGGTGCACCTTTGCTGCGAACCGTTGCTCCATCAGGAAGACGACAGACAGCTTCTGTAATCACCGCAATGGTGCTTGAAACTGTGGGCGAGACGCCTCTTTTAGCAAGGCGTGCTTGCTTGACGGCATTATCCAAGTCTAGAAGAGGATACTTTGTGTCATGCGAGTCGGAGATCCTTGTTTCCGATGAGAGCAAGATGCTCTTGACGTCCTGTGCAGCAAGGTCTGGTCTTAGCGAGAAGATCAGCGCCGCAGCACCGGATACGAATGGCGCGGCTTGTGAAGTGCCATGCATGGTTGTCATGGGGGTTCCAAAACCTAGGCTTGTGACACCTGCAAGTCCCTCCGGGCAGTTGAACCACTTTGACACCTTGTCTCCGTGGTAAAACGCCGGGGGATCGAACGGTGCAGTGTCATTTCTTCTACACCCGTTACCGCCTCCGGGTGCCAGCACGTGCAAGGCGCGGCCGAAGTTCGAATAGCTCGACGCAAATTCTTGCCCCGATCCAGACTCTGGAGGAGTGGCGCTTAAGTCTTGCCAGTCACGACTTTGGGTTGCCCCGACAAGAACAATCCGCGTCCTCGCGACTGCGTACTGCGACACGAACTCGGTAAGCCTTGGTTTGGCAATTCCGAACTTCGATACCAGCGCGGAGTCATCTGCTGAGAAGAGAGGGCCTCCGTAGGCAGCAAGATCCGCGCTCGCCTGTTCGTTGCCGGCGGCAATGATTAGCAAGAAGTCGTGTCTGCTTGAGAACTCCTGCAGGAGATCGCCAAAGACGCCTGCGGTTTGCAGCGCATCTTCTGGCGCATATCTTGACTCGTCGAGTTCACGGGTATCCTTTATCACCGGCCAATCTGGTCCCATGCTGATATTGATGACTCTGATTCCGTTGACAATCAATCTTGCGATGTTGCTGACCGTCGACATAGCATCGCGCGAAACTCTGGCCCCATATAGTTTTCGTGGGGCATCGCCAAGAACTCCGGTTGCCCCCATTTGGTTGTTATGGGTTGCGGCAATTGTTCCCGCGACATTCATGCCGTGATGGTAGCCACCCCATGCCTCTCTAAATGCCTCCCAGGTTTGTCGATCGGCAGCCGAAATTGCTTGTGGATTGGCGGCTTCAGGTGCCGTACTTCCATCCGGTCCGATCAGTCTCTCGAACACCAAGTCACGATGGCTTCCGTCGAATCCAGAGTCGATCACGCCAACCTTCACCTCAACTAGCGTGGTTGGGTTTTGGGAAGCCTTGGAGTTGTCGTTCAGGTATTTCCAAGCCTGAGTTGCATTGATGGCATCGAATGCCCACTTTTGTCTTGTGTACGTTGGATCATCTGGCGACAGTGCCATCGCCGAGGGTTTCTGGCGTGCGTTGAAGGTGACATATTTCACCGCCGAGTCTTGGCGGATGCGTGAGGCCAAACTCTCCAGGAC
>CAYSYX010001075.1:0-2074 GCA_964435055.1 uncultured Polyangium sp. | reverse complement strand
CAAGTTATGGTCGGATGATGCCCTTTGACCTTGGCTCCATTCAAGGCCAACGTATTCAATTGCATCGGCTCGGACCACGTCATTCCATCGGGGCTCGTCGAAACGAATACGTTCAATTCCGATTCGGCCCAGATGACCGCGAATGTTCCATCGTCCGAAAGCGCGCCGCGCGGACGCAGCGGGATGATCGACCCGTCGCCTTTGGTTGCGGTGTCGAAAATCGTCACGGGCGTGTCGAAGGTCTTACCCGCATCGGAGCTGCATTCGACTTGAATGGGGTAACTGTGCGGCAACGTTTGATTGTCGGTCCAATAAACGGCGCACAACTTGTTCTTGTGGTTGGTGAACAGCGAAGGCGATTCGAGGCCGTCGGTGCCTCCGGTGCTGGATATTTTCTTGATCGGTTGCATCAAAAAAGGCGTGTACTGCTGGTCGACGCGGTACGCCGCCATGGGCTCGATCTTTCCCGAGGAAAACCCTTTGCCGCGATTCGAATCGACGTAGGTGTACACGTGAAGGTCATCGCCGGTGCCGATATCTCCATCGTCTGTCGGGACAATCAACGATACGGTGTCCGCCGTAGGCGACGCGATATCGGTGCAATATCCTTCATTGTTTTGCGAAACGAGGACGTAATTGGTGAACGACGCGCCTTTGTCTTCGCTCACCGCGAGCGCGATCGTCGAGCCGGCCGACATTGAATCGACGTCGGTGGTTTTTGCAAATGCTCCGCCATTGTCCATGGCTTGGTACGTGACGTACACGACGTCGGGATTTCCGGCGTCGATCGCGACGGAAACACAACCGACTCGAACGCCCGCGGGCATATCCCCAACCACGACGGCCCCGCCAAACGTTCGTCCACCATCGTCGCTCCGGGCGAGCTTGACGGCATTGTTCGCGTCCAAAGCGGCGGCATACACGCGCGAACCGGAAACCGCGACCGCGCGCTGTTCGACGTCATGCACGACGAGACTCGCGTGACCCACTTCCATCGGATGCGCCGTATGCATGGAAACGTTGATGCGTCCTTCCGAACCATCGCTTCGAGCAACGATGTCAAATGGTTCTTTCGGAACAACCATCGGAGCGGAATAATGTCCCGACCCTTGGATTGTTCCAAAACCTTCTCCCGTTGGATCCACCGACCAAGTCACGGCCCCCGAAGCTCCGGATGCTTGAAGGTCATAAGCTTCGCAGGTGAGCGCATCGAGGGAATTCGGGGTGATGGTTAACGGAGTATTCGCATTCGAACACGAAGGATTCGTCAAGGCGATCATCATGGGCGCCAGCATTACGCCGACAAACGTTCGAAGATGTTCTTTCATGCTTGATCCATTCGCAAAGGTAAAGGTGCATCGTTCCTTGATGGAACAACGCGCAAACAATGCTTGCGAGCCACCATTTCGTCAAGACACGGCCCCGCGACGATTTGGAAAGGAACATTGGATTGCCTGGGCCATGTCGTTGATGGCGCGTTCGACATGCCGGCCGACGTGCGCGACCAAGCCTTCGACGTGCAAGCGAGAATCGGTTCACACATCAGGCCCCGTTGGTCCACTTCGTGAACTTTTGGGACGAAGTTCTGGCGCTGTCGCCGGTGGTTGAGTACAGTTGCGGACCTTCAGTGACGTTCGGTGTCAACGGAGATTTCGCAAAGTTTCATGGAACGTGACGATGGTACATCCGGCCCTGGTGACTCGAAACATGCGCCGAGTCGCGATGTGAGTCGGGCCAAACGCCCTGCGGCAAACCCTCCCGGCGCGACGGGCGTGCAGATCGGCGAAGCGACCGCGCGAGCGATGGTCCTCATGGGCGCGGCGAGCGTGTTCGCGAAGCTCGGTGTGCGCGCCGCGTCCGTGAACGATGTCCTCGAAGCCTCCGGGATCTCGCGGCGCACGTTTTACCGACTGTACACCAGCAAAGAAGACGTGGCGGTCGCCCTGTACCGACTCGGAACGGAGAAACTGCTCGCGACGTGTCGCACGGCCATCGCCAATGCCCGCGATCCGATCCGGCAGCTCGAAGGCTGCATCGATGCGCACTTGCAGAACGCGCGTGAACTCGGCCGGCT
>CAYSYX010001074.1:0-2074 GCA_964435055.1 uncultured Polyangium sp. | reverse complement strand
CCGTCGAATGCGCGATACGCTCGTGGCTTGCGGATGGTTCTCTTCGACCGTGATCCGCACGGCCCCACGTTCCTCATGCGGATCTCGCTTTTCCTCGAATTGATCCGCCGCGCATGTTCGGATGGAGTTTGGGGTTTGGCCTGGTTATGGGACGAAGTCGTCTGGGGGCGCAAATTGCGACAAGTTCAAATCGTCGAACCCATTTTTGAAATCAGCGCCGCGCGCAGCGGAAGCACGCAGCTCGCCCGCTATCTCGAAGACGACCCGCGCATCAGCAGCCCCAATACGCTGCAAGTCACTATTCCGTACCTCTGGTCCTGGCGTTTTGGACCGTGGCTCGAACGATTGTTGCCCAAAGATTTCCTCGAGAAACTCAGCCATGACGTATTACCTCCGGAACATCACGAACGGCACGAAGTCGACCTGCGACGGACGGATACGTTTGAAATGATGTATTGGGCGACGTTTCATTGGGGAGAACTACTCTTGTCGGCGAGTCCCAAGGCATTCATGGAAGAATTTTGTCTCGATCGCGTGCACGACGATTGTCGAGAATTATGGGCGGATGATTTCCTGCGCTTTATCGATGCGATCGGCCGCAAGACGTTGTTGCATGCCGGGCCGGATGCCCAGGGCAAACTGCCGCAGCTGCTGATCAAGGGCCATTTCTTGCACGCCGTCCCCGAACTCGCGCGACGTTATCCCGATGCTCGGTTTCTGACGATGATTCGCGTCCCGGAAAAACGATTGCAAAGTTTGCTCAATTTCTTGCGTTGCCAAGGCACGGTCGCGCCCTGCCCGCCTTTTCCTTGGGCGTGGATCACCGAATACCTCTGCACGCGCGAAATCGACTATTGCGAAACCGAAATGGAATGGTTCGAGCGTCAGGATGGACCGAATCGTTGCGTCGTACGCTTCGACGAATACGTAAAGGATTTGCCCGGCACGATTGAACGCGTGTATCGCGAGGGCCTCGGGCGCGAGCCGCCGGCGAACATGCCCCGCGAACACGCCGCGCGTACGCGATCGAATTACAGCGTCGATCGGTCATTCGCCGAGGCGGGAATCGACGAGGCCGCAATGAAAGAGCGGCTCGAAGCGTATCGAAAGTGGTGCAAAGCGCGGCGGTGAAGGTGACCCAAGCGCCGTTCAACGGCTCCCGTTGGGTTCGCCGGTGGGGTTGGCGAGGTCGTAGCTGCCGAATGGATATTGACAGAATGGAGTCCACTGATGGAGTGGATCCCATAG
This sequence comes from uncultured Polyangium sp., assembly GCA_964435055.1. GTDB lineage: Bacteria > Myxococcota_A > Polyangia > Polyangiales > Polyangiaceae > Polyangium. The sequence continues at coordinate 826 of CAYSYX010001074.1, read as the reverse complement.
GTATTCCTCGACGGGGGTCATGTTCATGTTCGTCAATTCGTACTTGTCGCGCATTTCGCGAACACGATCGGTGACGATCAAGGGACTCACGCCCCACGCAAAGAAGAAATCTTCGCCGGTCCAGGAGGATTCGTCGATGATGATCCGCCGGATGCAGTCGATTATGCCCGCATGACAACGTGGGCAGTCTCCTCCGCGCGAGTAATCGATCAAGCTCCGTTCGAAATCGATTTTCGTGCCGAAATAATGCGGAGCAATATGGAAGTAGGTTGGCGGTGGGCGTCCCAAGCGGGTGGGTCTTACGCGCAAGCGAGTCAAGGGGGAAAACTCGTTAATGCCCCGAAGTCCTTCCATCTCCCACGCATCGCGAAACCGACCAGACACCAACCAGCTATCTCCGACCGACTCTGCCATATCCCCCAATTTACTCCCGTAAACGGTGATCTCCGCATGATAGGGGAGCAGCCAAGGAAGCATCCCGACGTACGAACCACAAAGCGGGCACGCAGGTGCTATCCCTTGATGATGTGGTTTTAAAGGGACCACCGAGGCATCGTAAGTTCGGTCCTTGATTCGCAAATCACCAAGTACATAGAATCGCATGTCACTTGCTCCTAAAGCCCATTCGGAAATATATCCAGGAGTCGTTTTTCTTGGTAGAGGTTGCGAAGGTAGGCTTCAAAGTCCTTGGGCGTAGCACCGCGTTCGGCCTTGATCCAGTTGGCAACCTGCTCGTCCAGCTTGCGGTGCCACGTCTGGTAGCCCTTGTGCGCAGCGTCGTCGATGGCTTGCGTGACAAACCGATCGTCGCGGGCCGTGTAGACCC
>CAYSYX010001073.1:0-2080 GCA_964435055.1 uncultured Polyangium sp. | reverse complement strand
GACAATATTGAGGATGCGAAATCGCGCGTCGAGAATGGTCTGAGCGCCATCCGTACCGGAGGTTATGCCGTAATCGACGTTCTGCCTGATCCGGACCATTCGCGTGTTTTCGGTGTGGAAGTAAGTGCTCCAGAAGGGACGACTCCCACGGGAGGATGGGAGGTCGCCCACGCGCTCGCGGACAAACTCGGCGCCACCGCGGAGGTCGTGCTGGCCGTCGAAATGGACGAGGCAACCGCGCAAGCTCAATTTGGTACCGGTAACGAAAGCGGGTTCGAGCCCAAAACCAAACCCAAAGGAGATTGGCACCTTGAGCATATCAATGCCGAGGGTGCGTGGGGGCATTCGAAGGGCGCTGGCGTATTGATTGCTCATCCGGACACGGGAACGACCAATCATCCAGAACTCGGCGAAGGAAACGTTCTCCTCGATCAAGGGAAGAATTTCTACGATAAGGAGGACAAACCACCTATCGATCCACTTGAAAAGCCAGGCTTTCCAGGCCATGGAACAGCGACGTCGAGCCTGATGATCAGCCCCAGCGGAGGCCAACTCGACCCCAACACTCCAGTTTCAGGTCTCGCGCCGGAAGCGAAGGTCGTGCCTCTGCGTGTCTCCCATACCGTCGTCATCTTCGGGTGGGCGACGCGGCTTGCGCGAGCCATCGAGTATGCCATTAAAAAGGATTGCCGCGTCATCTCGATGAGTCTGGGTGGATTGGGTAATTCGCGTCTGCATCGAGCGATCCGTGCCGCGCGAAAGAGTGGGGCCATCGTCGTGGCAGCGTCCGGCAATTACGTGCAATTCATCGTGTGGCCCGCACTTTATAGCGAAGTGGTTGCGTGTGCGGCGACAAACATGAAGGGTTCGCCCTGGTGGGGCTCGTCGAAAGGTCGTTCGATTGCCATTTCTGCGCCTGGCTCGGACGTCGTTGCCGCGCGATGGGAATCGGGCTCAAAGAAAGCATTCATTGGTCCGGGAGACGGGACTTCATTCGCCACCGCGCTCGTGGCGTCCTCAGCAGCGTTATGGTTATCGCGCCACGGCGACGAGATTGGAAACCGATACAAGGGCGCCGAGGTTCACGACGCATTTCGCACGGTTCTCCGAAAAACGGCCAAACCCCTCGCGTCGACCGCGCCGTTTCCGCAAAGTTTTTTCGGCGCAGGCATGCTCGATTGCAAAGCCTTGCTCGAAGCCAAGCTTCCTGAAGCCCACGAGATCGAGCGTACCTTCAAGCTCGAAGAATCAATGGTTTCCGAGCCGAGAAGGCGCGAATTGAGCGAAGTTCTCCAGACGCTGGTGCTCTCATCGCAGCTCGACGGTGCCAACGAAACGCCCCGAGCCTCCGAGGAAGCCGCCGCCAAAAACGTGGAAGTGGAAAGAAGCGTGGAGCACTTTCTTACGTCTCTGTTCAATCCAGGATCCAACGAGGCTATGCCCCGCCAAACCCCTGGTTTGATGACCGAGCTTGCGCAACATATCGTGCTTGATCACCAATTCCGGAAAGGTTTGGTTGGGGCGCTGCGTTTTGGATCGGCGATTGGAACGTTTCCCCCTGCGCCCGAGGCGGCGTCGAGCGCGCTTCGGGCCTTGTTCGCGGCGCAAGATGCGCCGCTCGTCAAGCCCATTGAAACGCAAAACATCGCTTCCAAGACGCCGAATGCCGCACCATCGGGAACGACGGAAGTCAAGATCAGCGTAAATATTGAAATCAGCGTTCAAGTTGGGGAGATCAAGGTCGAGCGGCGACGCTGAAGGCTGTGAAGCAGGTAGCTACTCCGCGGCGAGCAAATTCGATTTGTTCGTCGCGGTGAGCTCCGTCATGATCGCGCTCATAGGAATGCCGCGGTTTGTCGCGACTCCTCCGCCTTGATGGAGCGCGACCAAATCCCAGCTCATGGTGAAGCAAGGCGAACCTGACGAACCTTCCAGGGTATTCGTCGTGTATCGCACGCGAGGCGGTTTGGGGACCGTTTCGGCCACAGCACCAACGCCAATCTTGAGCCGCTCCGCGTCTGGATGTTGCAGAATGCAAAACGGTTCGTCCATTGCAAAGGTATGCGTTTTCGCGACCAAC
>CAYSYX010001072.1:1799-2082 GCA_964435055.1 uncultured Polyangium sp. | reverse complement strand
TTACGAGCCCGACGTTGTTTCGTCAAGGCATTGTGGTGCCCGGGTATTGCGTGTCCAACCCGAATGGGCATGAGTTGCTTGTGAAGGTGTAGAAATGTATAGCTCAAGTTAGTACGCAACCGTAACATATCCTCGTACCATACGGGGTCCCTCGCTAGATCCGAGGGATTGGATTCCGTTTGGTATTAGAGTGACAATCTCGGGTTAACCACGGCCATATCTGTAGGCCTTCATCGGCACACCGGTACTGATCAACTTTGCCCCGAGCTGATCAAGTATGGCC
>CAYSYX010001072.1:0-1789 GCA_964435055.1 uncultured Polyangium sp. | reverse complement strand
CGGCAGTAGACACGACAAAACGCGACGCGGGAGGTCTTGCAATCACAACAATCAATAATTACCGTAATTTGTGCGCGATGCGGGCTCGTCCTGCACTAATACGAACAATCCTCCTCCTAGGTTTGTCTCGCCACAATGTTGGTCATTTTCGAACAGCACCGGCACACCAAATCGGATCTACTTCTGGCCGCCGTCCGTATTCACTTCAAACTTGACGCGTAGTCATCACCTGCCGCCAGTCGGGGAGTGCGTGGCCTTGTCAGCAGCACGCGCGGGCATGCGGTTGTTGTGTGCGTCTGCAACGGACACGCGCGAGCGGCCTTCTTTGGGTCACGTCCAGAGGTTTGTCCGGCTCGACCCGGTCACCATCACCGTGCAAGACACAAATAATCCGGCCCGATCGCACGTTCACGCAGCAGCACGCACGACGCCGTCTCGGATGCACGAGCCACTCGCGAGCACAAGTCGGGAAGACCCCTACTCTTTGGTAAGGATAAGCCCTACTCAGCACGAGAAATAGTAATTTATATATCATTTTTCGCATTCTGCACGTCCGCCCTTGACAGCGAAAACTTGGACTCGTAAGATAATCTTACCTTGGCGTAAGGATTCTTGACCATGACCAAAGCGGACGTACAAACTGCGGTGTTTAACGCCTTACGAGTAGCGGAGCTGGCGCTTGCATGTGGCGCTTCCGGGTTCTCGTCCAACGACAATCCATTCAAAGCGATCTCCGGATTCGATAGCCTGGCAAGTGTCGAAGTGACGACGACCATCTGCGTGTCTCTCGGAATTACGGACACGAAACGCAATCCGTTCCTCGAAAACAGCGGCATGTCGTCGCTCGGGCAAATCGTCGACAAATTCTGCGCCCTCGCGGGTGCGAAGGAAGCCTGACATGATCGACGCAGAAAGCCTTCAAGCTCAAATCGCGCAGCGAATCCGTACCGCTCGTGAGAATGCTGGGCTCAGTCAAGCCCAGGCGGCGAAATTGCTTGGGATCCATCGACCGTCCCTCACCGAAGCAGAGCAAGGCCGCCGAAAGGTATCGGCCACTGAACTCGCCGCCATGGGAAAGCTTTATCGTGTTGGAATAGGGTGGCTTGCGTGCGAAGACGGTGACGAGGCCGAGCCGAGCCGAGATCAAATTCAGCTTGTAGCTCGCGAAATCGCATCATTGAAACAGGACGATCTTGATAGCGTGCTCCATCTTGTAAGGTCCATTCGGTCCAAGGAGCCCAAATGAGTAGTAAGCTCGCGGTTCAAGCGCTCGACATGGCCGCCAGCGTCCGTCGAGCAGCCAAAATCGACGGAACTGTGCCCCTCTGCATTTATGACCTCATTGGGGACCGCTACGGCGAGGAAATCGATCTGCGGTTCCAACCGCTCAAAAGCCTCGAGGGCATGTACAATCGCGGACAAGATGGCACCGGCGTCATTATCGTGTCGAGCGATCGGCCGAGCGGCCGCCGTCGTTATACGTGCGCGCACGAACTCGGGCATCATCTTTTTGGGCACCAAATCAGCCTGGATCAACTGGAGGAGGAGCATCGCGACGGTCACGATGACGAGCGAGAGTTCCTCGTCGATCTTTTCGCAGGCTTTCTTCTTATGCCAAAACTTGGCATTCTGCGCGCAGCCCGCGAGCGCGGCATTGAGATGCGTAGTCCATCAGCCGAGGATATCTATGCGCTTGCCGGTTATTTTGGTGTCGGATATACGACACTTTTGACGCACGCGAGCAAGAATATCCAGATTCTGCCTGTGGCCACGGCGGACAAACTCAAAC
>CAYSYX010001071.1:0-2085 GCA_964435055.1 uncultured Polyangium sp. | reverse complement strand
CGTGTGTTTTGTGGGGGGGGGGGGGCGGCGCGCGCGCCCCGCGGCGGGCCCGCCGCCCCCCCCCCGACGCTCGCTGCGCCCCCCATACCCCCCGGTTTGTCTGCGTGCGTGAATGCGGGTCCCTTGGATCGAGGGCGCAATGCACTGACGTGCTGACGAAGGTTGAACGCGAAGCGCACAACCGGCATGCAAGTTGAATTGCTTAACAGGTTCGTCCCGGCGACATGATCGTCGGGACAAACTTGTCTCAGTGATTTTGATTCTTCTTCATCAAGTCGGCGAAGGTGCCGAACTTGGCTTCGCGGGCGACGCCCGTGCGGTAGGCTTGGTAGGCTTGTTTCTCCGCGTCTTCTTTGAGGGCGCGGATGGACAACTTGGCTTCGTTGCGACGCGGATCGATCTCCAGAACCTTGGCGTCGATCTTCGAGCCGACGGGGAACTCCTTGCGGAGGTCCGTGCCGCGGGCGGTGCCGGTGTGACCTGCGGGGATGAACCCGCGAGCCGAACGACCCGTGACGCCGAGGATACGCACGGCCAAACCCGCCTCGCTGGTGCCCATGATGGCGACCTTGACGGACTTGTACTGCTGTACGCGTTGACGCGGTTCGTCCTCGCCACCGGTGATGGCGGGATGCAGCCCAATCTTGTGTTGGCCTGCATCGCAGCTCGACACGACGACGTCGATCTCGTCACCCACCTTGACCACTTCGCTCGGGTGCTCGACGGCTTTGAACGAAATGTCCGCGGTGTGGCACAAGCCATCGATGCCCGGTTCGAGCTCGATGAAGGCGCCGAAGGGTTGAAGCCTGGCGACTTTGCCCTTGTGACGCGAGCCGACGGCGTACTTCTCTTTGACGGCATCCCACGGGTCGGCCGTCGTGGCCTTGTGTGAGAGCCAGAGTTTGCCCTTGTCGTCGATCTTCAAGACCTTGACGTCGATCTCGGCGCCCGAGCGGAACAAGTCGCTGAGTTTGGCACTCCGATCGTGGCTCGCTTCGGTCATGTGAATGAGGCCTTCGACGCCGCCGGCATCCGGCAACGCGACGAACACGCCCCACTGCACGACCTTGCGGACGATGCCTTTGTGCACGCTGCCCGCAGCGACCTTGCTGAGGGCGCTGGTGCGAGCTTGGCGGGCATCCTCGTCGAGCATCTTCTTGCGCGAAACGACGATGTCCCGGCCCTTCTTTGCGTATTGCGTGATCAGGAAATCGAGACGTTGGCCGACGAGGCTCGACAGGTCCGCGCCGTGGCGCAGGTCCACGTGCGACGCGGGAGCGAACGCGCGCAAGCCGCCGAGGTCCACTTCGAGACCGCCTTTGACGGTGCCCGTGACAAACCCGAAGACAACGTCTTCGCTTTTGCAAGCGGCTTCGAGTTGTTGCTTGAGTTCGTCGAGCGGTTTCGGCGTTCCACGGCAGAGCATCAACATGCCGCCACGCACGCCCGTGCTGGCGACCGTCGCGATGAACTGATCTCCGTCGGTCGGAATTCCTTCCTCTTCCGGGAGTTCGTCGCGGTTGAACAAGCCGATGGCCTTGCCCGCAATGTCGACCCAAATCGACTGGTCGGTCACTTTGCAGACTTTGCCGAAGACCTCTTCGCCGACGCTGAACGCGGGACGTTCACGTTGTGCCGCCGCGTGCTTGTTGTCGCGGTGTTTGTCCCGACGCTTGCCTTGATTCGGGCCTTTGCCTTGGGCTTGCGCATCGGTTTGGCCTTCCGAACCGGCGGCTTCCTCCGTTGCTTCCGCTTCGGATTCGCCGGCTTCGTCGCCTGCGGCCTCGGCTTCGCCTTCGGCCTCACCATGCGGCGCAGCGTCCCCGGTTTGTCCCGGCGGTCCTTTGCGCTTCTTGTTCCGCTTGCGCTTTTTCGCGTCACCCGTAGCCGCAGCCGCAGCCGCTTGAGGACGCGGAGCCTGTCGGGCGTTCGGACCTGGCAAACGATTGCCGATGTCATCTCCCGGCTGTTCGTCCCACTCTGCTGCGCCTGATGCGGCGACCTTCTCATTGCCGGAAGGTTGCGTGTTGCCGGCATCATCAGCCGAATCGTTGCTGTTTTGTTCTTCCGTGTTCATCCGGGATC
>CAYSYX010001070.1:0-2092 GCA_964435055.1 uncultured Polyangium sp. | reverse complement strand
GAAGCATGCACTTGCCCGCGACGTCGTAACAATAGCTGTTCACGCAGAAACCCGAGCAATCCGCGTCGGACGTGCAGCTCTTGCGCCCGCACTCCATATTCGTGCAATCGAAATTCGTCGGGCAATCCGCTTTCGTCGCGCAAGTGTTGGGGACGCATCGATGTCCCGCCGAGCAATGCGTTCCAATCTTGCAATCGGCATCGGCCATGCATCCGGGCATGCATTCGGAGCCGCCGCAGCTGCACGGCGGCGGATTGCAGATCGTCGTCGGATCCTGCATCGCACATTCCGAGTCCATCGTGCACGGGTTTGGCGGTTCATAACAAATTCCGCACATCTGAGGCGCATCGGGCGATTGGCAAATGCCGATATTCGGTTCCACGCAATCGGCCGTCGTTCGGCATTCTCCAGCCCCCAACATCCCGCCGCTCGATGATGACGAGCTCGATGCATTGCCGCCCGTGCCGCTCGACGAGCTGGTCGATGTTCCACCGCCGCCGGCGTTCGCTCCGCCGTTTCCACCGGAGCCCGCGCCTCCGCCGCTCACTGAAGGATCACACGCGACGAGGCCCATTTGGACAAACGTTACGAACAAAGTTGAGAGCAGGAGTCGTTTCATGGCCGGTTCCTTTCCCGTGTTTCGAGGATTCGGAGGAATCGATAGACGCACGTCTCACCGCAATGGCAAAAGTCACGCCAATGCCGGTCGCTCCCTGATTTCGTGCGAGCTCGAACGGAAAGGATTCCGCATTGGGTCGCCGTTGTTATCGGCGTGCACGAAACCGCACGAATACGAATGAAATGACCACGAGCCGACATCGTCACCGGGCGTGAGGATTTCAGGAACGATTTCCGGATGCTGATATGCGTGACGCGCCGGCGGCACAAGTCGGCGCACTCTCGGAGCGCAAATTCGGGATGTCGTCGTCGGACGACGCGCGCTCGATCCCGAGAGCGACACGTTTCAGAGCGGGACGGGAAACGCTTCTTTATAATCGTGAATGCAGCGGCTTTCAGGCATTTCGTATTGGAACCCCGTGGCTTTTTGAAACGCCGTTCCATCCACGACGACCGGATACTTGATATGAGCGAGCGCTCCCGGCGGCAGCTTTGGCATGCCAAACCTTCCAAGCATTCCACGAAAAACCGGTTCCGGCAAAGGAATCGCCGAACGTCCGGCGCCTTTGATGATCGCCGACAAGGGAACCGGCGCAGGTCCGGCCACGTTGTATACGCCTTGGATTCGCTTTTCCAACGCCAAACAAATCGCCGTCGTCACATCCTCTTCGTGCATGAAGTGAAACAAAGGATCGAATCCGAGCACCAAAGGCACGCGCTTGCCGCGCAAAAACGTCGCCAATGTGCCGTGTCCCGTCGGGCCGAGCGTATACACCATGCGCAGGACGGTCGTCACCAAATTGGGAATACGCCAAAGCGCGGTGCAAGCATAAAGATCGGCGGCCACGAGGTCCGATAATTCGGGAAACGTCGTCACGGCCATCGGCGGATCTTCTTCGACGTGATACAGCGGTGAATCGGCTGCCGCGCCATAATACGTATGACGTCCGACGAAGATCGCGTGTTCGACGCCCCAATCGCGGCAATGCTCGAAAACCGCCCGCGTTCCTCCAAGATTGATCCGAAAACGCTCGGCTGTTTTTTCCACCAAATGCGTCACGGTGGCCATGTGAATGACGGCTTCCGGACGTTTTTTGCGAAAAACATCTTCGGCCGCGCGTTTACGAATATCGACGTCGTGCAGTTCAATGCCCGCCGGTGCATCCCGCCACGGGCGACGATCGATGCCGATGACTTCGTGCCCTTGGGCCAGCAATCGTTTGGCAACACGTTGCCCAAGCACACCGGAAATGCCGGGAATGAGAACCCTCATGGTTGATCTCCGTTTTTCCCATCAAACGTGAAGGTCGTGTTTTCTTCCGCGCCGCTCGACCAGGACAAAGCTTTTCGCCGTCGCTCACGGCCGATGTCGATCAATCCCGCAATGCGTTGTTTGACTTGTTCCACATACCCTTCGATGACTTCGTCTTCTTCGGTGCCGGTTCCGTCGAACATCATCGGTTCGCTGTACGTG
>CAYSYX010001069.1:0-2092 GCA_964435055.1 uncultured Polyangium sp. | reverse complement strand
AAATACCTGCGTATTCCTCGCTCCGTCGCCCTAGCTTTCGGGCGCTCGCGACGATAATTCAACGGGCTGCTAAAGGCTCACAGTATGCAACACGCGCTCGAACGATGCGGCAGCGACGGCCACCGTGACCGGAATCGTGAAGTTGTCGTCGAGACGAATCGTTGCCAACTCAATCAGCGCCCCCGCTGCACTGGCGACCGCGGCGATCGCCAACATCGCCGACAACGGCAGGGAATGAAACACGATCAAAAGGACAAACGCTGCGGCCATTCCCACCGCGAAAAACCCCAGCGTCCCTTCGAGCGATCGGTTTTTCCGGATCTTCGTCCGGCCAATGCGCCGACCAATGAATCCCGCCGCAGGATCGGCCAATCCAAGCACGACGACCCCCAACTCAGCCGAACGTATCGGGGCGAAAAGCGCCAAACCCACGAGCGCCGTCAAGTACCACGTCGACGAATTGACCTTGTGCTCCTCTTCCGCGTGCGCAATGCGCGAAAAAAATCGCATCAAATGCACGTTTGCCGGAGGATGCACCCGGCGCAAAATTTCGAGCGACCACGCCGCGAGAGCCAACGTGCCACTCGCCGCCACGAGCCACTCGCGATGCGAAACGAGACGCAGCATCACAAGCGCCGCCGCCGCCGAAAGGACGTGAAACAAGCTGCGAGCGTAGTTCTCCGGACGACGTGGTTTCGTCGGCGTCTGCGGCCCGTCGCCCTCTTCAACCGTTATGACATTCAATCCCGGCTCGTACACGGCGCGAGCATCTTACACACCGCGCACCGTGTCCAATTTCAGGTTCATGTCATTTTCACGAACCAGCACCGGCCGCCAATACACCGTTGATGCACACGTAATGACACGTTGCGCCAAACGCGGCACTTGCCGCTGCACCGGTATTGCAAAAATCCGCGAACACGACGTGCATCGGACTTCCGCGGGCGCTCGCGACGATCATTCAACGGGCTGTTGAGCCCGAGAGGCGAAAAATTCGCCATTGGTTTGTCTTTTTGATTCTCGTCATCGAGGCTGCGTCAGGCGCCGCGAGCTATTTTTTTCGTAGGCGTGCGGGGCGTCGGAGGAATCGATCCACTGGCGACGCGCGGGTTGCCCCCGTCGTCTTGATGCAGACGTTCGAGAATGGCGTTGGCGATCAAATTCAATTCGAGGCTCTTCGACAACATCACCGGGGCGCGCGTTCGTCCGGGATCCTCCGGCGACCCGGCTCGAGGCCGCGGAGGCCCGGCCCCATCATCCAATACGATCACGGGCAAACCATTGGGACATTTGGTTTGCACGAGCCCGAGCACTCGCAAAAAGTAACGACGCTCCACCACCACGATATCCACCCGCACATCGTCGAGCCCCAGATATTGGGCGGCTTGGTCGGCATTTTCGAGCGTAATCACATCACAATGATGGCCGACGCGCAGCGTTTGAGAAAGCGTTTGGCGAAAACTACCATTGTGTTCAACCAACAGAATGCGCCAAGGCTTCGGCGTGGACGCACCATTCGACGTCCGCGCGCCCGTCAATGCTCTGGCCCGACCAATCAAATACGCCTTCGAATGTGGTTTGCCCACGAAATCATCCGCGCCGATTCCAAGACTCTGCAACATCGATGTGAAGCGATTGTCACTCGACAAAATCATGACGGGCAATTTTTCAAATACAGGATTCGTCCGAACTTCCTGCAAAAAATCAATTCCGTGACCATCTGGTAACATCAAATCCAGAATCATCAGATCCACTGGATTCTGTGTGCTTGCGCGCTTTAATGCCCGCCTTGCCGCATCGAGCGTAGGGACACCCGTCACTCGAAACCCCGCATCACGAAGTTCGGCGGCAAGAACCATCCGTACCGTTGGACTGTCGTCAACGAGCAAGACATGAGCGCTTGGTATCGTAGGCAGTCTTCCGTCGGGCATCGAGGAACCCCTTTCGTCCAAGATACATAATGCGCCCGGATTGCCAAAGGCTTTTTTTGTCGTAAGTGAAAGTTTTCTCCCCCCAAGCTTGGGCGCCAACGTAATAACGAATTCGATTTCGACGGCAATGAATTGTACGGCATTTGGTCTCGTGGTGGCCA
>CAYSYX010001068.1:0-2097 GCA_964435055.1 uncultured Polyangium sp. | reverse complement strand
AAGCTCGTCGAAATGCCCTCATCAAGACCTGGCTGACTCCCTACTTGCGTGACCGTGGTTTTACCAAGAAGGGGAACGTCTACACGCGCCTTGTGACTGATGTGGTGCATATCATTGACGTTCAACAAGAGTCCTACAACAAGGACGAGGCCGTGAGTTTTGCGCTCAACATAGGTGTCCATATTCCGGGCGTGTTGGCCTGCGCTCATCGCGGCAAGGAACCCGAAAAGTTATTCGCCGCTGTGGGAATTGTGCACACACGGCCAGGTCAAGTGGTCGTTCCAAAACGGAAGTCGTGGTGGTACGTCAATGCGACCGATGATCCAAGCAAAGATCACGAAATCGGTCGGGACCTACAATCCACCGTCGAAGAAGGTGCATTTCGTCGATTCTTTGATCGATTTCAGAACAAGCGGGCGGTTGCGGAATTTCACCTTGCTCCTCGGGAGAAACCGGATCAGCAAATTGATCCGCGCTGTGAAAGTCGCGCGGTCCTTTACGCCGGCATCATTTGGGACCAACTCGGCGAATACGATAAATGTCGGGCTGCGATGGCTCGGGCCGCGGAACTCGCCCACGGCAAACGCTTGGAAGCCGATATCGAAAAATTCGCTCGCGAATACGTTTGCGGGCAACTTCCCCGTGTAGATTCGGCGCACGTCGACAAAGAGTGAGAGCATGAACGCCCGCCACGTTCTCACGCTCGAGTTTCCCACCTCAATCGCCCTCGTCCCATTGCGGATTTTCCCGCAACGCCTCCTCGATGTGCTCACATAACGATACGTACAGCTCCCGCACGTCCACCTCTTCCCCATCTTCGATCCGCTTCCAAAGCATACTTTGCGGAAAGATCAGCAGGCTGCTCCGCCGATACCGAATCGCCGGATCGCGACCGATTTCATCGCCCACCATCCACCAATCAAATCCCTCGTGGTTCTCGAGAAAGATACGCCCAAACGCAATCCCCAACGATTCGAGGGAATACCTCGCCTCGGCCTCGATCGTCTTGGAATCGAGCACTTCTTGCAAACGCTCGAGGTCATCTTCCGAAGCATCGAATGCTTGTCCAAAGCGGGCCAGAATCTCATCGGCGTGAATGAGTTTCCATGCCAATTCGGTGGTATCAGCCTCGTTCGGCGCTTCAATGCATTGTTCGCTCGGTACGGATTCTTCGGACATCTCCAGCGCTTTCGATGGGTCGACGTGCGAGGGCAGCGCCCTTCACCCGAGCCGCGTCCTTCCCGTCAGCAATTCCTGCATCATCCCTTGTTTCAGCGCCCGCGTCTTCTCGAGCCGTTTTTCCAAAGCGACGATTTCCGCGTCCATGTCGGAGAGCACCGTGGCAATCGCGGTTTGTTCGGGGAGAGGAGGTAGGGAGACTTGGGTTTCACGCACTTGTTTGAGGCTAATTTGCGGATATGCCTGTCCCGTAACAATTGTTGCGTAGTATTTTCGCAAGTCTGGCTGCATCAAAAAGTGAAGAACAAATTCCGCGTGCGCCCTTGGATCAGTAATGCGAATTCTCGCAATATGTTGATTCATATTGCCAATGCCGAACCATTGCGGGAGCTGAATGACACGCCCCACGTTTCCCGTAATGGTCATCAAAATATCGCCTGAACGTACTTCCCCACGAATGAGCGCTGCATGCGCCCCCTCCGAAATGAACATTGATTGCGCCATGTCGAGCCCCTCCTCGGCCACGCACTCACTGCGCAAGAATGGAACGCCGCTATTTGTCCATTCGAATCCATAGGTTGTCGGAGTCGTACCTTTCGTTATGAAGGAGGAAATTTGGCCAAGTGATATCGTCTCCCACTCCCCCCGAAATCCCGGCAATCGTTGCTTACCCGTCAAAAGCTGCTGCATCGTCGCTTGTTTGATATCGCGTTTCTTTCCGATGAGCTCCTCCACGCCCGTGATGAGCGCATCCATATCGGCGAGGGCCGAGGCAATGGCGCGTTGTTCGGGGAGGGGCGGTACCACGACGGGAAGTTCTCCAAGTGCTGTCTTGCTAATTGATGCCAAGTTCGTCGTCTGCTTACCCGCAACCATGAAATAACGACGCGAGACACTCCCGCCGGACCATATGTTGAG
>CAYSYX010001067.1:0-2097 GCA_964435055.1 uncultured Polyangium sp. | reverse complement strand
CGCCGGTTTGTCCCTGTGGACCCATTGCCCCGGTCGGTCCCGTCGGACCTTGCGCCCCGGTATCGCCCGTTGCGCCCGTCGCGCCCGTCGCGCCTTGTGCACCCGTCGGACCCACGAGCCCCGTCGGATCACCCACCCAGACACCTTTTTCATCGATGACCATCCCGATTCCCGGGATCGAAACGCTCGTCGGATGAATATCGCCGATCGCATCTTGTGCAACGAGCGCATAAGGAACACTGCGCGTCGCCGCCCGCGGCGTCATTTCGCTATCGTCGCCGACGCGAATCCCGAGATACCGAATGGACCCGTCGAATATCGTGGGACCGAAGGGAACCTGTTCCCCCAAACTGACGGAAAAATACCCATTCTCGAACGTCACCTGGTGCGTCTCGGTCCATATCGGCGTAGCCGCGGGATCCTCGGAATCGTAGAGCGAAAACACCACGGACAGCGTCTCGTTGATCGGCGCGTTGTTCGCGTCGAACAGCCGCCCCTGATTCGTAATCGAGCCCGGCACGCCTGCGTGAGCATCCCCTCCCGCCAGTCCAATCCCCGCCGCAACCGTCAAAGCCGTCGCCAAACGCCAAATCGAACGTAATCGCATAATTCCCTGCTTTTGCGAAAGAACCATCACCCTACACCAAGTCGAATCGCGAACGCAAGCGCGAAAAGTGGTCGCCCGCGAGCGCGCCGCATCGGTGACGCGAGGCGTTGGACCGCGCCCGCGCCCAATGCACGATCGAATCGCCAACCCCTCGAATTCCGCGATTGGCCCGTATCGAGTCGTAGCTCGGGCGCCACGAGCCCAAAATGAACGTTCATCAAATTTGGAATGAATTTTTCGACGCCTTCGGCAACACACGAGATCACGACACTTCTGCTGTTGACCGGTCGCGCAATCGATGTTGCCAACATCCTGCGTCGGGCCTGGGGGAACGCATGGTTCTTCTATGCATATTTGCAAGCTTTCTTGCAATGATGACGTGGGGTGCCGACATCACCTCGGTGACGAGTCTCGGTCACGTCATGTTTCTCGCCGCAGCGCTGGCCCTATTGTTTCGCCATACGAGCCGTCGCGAACATGTTCCGTCGTTTACGACCGTGCTTGTTTTTATCGCCGCCTATTGTCCAAGTGCATTGAAATCGATTGAACAGGGATTTGCCGTTCCGCTCCGGGCGTCGAGCGAAGCGGTATCTCTTGCATTGCTTGCGCTCGTGATTTTTCTGGTCATCGCCGTCGGTACGGGGCAAGTCTTTGCGGATATCTTCGAGCGTCCGGCGAAAGCGGTCGAGTATCTCGTTACGGCGGGGCGTCCGGAATTGGGAGCGCTCGGGTTTGGCGCGGCACTTGCCGTCGCGATGATTGCGGCTTTTCGTACGGGGCAATGGAGCAATTATGCGGAAATCGTGACGGTTCAATATGGGGGAATCCGAGTCGAACTGCTTTATTATCCTTTGATCTTCGGTTTCTCCGCGGCCATTGGTCGAGCGGCCCTCAAGGAAGTGATCGGAGAAAAAATCCGGGCCTCCCGAGCGGCGGTGCTGAGCTTCTTATGGGCCGGGACGATTGTTCTGTTATTTACCACTCAATCGCGACGTATGATGCTGGGAGCATTGATCTTATCGATCGCCGCGGCCTTTTTTGAATCCAAAACCATTTCCATGTTTCGAGCGGCATCGGTCATCGCGGGCTTGACCTTGCTCGAAGGAATTCTCCTCGTGGGCAGTTATTTGTGGCGGCAACAAGGTCCCACGGGCAACGCGGTCGACCATATCCTGACGATCTCCGAACGTTCCGTCGACCTCGAGGCTGCGGCGCATAGTTTTTCCCAACGGTTGACCTATTTGTGGATCGATTCGGTGACGATTGACCACCTGGGCACGCTCGAAGGTCGCTTCGATCTTTGGGATGCCTTCAGCTCCAACGTCATCAAAGCGACGCCGGGCTTGCTGATGCCCGAAAAGTACTTGACGAAAGAAATCGTCTGCGAAGACGTCTTCGATTCACTGGGCATCTATATTGATTTGCCTTGTACACCCATTGCGGAAGGATTGCTGTTCGGGGGTATCGGCGGCCTCGTCGCCGCGAAGGTC
>CAYSYX010001066.1:0-2099 GCA_964435055.1 uncultured Polyangium sp. | reverse complement strand
ACGAGCTCGTCGGTTATCAAGCGGCCGACTTGGTCAAACTCGACATGCTCGTGAACGGCGATCCGCTCGATGCGCTCAGCGTCATCGTGCACAAGGAAAAGTCGTATCAGCGCGGTCGAGACTTGGCGGTGAAGCTCAAGGACATCGTGCCTCGTCAGCAGTACGAGGTTGCGATTCAGGCGGCGATCGGGTCGAAGGTCATTGCGCGTACGACCGTCAAGGCGATGCGCAAGAATGTGCTTGCCAAGTGCTACGGCGGTGACATCACGCGCAAGCGCAAGCTGCTGGAAAAGCAGAAAGAAGGCAAGGCGCGCATGAAGATGGTCGGCAGCGTCGAGATTCCCCAAGAGGCGTTCTTGGCCATCCTCAAGGTCGACTGACCTTCACTCGTTCACCTTTCGTCGCGCGTTTGTCGCGCATCCCCCAAAACACGTATATAGCGGGCTCATGCAGCTCGTTCGGTATGCCTCCGTCTTGGTCGTGGGTTTGTCGCTGATCACCGGTTGTGACGAACCGCCTCCGAAAGTCGATGCGACGCCGGCAAAAACGGCGACGGCACAGGCCTCGGCAACCGCGGCTCCGACCGCGTCGGCCGCGGCGGATAACAAGCCGAAGTTCAAGATGCCTCCGCGTCCTGTTCCTTTGGGTTCGTCCGGGCCGATTCAGCCCAATGCCCCCGAGCAGGATCAGATCATGGCGATTCAATACACGCTGGCGATGGTTGCTGTTCAAAACGGTGATCCGCCGCTTGTCGACAAGGACTACTTGGACCGCATGAAGAAGAAGTTGGCGGATGCGGTACGGACGGCGGACAAAGGAACGACGCCGCCGAATCCCATCAAATTCGATCGAGGCAATCGCAAGATTGAAGTGCAGATGGGCAAGGGTTGCTTGGATTCGACGCCGCAGAATTTGATTCATCAGCGAGCGGGTTCGTCGCTCGAAGAAGCTTACAAGGCCGGGGTTTTGGTGATTTCTTGCCACGATTCGAAGTGGGAATGTCACCAGTCGACGCGCATGCCGGAAGACGTGCTTTGCCACTACGCGCCGCGACACTGAGCTTGCGTTTGTCGAAATGTTTCCATGATTCGCGGCACTCGGCGCCTGATGTGGTAAGCACTCGGCCCACATGCACACGACTTCCGTTTCCTCCGCGGGCGTGCGGATACGCAAAGGCCCGTTTGCCGAGCTGCTGACTGAACTCAATCGCAATCAATCTTCGCACGCGCAGGCCGAGCACGATGGGAGCATCGCATTTGGGCCGTCGATGCGCGTCGAGCGGTTTGTCTTGGGCAATGGACTTCGTGTTCTGGTGCTCGAAGATCACGCGGCGCCGGTGGTTTGTCTTCAGACGTGGTTTGGTGTCGGTTCGCGTCATGAAAAAGACGGCAAGACGGGAATCGCGCATTTGTTCGAGCATCTGATGTTCGGCGAGACGGAAACGACGCCGCATGGCGCGTACGATCGGTTGCTCGAAGAAGCCGGGGCGGAAACGAACGCGGCCACGTATTTGGATTGGACGTTTTACCATACGAACCTTCCCGCAGAGGCGCTCGAATTGTCGTTGCGTCTCGAATCCAATCGCATGGCGCAGCTCGTTTTGCGTGAGCCTCAGGTAGCTCGCGAAAAAGACGTCGTGGCCAATGAGCGTCGCCAACGCGTGGATGACGACGTGGACGGAGCGGTGAACGAAATGCTTTATAAGGAGGCATTTCGCGAGCATGGGTATCGGCATCCGACGATCGGCTGGATGGAAGATATCTTGGGTTTTACGACCGACGACTGCGTATCGTTTTACAAGACGTACTATTCTCCCAACAATGCGACGATGGTGGTTGTGGGGGATGTGGATATCGGGCAAGTCTTGCGCTTGGTGCAGGAAACGTACGGGCACATGCCGCCCGCGGTATTGCCGGTCGAGGATGTACGTCCCGAGCCTCCGCAAGTGGAGGAACGGCGCTTGTCGACGAAGAAACCCACGCCGACGCATAAATTGGCGATTGGGTACAAATGCCCGGCGCTTGGGGATTTTGATCACGCGCCGCTGTTGTTGCTCAATGAAATCTTGTTTGGCGGGCGTTCGTCGCGCGTGCATCGGG
>CAYSYX010001065.1:0-2104 GCA_964435055.1 uncultured Polyangium sp. | reverse complement strand
CACCGGTACCTCCGGAACCTCCGCAATCGACATTGACGACTAAATAAGCAGCCGTGGCGACACCGTAATTGTGGGTGGGTTGGTCATTACCACGGGCCTTTGATACCGATGCATATCTTGTGGAGTTCGTCAATTCGGCCGTAGGCAGCGCATTGTGGCAAGCGGAGCGTGAGGATGAAGATATCGCGTTCATCAATACGTTCGTCGTCGATGGCAAGGATGCGTCGATGCTTTTGTGTCGAGTGGGTTTGACGCGGGGAGGACATCCGGAAAAGAGTTACCAACATATCCTCAATGCATTGTCCCGCGTATGGTCGCCTCGGAATTCGACCACGGCGCTCAAGCTCGATGAAATTGCTGTTCGGCAACTTCAGCGTCAAGCGCTCGTTCGTATGGTACTCGAAGCGGAGGATCTTCCGACGCGCGGCATTTCTCGCGCGACGACGACGCACTTTACCGGCGATCCCACGTTGTATTCGCGATCGATGCGCAATGTCATGACGCTCGAGCCGGGTAAGATTGCCGCGTTTGCTCAAAAATACGTCAATCGAGATCGCGCTCGGGGCGTGTTTTTCCGACCTCCGAATGGCTGCGGCGAGCGTCCCGCCTCCAGTGCGCTCAATTCTCCGACGATTGAAGAAGAAGAGCGTCGTCCCGTGCTCGCAGATGTGGAACGTCTGCGAACGATTTTACCGGGATTGGGAGCATCGGGATTTACCAGTTTGACGCTCGACAACGGGCTGAATGTCGTGCTTGCGGAACGTCCCGGATTGCCGATTGTTTCGGCGCAATTGCTCATTCACGGGGGCGTTAAGGCAGCCGATGATTTGGGAGCGGCTTATGCGGGCGCATGGTTGCAGAATCCCAATACGACATGGCACGGCGAACCGCGGGACATCGGTGCGCGTCTTCGAGAAAACCCCGGCGACGATGCCCTGACGTATTCAATCACCGGTTCGAGCGGCAATACGGACATCATTTTGGCCATCTTGGCCGAGCGCACGCAATCGATGTCGGTCGACACAGAGGTGTGGAATCGATTCGAGCGGGATCGAGTGCCCTATTTGCAGGCGGCGGAAAGTCAGCCCGAGGAAATCGCGGATCGGGAATTTCTGGCGGCTTTGTTCGGGACGAACCCTTATGGCCGATCGCTCACCGCCGACAAATTCAAAAACATCAATGCCGGCAAAGCGCAAGATTGGATTGACGCGACGCACGTGCCGAACAATGCGATCTTGGCGGTCGTGGGCGAAATCGACCGCGTGAAGACGGAAACGGCCATTCGTGAATTTTTCGGCAAGTGGAAACGCGGGGCGCAAGTGATCAATTCGGTCGAGTCGGTGAATCCGGGGAAAAAGCCCGCGATGGAACCGCGATTGGTGGCGACACACCGGCCGGATGCGACGCAAGCGCAGATTCATTTTGGTTGCTTGTTGCCATCGGTGCAGAATCGCGCGATGGACGCGCGACACGACGTTGGCGCCGCATTGCTCAGCGCGCGTATTGGGGATCTGTTACGGCAACAATCGGGCGTGACGTACGGCATCTACGCCAATGCGCGATTGCTGCGCGGCGGTACGTCGTATCTCGATATTCGCGGCGCGGTCGAAAACGGACAACTTGCTTCGTCATTGACGACGATCAAGGCGGCGTTGGAAAAACTCGGGCAAACGCCGGCGGATGCGCAAGAGCTGGCGCGATTGAAGCTGAAATTGGCGCGCCAAAGGTCGACACAATTCCTGTCCAATGACGACATCGCGAGCGCCATTGTCGGGGCGCGAAACGTTGGGTTTCCTTTGACGAGCCTCGATGACGAAGCAAAACATTATGCGGATGTGACACCCGAGCAAATCCAGGAAGACCTTACGGCGTGTTTGGCCGGACGACCCACGTTGTCGATCGTCGGCGACGAACCCGCCGTTCGAGCAGCCTTTCAGCAGGGATGGGTGAACGCTCCCGCAAGTGCGCCCGCCGCTACCCCTGCCCCCGCACCGACACCCGCGCCTGCACCGACGCCCGCGCCGGCGAAGTCGAATTGAGAGCGCACGCCGCCCCAACTTCCCCATTGCCAAATTCCCGCCCATCGCGATATCCTCGCGATGCC
>CAYSYX010001064.1:0-2125 GCA_964435055.1 uncultured Polyangium sp. | reverse complement strand
GCTCGAGAGTTTTCATTACGTGCCGGGCGCCTTCATCTTCGAAACGGACAAAGGCGAAGCGACTCCGTTTGCCGACGACAAGGGCATGCACCGCGCCGACGAAGGCGAAGGCGCAAAGCTCACCGAGAAGCGTTTGCATGCGAGCCGCAGCGACGCGAGCGTCGCCAGCTTCAATACGAACGTGATCGACCTGAACCCCGGTACGGTCATGAGCATCCTCGACCACCCACAGCGTGAGCTGGGCGATGGCAAGAAGCTGATGGTTTTGGAATCGCGCATCGATGGTCGGGCGAACGAGGACATCAGCCACTACTGCGAGGTTCGCAGCGCGGACAAACCGTACCATCCGCCGATGCGTCAGAAGAAGCCGAAGGCCGAAGGCGTGGAGAGCGCGACGGTCGTGGGTCCTGCGGGCGAAGAGATCCACACGGACGAATTCGGTCGCGTGCGCGTGCAGTTCCACTGGGATCGCGAAGGCAAACGCGACGACAACAGCTCGTGCTGGATTCACGTGAGCCAGCCGTGGGGTGGTTCGGGCTTCGGTGGATCGAACCTGCCGCGTATCGGGCAAGAGGTCATCGTGGACTTCTTGGGCGGCGATCCGGATCGTCCGGTGATCACGGGCCGCGTGTACACGAACTTGCAGAAGACGCCCTACAAGCTTCCCGCTAATAAGACGCAGAGCGGTTGGAAGAGCAATTCGTCCCCTTCGAATGGCGGCTTCAACGAGTTCATGATGGAGGACAAGGCGGGCAGCGAGCTTTTGCGCATGCGCGCCGAGAAGGACATGAAGACGCGGGTCAACAACGACCAGCAATCGAGCATCGGTCGTCATCGCAGTGACTCGGTCGAAGGCAACGATCGCGAAACGGTCGCCGGCAACCAGAACCACAACGTCGACGGCAACAAATCTTCGACCGTGGGCAAAGACGAGATCGCCAGCATCTTGGGCAACCTCATCTCGATGGCCGGTGGTGAGCGGGTGATGCAGACGATCGGCTCGTTCGTGTCACAAGCTTTGTCGCACTCGATCTCGAGCCAAACGGGGACGACGATCTCCGTGGGTTCGTCGATGATCCACATCGGACCGGATTCCATTGTCATTCAGTCGCCGAAGGTGTTACT
The DNA here is from genome assembly GCA_964435055.1 of uncultured Polyangium sp. GTDB lineage: Bacteria > Myxococcota_A > Polyangia > Polyangiales > Polyangiaceae > Polyangium. The sequence goes on along the minus strand of CAYSYX010001064.1, from coordinate 1,000 downwards.
CAACCCCGGCGAGAGCGCTGCTTCCGGCGCGGCGGCGGGTTGATCAAACCAAGCGAACTGTCCCGCCTGTTTGTCCCATCCAGTCACAGTCACATAGAGGACGAATGAAGATCCAACGAGCTACGTTTCTTGGGGTTCGCGGCGTACCCGACATGACGCTGGACCTCACCAACCCCCGCACGAATGCTCTGCATGACGTCGTGGTGTTCACGGGACCGAGCGGTTCGGGCAAGACCCGAGTGCTCGAAGCTTTGATTGCCGCGAAGGAAGCTTTGGGAGCGTATGGTCCGATGACGGCGGGTGCGCCGTGGATTGCATCGGGTCAAGCGGCGAAGATTCACCTGACGTTTTTGCTCAACGAAGAAGAGCAACGGTACGCGGGCACATCGCAACCGACGCAAGACGGTGAGGTGGTGTTTCAGCCGGATCGGGCGAAGAGTGAAGCGGACGAAGGTCTTCGTGCGGTGCTCGAGCGGTACACGCACGAAGTGGGTCAAGGCAAACTCGAGTATTTCCCATCGTCGCGACATACGACGGGGTTTGCGCCGTACGGTGGGTTGGGACCGGCCTGGAATCGAATTGGGCGCGCATCGAAAGACGCGCGCAAGTACAGCTTCGTCGTGCCGTTTTTGCGGAGCCTCGAGTTTGATCGGCCGCGCGCGGATCGATTCGTGGCGACGTTGAAGGCGCTTGCGCCGGCGTTGCATTATGCACCGGGGACGTCGCCGGACGGATTGCCGCGATGTTTCTCGAGCCGTGGAGGTTCGGCGGTCACGGCGGCGGAGTTATCGGATGGCGAAGCGGATGCGGTGATCTTTGCGGCGACGGCGGCCTTGATTGGTCTCGATCATTCGCTCGTGTTCGTGGATCGACCGGACTTGCATTGGCAAGATGCGGGAGCGGTCTTGTCGGGTCTTGCGGCTTTGGGCAAGGACAACCAGTTGTTCTTGGCGGGCCGGCCCGAGCTTGCGGCGGCCGCGGAAGGCGGGCTCGTGGTGCA
>CAYSYX010001063.1:458-2133 GCA_964435055.1 uncultured Polyangium sp. | reverse complement strand
AATGGCGGACTATTGGCTCACCTTAACGAAAAAATATCCAATTATCTCCATTGAAGACGGTTTGGCTGAGGATGATTGGGAAAATTGGCAATACCTCGTTAAGAAATCGCAAGGAACTTTCCAAATGTAAGCCTTGATTTGAAGAGGCAGCATGGCCGAGTTTCCGAAGCTGCTCGGCAATTTTGCTCAATCCGGAACGCCCAAATGTGGTTTCTCCAGACAATTTCTATACGTCCTCATGCAGCATTTTCCGTTCCGCCTGGGTATGCTCCAAATACTGGGGACATAACGAGTGCTGAGGACGTAATTCTCTGCTAAAATTTTGTTCTTTGGGTTTGTCCACGGAGGGTGGCAAACAGTGGCATTTTCCTTGAGGAAGCCACCCCCGAGCCAGGTGGAAGCCCACCCGTCTGGGGGGTGGCTCGGCCAGTACCCGATGACCTCGCCGGGCTTCTCGAGCGCATGCGCGTATGTCTTCGGTGCGAAAGTCAGTAATGCATTCGACAAACATTGCGACGACGACGGAATTGCCCTGGTCAAAGCACGAGTCGATGCCAAAACACTTCGAAAAGTGGATCGATCTCAAGGAAGTCATCCTGTCCGAACCTTTATTTTCAGGCGTTCCACGCATAGCGTGATATTTGTAGGCCGAAAAGTGGATCGATTTCAAGGAAGTGACGAATTGGGAGCCTTGAAAATAAGCAGCCGGATCGTGCTCGCCGCAGCAAATACGGCAATCGGTATACGCATGACGCGCGACGATCCAACTATGCGAACTTTTTGAAGAAAATGATTGCAATTTGAAACGCGGTTGTGGTACCTTGCGGAGCAAACAAGCAGGCGGATCCATCCGGAGGTTCACCTCGGAACAGGAGACGTGTGTCCGCGGGGGGAGAACATGAATAGGTCATGCGAATCATCCAATGCGCATTCCAGTAGCGAGCATCCAATGGCAACGAATTCAACCGGCGAAATTCACCGCAATGCCGATAGTCGCGCGCACAAGCACAACAACATTATCGCGATTGCACGTCTATTGGCCGTGGTGCTCGAAAATGATGTGAATGAACGCCCGGAGGTGTCGTCGTGAAATTGCGAAACATCCGGTGCGCGCTGTATGGTCGGCGCTCGACCGACGAGCACCAAATCGCGTCCATGGCCGTGCAAACCGAAGAGGGACGCAGGTACATCGTCAAGCACGGCGGAACGCTTGCGGACGAGCATGTTTTTCTGGACGATGCAATCTCGCGCGCCGAATTTAAAAAACGCCCGGGCCTCATTGCATTGCTCAATGCGGCAAAAGCTAAACAATTCGATGCCGTCATTGTGCGCGACGAATCGCGCCTTGGCGGCGACACGTTCCGCTCGGGGCTCGTGATTCAGGATCTGCTGGAAAGCGGCATTCGCCTCTATTACTATGATACGGACGAGCAAGTTCGATGCGACGGGGCGGTCGATAAATTCATGATTGCCGCGCGAAGTTTTGCGGCAGAGCTCGAGCGCGAAAAAACATCGCAACGCACGCACGAGCACTTGCTCACGAAAGCGCGACGCGGGTTTGTCGTGGGTGGGCGCGTGTATGGGTACGATAATGTCGAAGTGAAAGAAGGCGATCGGCGGGTGCGCGTCGAATATCGAATCAATGAAACGGAAGCGAAGATCGTTCGCGAGATTT
>CAYSYX010001063.1:0-448 GCA_964435055.1 uncultured Polyangium sp. | reverse complement strand
TTTCGTCGATATTGCGAAGGGGAGGGGCTTCGCACCATTGCGCAGGATTTGCAACGACGCCGAATTCCCGCGCCGAAAGCGGGGCGTCGAGGAACCGGGGTCTGGTCCTATTCGAGCATTCGGGAAATGCTGCGGCGGGATCGATATCGCGGTCGAATTGTTTGGGGCAAGCGCGAAAAGACGTATCGCGGAGGGACCAAGGTGCGCATTCTGCGCGAAGCTGAGCAATGGGTAAAGCTTGACGTGCCCGATTTGCGAATTGTCGACGATGAGGTTTGGCAGCTCGTGCAACGAAAGGTCGCGAAGCAATCGGGAGATGTCGAGAAAAAGAAACGAGGTCCCGCGCCGCGGTATTTGTTGTCGGGGCTTGCTCGATGCGCTGATTGCGGCGGGTTGATTCACGTTGCGCGAGGGAAAAGCGGACGCAAGAGCTTGGCGATGTACGCGT
>CAYSYX010001062.1:0-2136 GCA_964435055.1 uncultured Polyangium sp. | reverse complement strand
GGACATGGCGCGGCAAGTCCAACGAATATCGTGCCCGACGCGGATCGTATTACGCCGAAGATCGGTGATGTGAAGTATGGCTTATCGATGGATATCGTCTTCGACCTGGGCCGCAAGGTGACGATTGAAAGCCCTTCGCACGATATCCAAACAATTGCCGAATCGGATATGCGCCGGCGCGTGACGTTCACCTCGCAAATCGTGGCGCTCGATCGCGACATCGTGCTCGTCGCCGAAGGTGCACCGGGTATCGTGGCCGGCGTGGTTTGCGATAAAAATCGGGCGAAGAAGGCACATTTGCCTTGAAGTTGGTGCCGGATCTTTTCGAGGCGCAGAAGACGTCCAAGCGCCGAGCGGTCGTTTTTCTGGTCGATGTGTCGGGCTCGATGGCGGGCGAATCCATTGAACAGGCAAAACGCGCGTTGCGGCTGTGTTTGCGGCATTTGAGCGAAGTACGCATCGTTTGTCGTGGTCGATAAACGCACGGGGGAACGGCGCGCCCAAGGCCAGCCGGTGGTGCGACCGGTACTCGTGAATGCTCCGGCCGGCGGGGTTCGAAAGATGGCGAAAGCGCCTTTGAAAAAGCCCGCAATCCACATGAAAGACAGGCTTGGAAAGACGAATGCATAAATCGGACGTTGCTCGGCGGCGCAAGCTTTACGCAGCGCCGCGGGCGACGTTGATTCTGGTTCGACATTCGTTTGCACGAGCCGGATACCAGCAGCAACGCCATGTATGGACCATGGGCCCACTTCGCGAACGTCGTGCCGGCGTAGGGGCCCGCCGAGAAACTCCGCGCTCCGTACACCTGTACCATTTCGATTGAAACCTGGAACAACAAGCACTACTGAGTTCCTCCGATGGGAAACGGGACAAACTCGACCGCCATGCCAACGAGCAAGGGAACCTCGACACCGAACGCAGATCGAACAGCAGCGCAGAGCGATGCCGACTCGATCCTTGCACCGCCGAGCGCCGCGGCGTGGGAGGCCTGGCTTCGCGCCAACCACGCTCGATCTGCAGGCGTTTTTCTCCGGATACCCAAAAAGGGCGCCGAAAGCACGCTCACGTATGCCACTGCGCTCGAGGCTGCGCTGATTTGGGGTTGGATCGATAGCCAAAAACAAGCGCTGGACGACACTGCATGGTTGCAGCGATTCACGCCTCGAAAGGCGCGCAGCCCGTGGTCCAAGATCAACTGTGCGAAGGTCGAAGTGCTGATCGCGGCTGGGCGCATGGAAGCGCCGGGGCTCGCCGAGGTCGACCGTGCCAAGCGTGACGGTCGATGGGAGCGCGCCTACGACAGTCCCAAAACATCGACCGTACCGAGCGACCTCGCCGAAGCGCTCGACCAGAACGCTCGGGCTCGCGCGTTCTTCGATACCCTCGATGCCACGAATCGCTTTGCGATCCTTCACCGCGTGACGACGGCCAAGCTTGCTGAGACCCGCGCAAAACGCATTGCTAACTTCGTGGCGATGTGCGCGGCGCACGAGACTCTGTATCCTGCGCGCACGAAGGCCGCACGCGCGAAGTCCGACCCAGCCCAACCGAAAAAGAGAACGCGATGACTCGTTATGCTTTGCTTCTCCGCGGCGTGAACGTGGGAACGAAAAATAGCCTTCCGATGGCTGATCTGCGAGCCATGCTGGAGAAAGCCGGCTGCACGGATGTTCGAACGTACGTGCAAAGTGGCAACGCCGTGTTCGACACGCAGCTGGGAACGGCGCAGTTGACAGCGACAATCGAAGAGGCCCTCGAGCGAGCCATGGGCCGTCCGATCGCGACGACGCTGCGCACGCATGCAGAGCTCAGCGCGATTGTCAAGGCGAACCCGTTCGCAGCTGTCGCTACGAATGCGACGAATCTCTGCGTCACGTTCTTATCGCACGCGCCCACGGAGGCGGAGGTCGCCCCATTGTATGGTCAGGCGTTCGAGCCGGAGCTATTTCAGGTTTCGGGCAACGAGATATACACCTGGCATCCGAATGGACAGGGGCGGAGCGCTCTTGCGACAGCTCTCGGGAAGCTGCGGCTTCGCGGCACCATCACGACGCGCAACTGGAACACGGTGGTGAAGCTCGTGGATATGCTTGCTGCCGGCACGAGCGCGCCTCTTCGGTGAGCCATGGAACG
>CAYSYX010001061.1:0-2138 GCA_964435055.1 uncultured Polyangium sp. | reverse complement strand
CGGTCGAGTTCAAAGCCGACCGACCAAGCAACATCACTGATCTGAGCGCGTAATCTGGGCGACAGTTCCTCAACTTCTATAAAAATATCCAGATCAGAATCCGGCTCGGCGTCGCCGCGCGCGCGTGAACCAAACACGCGCACATCTAGGGGGGTGACAAGTTTTGTCAGTTCGCGCTTGAAGGCTTCGGCCACGCGACGATCAACAAGTGATAGCATCCGTGTTACTCCCTCCACATCGTTCCACTCTTGCCAGTATACCACGCTTACCACACGCCCGGAATCAGTCGGTATTTCGTCTTTTGTGCGTATTCGCGATATCCGGGTAATTCTTCATGCAGGGTACGATCCTCGAAATACGTACGCACGATCAAAGAGACATCCAGTAGAAACACCGGAATCGCCGCCCAGTACGACCCCAGCACGAGCGGCCAACCCAGACTGCAAATGAGGAATCCCGTGTACATCGGATGGCGCACCAGCGCGTAAGGTCCGGTCGAAATGACCACATGATTGCGGTCTTCTTGAATCCGCACGGTGCGTTCCAGGAAGGGATTTTCCCCCATGACCCACGCAATGAACGCATCACCGCCAAGAAATGGAATGGCCCCGGCATACACGAGCCAATTGGGAACTCGAGGGCCAAGGTGGTTTAAAAAGTCGAGCGGAGCGACCACGACAATGGCAATGGCCGCAAGACCTCCGGCAGCCAGGAACATACGATCCCAGCCTTTCTCCGGACGATCCGGTTTCAGCCGTTCGCGCAGCAGACCGGGATTACGGAATTTGATGACCGTGAGGTTCACGGCGATCATGACGAGCGTCAACGCGAGAAACCAATACGCGGGCCAATAACCACGAATACCGCCGTAAACACAGAGCACCGCGAAGATGACCGTTCGCAGAAAGGCGCGGAAATACAACCGCGCATCACTTTCGGAGGCGGCCGACGGAGTGGATGAACGGGTCATGTTGTAAGAATAAACATGCGGCGCAGAAATGCAACGCAATTTACGAAGCAATGACCCGACATCCGAGCACGTCTACCAACAGCCAAACCCTGATGCGAAAACGCGGTCGGTTTGTCGAAGCCCCTCAACACCCACAGCAGATTGCGATTTCAGCTCTCCGAGCCTCTTCGGAATCGACGCGCCGTACTTTCACCATGACGAAGCAATCATGACGGGAGTAGGTTGGATCTCTGCGGCGGGCGGGCTGCCGATTTGCCATTGATGATTCGCTCCCCAGCAATAGAGGGCGTTATTGTTATCCAATGCGCACGTATGTTCCGAACCCGCATGGATTTTGACGACATTAACGAGCTCGGCAACTTTCGCCGGCTCGCCATATTCGCTGACGATCCCTCGACCGAGCTGTCCATGCTCATTGCGCCCCCAACACCATACGATTCCGTCCTGATCGAGTGCACAAGTATGCCCGGAGCCGACCGCAACATCGACAACATTGACCGGCCTGGACAAACGCACGGGGATCGCCCGATGACGTCGATCTCCGCCATCGACTTGGCCATCGTCATTCTTTCCCCAACAATAAACTTCGCGCTCGTCCGTGAGCGCACAAGCGTGATATCCACCTGTCCGCAGCAGGTGGACATGTTCGAGCGGCTGCCGACAACTTCCAAACATGCTCCCTCGCTCCAGACAAACCAAAGAATGGTCCCCGTCGTCGAAAGTCGTATTTCCAAGCGAACCATACCCGTTGAAACCCCAGCAACGAACGGTACCGTCGCCCGTCAGCACACAGGTGCTCTGAGAGCCTGCGGCAATAGCGGTCGCTTGACCGAGACCTTCAACTTCTGCAAACGTTTGACGATCTCCTCCTTCATCCGCCGGCGATGCCCCGAGTTTCAATGCGGTGGCATCACCTGCGCAATACACCTTCGATTGATTGTCGATTCGCGTAATGATGCACGTATGCAACGCTCCGGCCGACACTGCAATGGGTTTGCCCGGAATATCGAGAAGCGTGGGACCCGGCGCGTTCGAATCGGCAAGTCCAAGAGCGATGGGACTCCCCCAGCACGAAACACGCTCGCCGGCGACGATTGCGCAGGAGTGCCCCTCACCAAGGGCAAGGTGCGTCGCGGTCAAACCAAGCGCATATCGAGCCAGCCGCGAC
>CAYSYX010001060.1:1578-2141 GCA_964435055.1 uncultured Polyangium sp. | reverse complement strand
AGGTGCACCCCTTTGCATCGATGGTTGCCAAGCGTGCCTTCACACGGGAACAGATGTTTTCTCAGGAAGTATCACCGAAGTGACAGTAAGCCGCAATGTCCTCAGGCGGTATTTGTTGGAAATGCTCGAGTCATGATGTCAAACAAAAATCGTCATTGCATCGTCAGCTGCGACGGGCAGAGATCCTGAAGAGCGCTCGAGCGTCATTTTCGTCGATCCATGTCAAAACGTCAGACGTCACGTGCTTGAGCGTTGCATTGCTATGGGCAACAGCGACCAAGAAGGCTTCGACTTCCTGCCCAACGTTCAAATCAGCAAGCCTCTGGAGATGTTGGTTTCGTTTGGCTTCTAATTCAGTGAGTTTCTTTCGATCGTCGGTGGTAGGAGGGTATTTCTTTGCCAACTGTTGCGCATCTTTGACAAGTTCGCGCAATGTTTGACCATGCTTTGCTGTGCTTTCGATTTCGTACAGCATATCCGCGATGGGCTGCAAACTTAGGAATCGTTCGCTGACCATTGCCGCCCATGCCGTACGGAAAACCCTGTCTATGGTGCCGAGGTGT
>CAYSYX010001060.1:0-1568 GCA_964435055.1 uncultured Polyangium sp. | reverse complement strand
GTGTTGCGCTTCTGCCCTGATCTGGTTCAGTTCGGTAACGGTTGCCGCGGCTTCAATGCGCTTCGCCAAGACACGCAGCTGTGAAATCGCCTGCACGACATCTGCGCGATCTTCGTGCCTCCATGACCTCGCGATGAACGGCACAATCGCTGCCAATTGCGTCAAGCTTTGAATTTGGGCCTCATGGACTTTGAGTGCATCCATCGCCTCGTGGATTGCTGTACCACGCTCAGCGTGCGCCCGTGCCTGGGCCAGTTTGGGCAGGAGCTTCTCCAATTTCGCCAGGCGGTCTTCGGCCAATTCATGGCTCATGGCTTCGATTCCTCAATTGCTTTTGCAAGAGCGTCGAGTGCATTCTGCCACGTGCGACCTCTTGCATGCACATCCTCATCGGCATAAGACATGTCACCAACGCTATCCAAGAAGTTCTCGAGTAGCGCGTAAAGCTCGTTTACAACGGTCTCAGCGGTCTTGAGGATCTCATCGCAACGCCGCAAAACGTCGATAGGAATCTTTTGCAGCCAATCCAGTTGTTTTGCTAGTGACTCTTGGTCGGCTTCTGGCAACTCATCTACCTGGTCGAGAAAGTCATTGATTTGCGCACCCGGTGTTCCTGGATCTGGTCGCAGGAAGCCACCGGCCCTCGCCTCTTGATATCTCTTGTGCCAATCCTGAATCATCGCGTTCGCGGCGGTAGGCGAATGCGCAGCAAAAGTGCTCACTCCATTATCGACTCGCTTGAGGTGTCCCTCGAGTGCATGCCCACGAAGGCGAGCTTCCGTACGCTCCGCAAGACCAAGCAATACTTCTTTCTCGATCCGGATGAGCTTTGGTAATCTTGGCGCAATCTCGTTTGCATATCCCTGAAGCCGTTCCAAATCAGCCAACTGCACGGTGAAATCGGCCGATGACGCGGGGAAGGAGCTAAGGCGCATCGAGTTTCTCAACTGGAGTATGGCACGTGCGGCTGCACCGGCTGAGACGACATTGTGGTCGCCCATTTCTCCTTGAGGAAGCGCAACAAGACGATGAAGAACGCCCGGTAGGCGCGTGTTTGCGCGTTGCGTTTTTTCAACAAGATCGGCCCATGGAGTGCACCTGGATTTTGGTGAAGTGAGCGCTTCACCCTCCTCGGATAAGACCTCATGCCACTGTTTCCAACCTGGAGATAGCGGTGACACTGTCCCTCGTGCCCACGCCCGAGCAACCAGAACTTCGGTCGCAGTCCCCACTACGTTCCATGGCGCATCATCTGCTTGCGGAATTCGCGAAGCAATATGATCACGAACCAGTTTTTCGAGACGGCGAGCCATTCTTGAGACCTGACGTCTATAGTATTCATCACCTGGTTCGTCATCGCCGCTCGTGGATAGACGAATCTTTGCTTCCAAGCCGGAATGCACCCATTCCTCGTTCGGAATTAAGAAATGTCGCCGATCACGTTTCTTGGTGCCCTCGAGTAGAACCAGCTCCTTTGTCACAAGTTTGTCTTTGAGCTCAAGCGGGATTCCAACTTGCAAATACGGAATCTGCTGAAGAATATCTACGACATGCGGCGTCCACCAATC
>CAYSYX010001059.1:0-2156 GCA_964435055.1 uncultured Polyangium sp. | reverse complement strand
CGCCTCGATGTCCGGAGCTTGCAGCTTCTGATGTCAGGGTCGATAGCTCAGTCGGTAGAGCTGCGGGCTTTTAACCCGTAGGTCAAGGGTTCGAGTCCCTTTCGACCCACCATCCTTGCAACAACGTCGACGGCAAGTTGGCGTTCATGTTGGCGACGGAAAAATTCAAGAGTGTGCCTGGCTGGTGTCACAGTCGTGTTGGCTCCTCTTCATAAGACAGTCAGTGTCGAACTCGTTGGCGTTCAAACGACCGACGCCGTGGTAGCTCGGTATCCATGTCCGACCGAATCGAGCGACTCACAGCCCAAGACCTCACGCAACTCTCCGCCGCGGAATTCGATGCAATGCCGTTCGGCATGATCCGCCTCAATCGCCAAGGTGTCATCAAGGCGTACAACCAGTGGGAAGCGGCGCTCGCTAGACGCAGCGTTCATGAAGTCATTGGGAAGAATTTCTTTACCGACGTTGCACCGTGTACGAACGTTGCGGAGTTTCGTGGCAAACTCGAAGAATTGTTTCAAGGTCCGACCAAGACGCATATTTTCGATTACAACTTCGCGTTTCCCTGGGGGGTGCGTCGGGTACGCGTGAGGTTTGTCGTGGAATCCGCGGACGAATGCTGGGTGCTCGTGACGAACGTCGACAAAGCCAAACCGAATTTGCCGGCATCGGCGGCGTAAAACAGATCCATTGCCCTGGCGCAAAAATCGCTGGATGATCGTGATTTCTTCCCACCATCCGCCGTATCATCGTCCGCATGAGCAAAAGCGCCCCGGACGCCGCATCGAATGCAACGCGCACACTCACCATCGTGCGCGATCGCGTGTTGAGCGTCCCAGCCATCGTCTTGCGCATTTTGCCCAGCCAAAGCCCAAGCTTCGACGTGCCTCTCGGCTTACGCCCCATCGTCATCGGCCGTGATCCATCGTGTGAAGTTCGTCTCGACGATCCGGGCATATCGCAGCGTCATTGTGAAATATCTCTGACGACGCGGGGAATTGAATTCGAGGACGTGGGCAGTAAAAACGGATTATTCGTTCATTCGGTTCGAATTCAGCACGCCATCGTTCCGCCGGACGTACCGGTGCAGCTCGGCCATTCGCAGGTTGTTGCGCGACAAACGGGATCGGCATCGGAAATTCCATTGAGTCCCAAGCGTCAATTGGGTCCGGCCATCGGGCACAGCGCTGTGATGCGGGCGCTTTTTCATCAAGTGGAGCTCGCGGCAAATTCGGAAAAACACATTGTTTTTTGGGGCGAAGCGGGATCGGGAAAACGGACGTTGGCTCGGGCATTTCATGCCTTGGGTACGGCACGAACGGGTGAATTCGTCGAGCTGGATGTCGAAGCGGAATCTGCGGCGACGTTGGAAACTTCGTTTTATGAAGCCCTGCAACGCTCGGCTCGAGGAACGCTTTATGTGCACGACCCGGCGGATTTGCCGCCGGGTCTGCAATCGCAATTGGCACGAACCATGGCGCAACGAACGGACGGCTCGCGTCTGGTGCTGGGGATGCGTGAGGATCCCGCGGTCATGGCCAATCGAGGCGCTCTTGTGGGCGATTTTTTCATTCCGAACCTACCCTTCGTGAACTTGCCCGTCTTTCCATTGCGTCACCATCGTGACGATATTGCTCCATTGGTGGAGTTTTTCCTGCGGCGTCACGGCGAACGGCTTGTCAAGGATCTACCTCCGGGAACGCTGGAATTGCTCGAAAAGCATTCGTGGCCGGGCCATGTGGCGCAGCTCGAGGACATGGTGGCGGATATGGCGCAACGCATGAACGTCGGCGACAAACTACTGAAATCGCTGGTCAATGCAAATCACGCCAATGACAGCGAGGGGATTGATTTTACGGGAGCGTCGTGGAAAGAGGCACGTGAAGAGGTTCTGGCAACGTTCGAAAAATCGTTTGTCGCGTCGATCTTACGTCGATACAAGGGTAACGTGACGCATGCGGCGAAGGCGATGGGGATCTCCCGGCAGCTTTTGCATCGATTGATGCGACAGCACGGAATCAAAACGTGAATTGAGCTGCGGCTCCGGCGTAGTGAGGGGCGACGACGGGGAGGAATTGGAACGCGGCGTCTTTTTTGGCGGCGGGAGCGGTGACCCAAAGAATGGCGGCGGTGCCGAGAAAGGCGGTGGAGACAGC
>CAYSYX010001058.1:0-2159 GCA_964435055.1 uncultured Polyangium sp. | reverse complement strand
GCGCTGTACTTGTCGATCCTCGTCCACGAACTCGGTCATGCATTGGCCGGGACCCTTGCCGGGTTCCGAATCGTCTCTTGTGGAATTGGAACCGCCCGACCTTTCGCCCGGATACGCATTGCAGGCGTGTGCTTTTACCTGGCTCGGCCCCTTCTGCGCGGACTGACGCTGGCCATTCCCAACCGCCTGGGACCAAACCGCAAAGCGCTGGCCATTCTATCCGCCGGCGGTTCCTTGGCAAACCTCGCCACGGTACTCGTGCTGTGGATCGTTGCGCGCCCCATCGCTGATTGGACGACCTGGCGCCCATTCGACCATTGGACGTTCTCGAGCGTCTTCATGGACGTCTCGATCATGATGGGTATTGGTAATCTTCTGCCGTTTTATTCATCGCGATATGGTTCGGCATCGGACGGCCTGATCATCATTCGTTGCATTCTGAATATGCGCTTCTTTGATCACGCGCATGCGATTACGTCGTACGAATGGCCGCTCAATCTCTTCAAATCCTTGGATGCGCGCGAAGGGATAGCCTATTACGCTCGAGCGCTCGCGCTGGAATGCGCCTCCATGGACGATTTTCAAACCGCCGAAGAACTGCTCGAAGATCCCGCGCTACCGGCAGCCGAGCCCAATTCATTGGCCTACCAAGTCGAGCTTCTGGCGCGCGTTACCATTGCGGTCGGGAAAAAAGCCCCCCATGCAGAAGCGCTCATCACCGAAGCAACCCGTGTATGCACCGATGACGACGCGTCGTTGCACCTAAAATTGCTGCTCGCAGAACACCGTATGAATGCCGGGGAAAACCCACGCCCGCTGGTCGAAGAGGTGCTGAGTATTGCCCGTACCACCAAACGACATGCGCTCGCGACCGAAGCCGAAGCGTTGCTCCTGTTGATCGAGCCTAGGGAAAATGCATTGGGTGGATACGGAAAGCTGCTGGAACGATCCGGTTCGCACCGATTACAACCCACGACCACACTTCGGTTGATGGTTTCCTTTGCCAAATACTTGTCTATGCAGGGATCGCCGGAATACGCGAAACAATTGGTCGAGCGTGCACAGCTGATTTTGACCACATCGGCTCGAAGCATTACGAATGCCTCGATTCGTGAACGCGTGATCGCTGCCGGATCGGCAAAGCTTCGCTCCGCGTTACCCGTGGAGGAATAAAAGGCAGCGGCGTTTTACGACAAGCTCATGGGCGCTCGATTGAATCGCCCGCGATTTCCACCCTGGACGAGTCTGAGAGCGTGTTCAACAGGATTTACGAGATCGTTGCGGTTTGTCTTGTAGGGGCGTAATTCATCACGCCCCGGGAAAGGCGCCCGGCGGGCGCTATGAATCGCGCCCCTACATTCGCCTCTTCAATAAATCAACACCCTCTTACGGAGCTGCGGGCGGCGCCGTTGTTTCCGGAGCGATCGGAGCGGGCTCATTTCGCGCGAGCAATGCCGTGAGCGGCTGGAGCAGCGCATGAAATCGATCTCGTTCGGCCCCCGGAGCTGTTTTTCCGACAAACCAGTTCAGATCCTCGTGCACCGAATTAAATGCCGCGGCACATTCGCCAAGCGCGTCCCGAAGCTGCTTGGACGGCGGTTTTCGTTTTTCGCCCGAGGTTCGTCCGAGCGCGTCGGCCTAGGCATCCGTGGCTTTTTCGACATCGGCCAAAACGCTTTCGAGCTTGACCTTCTTGGCATCCGCTGCAAGCGGTGCGCCTTCACGTGTCAGCGCGATTTGTCGCCGTCCGAAATCGACTTCGTCGTCGTAACTCAATAGCGTTTGTGCAGTTCCCGCCCCGAGCAGCAATTGCGCTCGCAATCGATCGGCTGCGGCGCGAACATTTGCGTTATCGCTGTCGACACCAATGGCGATATGATGAAAGAGGCGTCGTTCTGCGCCATCCCAGATTTCATCGAGTTTGGTCAGGGACGGGGCGCCAAGCGACGCGAGCACCGTCGCAATGCCCCAACGGAGGCGCAATTTCCAAACAGCCGGCAACGGCGTCGTCAGCAATACCGAGATATCCAGTTTTGCGGCGTCCTCGATACCGACAAGGGAGATATCGTTCCAGGCACCGTCGTTCAGCTCACGATCAAACGCAATGAAACCTCGATCGGGCACATTTCCATATCCATGAGCGGCCATGAGGGCTCTCC
>CAYSYX010001057.1:0-2159 GCA_964435055.1 uncultured Polyangium sp. | reverse complement strand
CGCCTCACACCGCTCAGCGATCCGCCTCCCGGCATGGGATCGTACCCGCCGGATTCGTTGGCCGAGCCGGTTTCGCAAAACCTGGTCGACTCGTTGGCGTCAGGACCGGATTCGCGGCCTTCGTACGCGCCGACGATTACCGAGCGTCCGCCGGCAAGCGAGTCCGGCGTATCGACCGTCCCGGACCTCGACGAGTCACCTCAAACACACCGCCATGCGATCGTTTCGGATGACGAAGATTGAGCCTCGTTTCGAGTTCATCTCTTTGGTGCACTCTCGATCGGCCCACCGGCGAGATCTGATAACGTGAGGCCGTGCAACCTTCCGTGACCGAGGATTGCCCGCGCATTCGTGTCGTCGACGATGAGAAGGTGATTCGCGACATGCTCGCGGATTTCCTGAGCATGGAGGGATTTGCGGTGCGTACGGCGGAGGACGGCACCGCTGCGCTGCACGAGCTCACGCGCGGATCCTACGATCTCGTCATCAGCGACTTGAAGATGCCCAAAATGGGCGGAATCGCGCTGCTCGATGAGATCTCCAAGACGGCGCCCAACGCGCTCACGGTCATCATGACCGGGTTTGGCACGGTCGAAACGGCGATCGATGCGATGAAACGCGGCGCGTACGACTACGTGCTCAAGCCTTTCAAAGTGGACGAAGTGATGCATGTCGTGCATCGCGGTCTCGAGAAACGACGCATGGCGGCCGAAAACATGCGTCTACGTGAAGCGCTGAGCCTCTACAAAGTCAGCGAAGCGATCCAGGCGAGTTTGTCCCTCGATCAAGTGCTCGAAACCGTCGCCGACAACTGTTTGTCCGAAGTGCAAAGCGATCTCGTCTCGACGTGGCTCGACAACGGCGAAGGCGGGTTTTTCGAAAGACAACACATCCGTTCGTCGATGATCCCCGAGGAGACGAACCTCGGCGCCCTGAACCACCAAAAGATCATCGAACACTTTCGTTCCGAACAAACGTTGCTCGAACAATCGACGCGTGGCCTCAGGTTTTTCCAGGCACCTCCCGACATCCCCTTGTCGTCGCTCGTGGCCGTTCCGCTGCGTATCGGAGCGCGGTTCATGGGCTTCATCGCCCTCGTGTCGTTCACCAAGAGTCGGCGCTTCGAGGAAGGTCAACGCAAGCTCCTGAGCATCATTGCGTCACGCGCCGCGGCGGCGATCGAGAACGCGCGGCTCTACCAAGACCTGCAAGACACGTTTCAACAGACGATCCAGGGTTTGGCCAAAGCGATCGACAAGATGGATCGGTACACGTCCGGCCACTCGGATCGCGTCGCGTTGTACGCTGTTTATCTCGCCAAACAGCTTGGTTTGTCCCCGGAGACCATCGAGGTCGTGCGCCAAAGCGCGCTCATGCACGACATCGGCAAGATCGGTTGCGTGCTCAACCTGAACAAACCGGGCAAACTCACCAACGACGAATACGAGGTGTTCAAGAAACACCCGATTTTCGGCCGCGATATTCTCGATCCGATCAAGTTCCTCCACCCGCTCATCCCCGGCGTGCACTTGCACCACGAACGCTGGGACGGACGCGGGTATCCCTTGAAACTGAAGGGCAACGACATCCCACTCATCGCGCGGATCATCTCGATCGCCGACACCTACGACGCGATGACGAGTGATCGCTCCTATCGACGCGCGCTGCCGCATGAAGTGGCCCTCGCCGAGATCGAACGATGTGCCGCGACGCAGTTCGATCCGGACCTCGCGGCCAGTTTCACCGAGAACATCGACACGTACCGGGACGAATGTCGCGCGTCGGGCGTGAAGGTGCCAGAGTAGCCGCGTGTCGCAGAACGCAGAACCGATTCGCACGTGTTTCATCGGTCGACGAAGGTACGCGCCGATTCACGAATTGCAGCAGCAGCTCGTCGCCTTGCGTGCGGAAGGACGAACCCGGGATCTGATCCTGCTCGTCGAACACGAACCGGTGGTCACGCTTGGACGATCCGCCAAAGAGACAAACCTTTTGATGGGACAAACCGGGTACTCGAACCTCGGCGTCGACGTGGTGCACACGGCGCGAGGTGGCGATGTGACGTATCACGGCCCCGGACAGCTCGTCTGTTACCCCATCTTGCAGCTGCCGCCTGATCGTCAGGACGTACGCAAGTATGTGCGTGCGTTGTCCGAGGT
>CAYSYX010001056.1:0-2170 GCA_964435055.1 uncultured Polyangium sp. | reverse complement strand
CACCAATGCAGTGCTTGGGCAGCGGAAGAGGTGGTTGGCGGAGGAGCGCGAATTGCGGGCACTGCTTGATGCGCTGGAGTAGATGCGAGATCAACTCAGGCCGACATATTGGTCATACGACAGTGCTTTGTTATGCTGCTTGGCTGTTCTCGCCACCAACAACTGGGAGGAGTAATGGACGACGCGAAAGTCTTTGGGTATGCCTCGGTCTTGGTGTTGGCAATTTTTTCGGCGGGTTGCGGCGATGGGCAGCGATCCGAGTTTGCGAACAAGCTAAGTGCCTTGACCGGCGGCAAAACATTGAATACAGGCGATTCCGCCGAAGCGGCAAAACTGGATTTATCCAAGAAACGCCCCGAAGGTGCCGAACCCTACAACATCCGTTGGGTGACTGCAGAGGCTCAAATCAGAACAAAGCGAATGGGCCTATGGCTAAACGAATATTCATTGCTGATGTGGGGCGATAGAAGCGATTGGTTACGGAAGAAGTTGAGAAGGCAGGATGCGGATGAAATTTCGAATTCGGCAATGCAGGGAGATGTGGTTTCCCAATACCTGCTTGGCACTATGTATATTCAGGGCATCTGGGTGGACAAGGACGCGATAAAAGCTGCGAAATGGTTCGAGAAGGCGGCCGACGGGGGTAACGCCAACGCGCAATACGAGTTAGGCACGATGCTTCTCAGAGGGGAGGGTGGGCTAAGCAAAGACGAGGGGCGAGCCGTTGCTTGGCTTCAAGCCTCTGCTGAACAGGGAAATGCGAGCGCCCAACAAACCCTCGGGCTGCTTCTCCTTGATGGAAGTCATGTTTCCAAAGATGTCCCGAAGGCGGCCAGTTTGCTCCAGAAAGCCGCAGCGCAGGGCAGAACCGACGCAATGATGATGCTGGGATTCTTGTTCGCCGATGGTGAAGGTGTGCCAGTGGACATCGCGAAGGCAGAGTCGCTTTGGACGAGTGCAGCGGAAAAGGGCGGAGACGAATATGCGTACATTCTTGGCTGGATATATGCTCAGGGAACGACTGTGGCTTCAAGTAGCGCGCGTGCGGTGCAGTGGTGGAAGCTCGCGGCGGCGAATGGTCATTCCCGAGCACAGCAAATGCTTGGGATGAATTACGGTAACGGCGAAGGGGTTCCCCAAGATTCTGTTCTTGCGCATGCTTGGTTCAATCTTGCTGCAAGCGACAACAAGTATGAAGAGGCTGCTGCAAGCGCCGTTGTCAATCGAGAAATTGCCGAACGGAGGATGTCCTCCGCCGAAGTAGCCGAGGCACAGCGCATATCCTCAAATTGGAAAGTTGGGCAGGTCCTGGTCCGCGAAAGCGGCTCGGCAGTTGGTGGCAGGCAGCCAGGCTCGCCCGGCAGTCTTGCCAAAAAAAGCACGGGCACCGCATTCATCGTGAATGCGGCAGGCAATGCGATTACCAATCACCATGTTGTCGAGGGATGCACTGAGGTTCGCGCCGAGGGCCGCGATGGCGTGGTGAAGGTGGTCACTTCCGACGTGGTGAATGACCTCGCGCAGTTGCAGATTCCCGGCGTGCCAGTCGCACAGGCGACCATTGCCAGGGATCCGGCGAAGTTGCGGCAGGGGGAGGACATCGTGGTGTTTGGCTTCCCGCTCAACGCCGTGCTGTCCTCCGGTGGCAATCTAACGCCGGGCGTAGTCAGTGCGCTTACCGGTTTGGGCAACAACACCAACCAGATTCAGATTACCGCCCCGATTCAGCCGGGATCAAGCGGTAGCGCGGTCATCAACAAGAAGGGTGACGTGGTCGGCGTGGTGGCGATGAAGTTGTCGGACTCCAAGATGGCAAAGGCAACCGGCCAAGTCGGGCAGAACGTCAATTTCGCCGTCAGCGGACAGACCTTGAAGACCTTCCTCGATACCCACAAGGTTGAATACCGCAGTGGCGGGATGTTCTCGCTTGGGAGCAAGAGCACGGCGGATCTGGCGGACGAGGCGCGCAAATGGACGCTGGTGGTGGAATGCTGGAAATAGAAGTCGGCGCTGGCGGGACGGCATTCTTGCAACTGGCGACCCTGACAGCGAAGCGCCAGCGGAGCGAAGCAACACCCTTGCGCCATGCAGTGAAGGCGCGGACGCGCAAAATAGCGGGGTGAGCGGCGAAGGGGCGCAAGACATAACAGACCATTACCCGAACCCGAAG
>CAYSYX010001055.1:0-2171 GCA_964435055.1 uncultured Polyangium sp. | reverse complement strand
ACCCGAAGGGGATTGCCCACCGCGTTTGTCACGGTCCACCTCGCGCCCGCATCGCACGACGTGCTGTACAACGTCCGACCGAGCATGTCACGGCCAATGGATCAAGCGAAAGATTCGGCGGACCGGCGAGAACGCCGCGCTTACGTGAGCGGTGCTCGTTGGCGTGGGAGGGGCAAATTCGAATTCTGAACAAAATCAGCGCATTGGAGCCGTTGTTGTTGGTCCGCTTGCCTGACGGCCGCCAACGTGGGTGGGGATTTTGTGCTAGAGGTTGGTCGGCTTGCCTGGCGGCCGCCAACGTGGGTGGGGATTTTAGGACAGCTTTCCTGGCGGCCACCAACCAGGTTGGGGTATTTTTTGGGATTTTTCGTCCCTGGCGGCCACCAACCCAGGTGGGCTATTTACGTTTCTTTCTGGCAAATTTCTTACGTGGCGTGACATGCTCCGCAGACTTTAAAACGAGCATTACGAACCGCAGGCAAGCCTGCCATTCTGCAACGGTTAGGCTTGGTAGGTCTTTGCGCACGAGCGCAGGTATCGGTGCACATTCCAACGCGCTGATAACGTCGGCAACCATGAGATCGTGCCCCTTCACTTTGATGCATTGCGTAGAGAGCGGTCGGGCATACTCACGACGAACAGCGTGAATCTCGATATGCTCCGCACAATTAAGGTTATCAGGACTTCTTGACCCTACTCGAAGCAAACATTCTCGAAGATGCCGGGTTGCAGCAGCTCCTTTTTGCGTGCCTTTGCGAAGTGCCACGAGTAGCTCCAGCAGCTCCAGCTCAGGATCCGAATCTGCCTGCATAATATGTTACCTTACCTTCGTAATGATCATCTCAAGTATTCGGTCGTTGAACTCATTGAGCTGATTCATAGGAATCGCATATCTTTTGGGTTCTCCCTTGATGGGCCATTGGCGAAGCCATTGCGTAGTGCCTTCCTTGACTTTCATTTCGATCATATGATCATATGACTTTTTCTTTCCAAGCTTGTTAGGATCAATGTCAGCCTTCGCTTCAGCCACGCGCTTGGGTCCCTGATGCCCCTTACGGACTGCCAACCCATTCGCTTTGATCGTATCCGTCACTTCATCGGCAGACACATACCGAATGATCGTTTCAAATTTCTTCTCCTTCTTTGTCACTCCATGCAGTTTTATAAGTTTTATTGCTTTGCCCAATTTGGCAATCGGCAGTACGCTTGCGGCGCTCGCGAGAACCTTGATTGGCGAGCCTTCCTCTAAGCCTTCCTTAGCGTTCTTCGCATCGCCTATGGCACTCAGCTCAATGGCAGCGTCTACAGCAATATCAGCACGCGAGGGCGGAAGAGACTCTAGGTAAGCTGCGGCCTTCGCCAGTTCGATACGTGCGAATTCGGCTTTGAGCGCATCAGGAGAGACATCTGGCGCCTTGGCATCAGCAGCATATTGCCGAATAGCTGCACTAATTTCCTCGGGTGATGCGTGCTCCTCCGGCAAACTCGCCTGAACGGCCTCCTCCTGCGGTGTTGGCGCTGGTGGCGGAGTGGTTGGAGTTTGGATTGGCGCTTCAAGCGGCTTTTTGATAGGCTTGAGGTGCACTTGCGGAGCCGCCGCCGCTATGCGCTCTTGAATCGACGGATAACCTGCTTTCAACTTGAAGGACTCATTTCCACTCGGATCACTACTCCCAATCGGCCTCCCCCGCACATACGCAAACAAATTCACCCCATCGACCATGCCCGCCGGATCCGCGCTGGTCCACCTCCCGAGCCAGCACGCGTAATACCTCGCGCCGTGGTAGTAAAAACCCGTTTCCTCGTCGCGTTCTTTCCCCGTGTAACGATATCGTTTTACCGAGACGTCAATCGCCCCGTTTGTCGCGCGATACGCGCTCGTCCCGTACGGATGATACTCCTCGTACGAAATGACCAAGCCTGCCTCGTCCACTTCCAAATTCGACGATCCCAGGTGATTGCTGCATTGAAACCGAATTCGCGGCAACGGCGTATACGGTGGCACGCTTGTATCCACCGTCTTCGTCTCGACCATGGCAATGCGCTGCGCACCATCCATCACATGCAGCGTTTGTCGCTCCAGCACCACGCCGCCATTCTCGTGCCGCCGGTACACCTCGAAACCGCCCAGGTAAATCCGCTCTTCCGTAATTCCGTTATGCACCCACACT
>CAYSYX010001054.1:0-2172 GCA_964435055.1 uncultured Polyangium sp. | reverse complement strand
GCTCGACGCTGCCGATCCAGCCGCGCCAGACGACTCGCCAGCGACGACAACACATCCGTTTTCGTGCTGCCTTGCGCCACCGCTTCCAGCAATTTGTCAAATCCCACCGCACGGTTTTTCTCGAGCGGCGGAGCGTCAATCAAATCCGCCTCGCAAATCCCCACGCAATCCACCAGGACGAACCTATCTTTGCTTTGCGCATCCGCCGTGACCGCTTGCAAATCCGTCGGATTGATCGTCCGTACGCCGCGACCTTTCATTTGCTCGAAGAAATTCTTGCTCCGCACCGCCCGCATAAACATCACCACTTCGAGCGGCTTGACGTCCGTACCCGTCGCAATCATGTCCACCGTGACGACAATGCGCGGGTTGTAACTGTTGCGAAAAGACGAAAGCAGATCCTCCGCTTTCACGTTCGTCGATTTGTACGTAACGACGTCCTGTTCTTTCCCATCCGGGCCGACCTTTTTCTCGACGATGCGCGCCGTACCGGTCGTGTACGTGATCTTTTCGCAAAAATCGTTACCTTTGCCGAATTCTTCACGAACGATTTGCACGATGTCATCGGCGTGGCTGTCATTACGCGCAAAAATCAAGGTCTTGGGCACTTCGCGCCGGCCGGGGAAGATCTCCGTAAAGAGTTTTTCCTTGAAGGTTTTGACGATGGTCCGAATCTGATCCACCGCAACCACTTGCCGATCGAGCGCCGACGCATCGTACGCGAGGTCTTCGTCGAGCCTTTCCCAGCGCATGCGCCGCGTTTCGCGATCCCGTTTGCCGACGAATTCCTCGGGCCCCGCTTCAACCGTGGCGCCTTGTTCGCTGATCCGCGTGCGAATCTTGTACACGTCGAAATCGACGTTCACCCCATCCGCGACCGCTTTGGCATGGTCGTAATCCATGACCAAGTTTTTATTGAAAAAGCCGAACGTTTGTTTCGACGGCGTCGCCGTGAGCCCGACGAGGAACGCATCGAAGTATTCGAGCACTTGCCGCCAGAGCGAATAAATGCTCCGATGGCATTCGTCCACGAAAATCACGTCGAACGTTTCGATGGGCAATCCGGGATTGTATTCGACCGGCACGGGTTCTTTGATCAAATCGCTGAGCCCCGCCAAACCTTGCGTTTCGGCATCGGAGGACAATTCGGGTTCGCCTTTGAGCATCGAATACAGGCGTTGAATGGTCGTGATGACGACGCGGGCGACGGGGTCGAGCTTGTTCGAGCCGAGTTTTTGCACATTGTACAATTCGGTGAATTTGCGCCCGTCGTCGGGCGTGACGTATTGCTGGAATTCTTTCAACGCTTGCTGCCCGAGGTTGTCGCGATCGACCAAGAACAGCACGCGGTTCGCATCACCGAATTTGATGAGCCGATAAATCGAGGTAATGGCGGCGAAGGTTTTTCCGGCGCCCGTGGCCATTTGAATGAGCGCTCGCGGGCGATTGTCATAAAACGACGTTTCGAGGTTCCGCACGGCGCGCACTTGCGCCACACGCAGACCTGTTTCGACAATTGAAGGAAACGTCCGCAAACGCCGACGAAGCGACGCGGGAAGCCGGCTTCGAGGATCGGGCAATCCATCCAGTACAGGCAACCCGACAGGCTCGGCATGGATCCACCGCGCGAGGGTTTCGGGCTTGTGAAAATGAAAAATGGTTCGACTGCGCGGTTCCGGATCGAGCCCATTGGAATAGGCCGTCTCGACGCCGGTCGATTGATACAAAAACGGCAATGGCTTCACAGGCGGATCGAGATGCTCGGGAATCCCCGTCGCGTATTTCTCGGCCTGCACCTCGACGCCCGTGAGCGTGGTCCCTTCGCGTTTGGCTTCGACCACGCCAACGGTTTGTCCGTCGACAAACAGCAGATAATCCGCTTCGCCGTGCCCGCGTTTGAGCGGAAAATGCCGAACGGCGACACCTCGCGCGGCATCGATGTTCATCGTGTCGCGGTCTTGCACGACCCAGCCTGCGGCGCAGAGCGCGGCATCGATCTTGATTCGTGCGGCATCTTCGGGACGAGGCATGACGGGCGGACAACGTTACTTCAAGCGCGAGGGCCGATACAAGCGGAAAATGCGAGCGGGACGAACGGGGTTGGGGGCGAGAACGAGGCGGGTTGGTGGATGCTAGTTGCGCCACGCTTGATGCCACGCAGCGCGGACGTCG
>CAYSYX010001053.1:0-2173 GCA_964435055.1 uncultured Polyangium sp. | reverse complement strand
GAACGATGTAATCCTCATCGTCTCGACAAACGTATAAATCGGCCACTGCATGACCTTGTTCGTCCAGGAGCAAAGCGAATCGCATCTGGGCGTCCTGCAGATACAAATCACACGAGCAGATCCGATCGAGCACGTCGAAAGCATCATCCCCGGACAAACGCACGGCGCTCACGTGATCGGCATTCGAAAAAGCGGTCCCCGTGCGAATGGCCATGATTTCACTGGGCAACATGGGCACCTCCCGCCGGTTCTTTGCGTTGTTTGTCGTCCAGCAGGACCAAGACCATATCGGCCAACGTATTGAGCGTGCGCATGTAACGGCGACCGGTGGCTTCTTGCCGCAATTTCAGGGCAAACTCGGTCTCAATGCTGACGACGAGCTCGACGGAATCAACGGAATCGAGGCCCAGGCCGGCTCCAAACAAGGGCGTATCCGGATCCAATTCGTCCGATTCGCGACGAACCTGCAATCGTTCGATGAGGATTTTACGAATACGTCGCAGAACGTCTTCCCGGCGTTCGATTTTTGCTGCCAATTCAGGTTCCACGCAATGGCTCCTCAATAGGTTTGACGGATAAAACGACGGCCGCGGACACGGAATCTCCTCGGTCTTGCGCGATCAACACGTGCCGCGCTTCATTTCGACCGAGAACACGCACGGCGGCCACACACGAAAACAATGGCCCCGCGGCATCGAGCGTTCCCCATATATCGGTCGTCTCGGGCAACAGTAATGGTTCGTCGCATGGTAGCCTCGCCATGCGACAGGCTCGTGCAATTGCCAAATCCGCTTGTTTCGGCCCGGCCAAACCCCAGCCTGACAACAAGATTCGTGCATCGGGATGATCGAGCGTTTTCCCCAAGGCCAAGCACGCCGCACCTTCAGCGCGATCGACGCCTTCATCCAAAGGTGACCATTCATCGACCGCGCCGGCAAGAAGTATATCCACGTCCGTCCTTTGGCTCAAGAATTGGGCCGCATAGACCAATACGGACAAACCTGTCCCGACACCAGTCGTCAGGCTCGACGTGGGACCTTTTAATTGAAGCAGTTTGGCGCAGGCGCCCGCCGATGCGTTGAGCACCATTTTCGTAAATGCGGTCGTTGACAAGCGCGCAAGACCACGTTCGTCCACACTTTGATCGAATGCTGTTCCCGCCTCCGGGGAAACCCGAAGCAATCCGGAGAAAATGCCTGCGCGCTCGCGAGCGGCTCCGCGTAACGAGATCCCCGCCGCGGAAATGGCGGATGCGGCGGCGGCCGTCAGAAAACGCGCCGACGGCTCGAGACCTCGAGGATCGGCCGTGGGAACGAAATCGGCGATGTTGCATTGGGTGACGCGAGTGCCAAGTTTTTCGCGCGCAAGCCATACCCGATCAAAGTCTTCCAACCGGTGCCCATGCGCCCCGACACAGCCGACCCCCAGAATGCTTATGCCATGACAAACCGCCGGAGTCTCGGTCGTTTGAAGCGACGAAACACTCTCGCACCGGCTGACTACGACGGCAGCGTTCGCTCCCCCAAATGCAGAATTGGTGCTCACGAAATTGCGCACATGCGCTTTACGTGGGATAGCCTGAGCTACAGGGTCGGTTGGACCGCGGGGACGAGGTTTGGTAAAATGCAACGTCGAAGGGATCAATCCTCGACGCAGGCACAACAGGGTCGCAATCAATTCGAGCACGCCTGCCGTTCCTTGCGCATGTCCGAATTGAGCTTTCGACGAACTTACGGGAATCATTGATGCTCGAGCGCCGAATACCGTTTGAATCGCGCGCCATTCCGCGGGATCATTGGCTGCGGTGCCGGTACCGTGCGCATTGACGTAATCGATGTCCTCGGGCCCGAGCCCAGCGTCACGAAGCGCCAGGGAAATACCTCGCGCAACGCCGGCCCCCGTCGGATCCGGCGCTGTTGCGTGATGCGCGTCCGCCGACAAACCATACCCGCGAAGAATTGCATCGTAACGCGCACCTCGTTCTCGGGCAAACGATTCCTTTTCCAAAATAATGTATCCGGCACCTTCGCCCAAGGTCGTACCGGGAGGTTCACTGAACGGAGCGCATTTTTGAGGGGATAACAATCCGAGCGCATCGAATCCAGCGAAAACCTCGGGCGTCAAAACATCCGTGCCTCCGGCAATGACTCGATCTGCGACGCCTGCCAGGAGG
>CAYSYX010001052.1:581-2175 GCA_964435055.1 uncultured Polyangium sp. | reverse complement strand
AACCTGGACCGAGCAAACAAAGCTCGTAGCTGGCGATGGGGGAACAGGCGATTTATTTGGCCTATCCATTTCACTTTCGGGTTACGACACAATTGTCGGATCATGGCAGGGTGATGTAGGGTTGAACAGTGATCAGGGATCTGCGTATATCTTCATGCTACGAAAGACGAACGGCGATCCCTGCACCATGGGAACCGAATGCCTTAGCGGCTATTGCGTTAATGGCACGTGCACCGACGACCCCGATGCCGATAATATACTAAATCCCATGGATAATTGCGAAGTCGACGCCAATCCACTCCAAACCGATACGGACAGCGACGGACAGGGAGATGTCTGCGACAACGATGACGATGGCGATGGCGTGCTCGATGTCGACGATAACTGTACGACGTTGCCCAACGTAGCTCAGCAAGACCAGGACGTCGATGGCATTGGAGATGCGTGTGACTGTTCAGGCCAAGGGGACAGCGAGCCATGTGACGATGGCAATGCCTGCACGCAGCTCGATACGTGTCAGGTTGGTGGCGTTTGCATTGGCATTGATCCCGTAGTTTGTCCCACCCCGGACGTGTGCCAGCAATTCATGTGCAATCCGATTAACGCTGTATGTGAGAGCTTACCGCTACCCGATCAAACGCCATGTCCAGGTGGCCTATGCAAAGCTGGTGGCTGTTTCATTGATGGCGCCGCGGGAGAGACAGGAAACAGCACATCTGGTGGCACGGGCGGAATGCCGCCCACTGGAAGCGCCACGACGGCGACCAGCAGCGGAAGCGGTGGAGACGTGGCTGGCAGCGGAACCAGCATGGACACAGGGGCAGGTCACGCTGGCGGATTCCGGAATGCCCCGGAACCTGGCAACCTGATTTTTCGAGGTAGCGGCTGCTCATGTAATTCGGTGCAATCAGAGCAGAGGGACAATAGATGGCTAACTATTGGGCTTGCGATATTGTTTGTGGCACATCGGCGTCGAACTTCGACGCCCGCACATACAAGACCCCGTTGCCAAGGAGCCTCATTTCCCATCGCATCCACTTCCCTTTACTCCCGCCATCACCATCGCCAACCCCTGAAGCAGCCCAACGAGCTGCGGATTGCCCGCCAACGCCTCAAGCTGCTCACCCGTAAGCGACGCCACCTCATCTGGACAAGTCGACAGCAACCTCGACGTGTCAAAGTAGTCGTCCGGCAGGTCGCTTGAAAAGGCGACAGAAGGGTCCGAAAAGGCGACAGGGGCATCTAGGCGTTGCGAAACGTCGTCAGAACCGGCGGAATCGCACGGATCGAAACGGCTGGAATCCCCCTTGTCGAATTTAAAATCCCTTGACCGAGAGGTCGTCCCGGTTCGAGTCCGGGTGGGGCTACTAGCAGTGAAACGGCTGGATCCGAAAATCCGGAGCGAGCAGTCTCATGTTCTCGGACAAACTTCTCCGGCGTTTCACGCGGCGATTCGTTTCCGGCAGTTGCTTGGGGTTGCTCGTTCGATGGGAGCGGAAGCAACGAGTCCGAGCTTGACGAAAGCGCATCGGCCGGAGTAGCCGGAGACGTTGGAAGGCTCGAAGTGACCTCGATCGAGATCGCCAACACGGCC
>CAYSYX010001052.1:0-571 GCA_964435055.1 uncultured Polyangium sp. | reverse complement strand
TGGGGGCCGCTCCTGCAACGGCCGGTCGGCACACCGATGGGGCCGGGGTCGCGGTTCGAGCCGCCCGACGGTCCTTGTTGATCATCAGCGACGACTTGTGCCCCGTCCGATCCATCACCCATGCCTCGGACTTCCCGTTCGCAAGCGAAATCGTCACGAATGTCGCTCGCGTGTCGTGCGCGCGGATGGGTTGGCGCATCGTCGTGCGCTCGTAGAGGATCCCGCGCGTGATGCGCGCCAACATGAGGTGCTCGCGATAGCGGCGCGCCGCGTGGTTCTCTTGGATCGGCTTTCCACGCTCGTTGATGAACACTGGATCGTTTGGCCTGACCAAAACACAATCACGCTCGCGCAAGGCTCGCCATGCACGAAGACCCGCCGTGACACCCGACGACAACGCCCAAGCTCGAGGCTCTTCCGTCTTGTTTTTGTCGAGCACCAGCACGCCGCGCTCGAGATCCACATCTGACCACGTCAAACGCAAGGCTTCGCTGAAACGCAGCCCTTCACGATGCAAGAAGCCGTAGAACACGCGCCATGCAAGCGGCACGGGTCTCGCGCAGAGTAACTT
>CAYSYX010001051.1:291-2180 GCA_964435055.1 uncultured Polyangium sp. | reverse complement strand
GTGTAAGCGTTACGCTGATTTTCGGCGGCAGCTCTGAATTCAGAGCTTCATAGTGGACGTCGTCTTTGGTAATTGAAACGGTGCCTCGGTCGAGGACCAATCGCAGCGCACTCATGAAAGCAGTCTTCCCGGCGCTGTTCTCTCCGATTATCGTATTCAGGCCGGCCTGGAGACGTACAGTCAAAGCCTTGAAGCAGCGAAAGTTGTGGATGCGAACCTTAGAAATATGCATTGATGGAAGCCCGTATCATGCGCATACGTAGTTTGCAACTCTGTTTAGGGGACGTGCAGACTGGAGTACAAATTTTGCAAGCACCACGGCCATGGTGGGGAGCGCTCTGGCGTCGTTTGTCGTGGCGTCCTGCTTCGTGCGCTGAGGCATCCATGAGCCATGGGTGTTCCGAGATCGCTGCGGCTCTCGCGCTGGTTCGTCGCGGCATCGCGTCCAATCGCATCATGCCTTGCGGCGTAGTCGATGCCTAATGGATACATTATTCGTGCAGCGTGATCCGCCCCTTCTGATTGCGTACGCACTTGATTGCACCATCCTGTGAACAAACGAACGCTGCTCCGTGCGGATATGCGGCCACGAATCGAAACGCGGATCGATGACGAGTACCGTACGCTTCAACGTTGCGCAAAGTGCCGTTAGCAAGGGAAACTGTATCAACATCCGCTTGTGCAACGACCTCAACACCGAAACCGAGAATTCTGTATCGGTCAGTAAGTAGTAATGCGCCATCAACGGCAGTGAGTCCTGCCAGCCGTGCTAGAAACGGTTGTGCAGCCGCTTCGGCGTGCTCCACTTCGGGATCGGGACGCGACCCGTCCATGTATTGCTGATGGTATTGAAAAACGGATTTGCGCAGTAGTGGCCAAATCGAATTGTCCTCGCACTGGTACTTGACTCGAGCGAGCTTGCGCCAGGACGATGACTGCCACTCCTCATCGGGAATCACAAGGATAGTGCCGCCATGTCCGCGTGCTCGGACAGAGTTGAGGGTGTCGTACAAATAGCCCGGGTATATCGTCTGTGGGGACCATGCCGCGCCTGGCCAATCAACCCCCTCCCATAGCGCGTCGGTAGCGTTTGAAAGCACCTCGATGACAGGTTGGAAAATTCCCCACCGCTCCGCCTCAAGGGAAAGCTGTCCGTTCTCAAGTGCAACAATCACTCGACCGTTCCGCCCGACGTGCAACACGCCCGGTGCGCTTACCGATACCGTGAGCTGCATAGTGACACCATCACCGAATCCCCAAATAACTGGCTCGCTCCCACTTGGATCAACTGCCAGCATCGCATCTGCTGCGTGTGCCGCAGGGGCAAGCCGCATGATCTCGTGCGGCGTGAACTTCCGTGGCGGATCGAGAATTAGTGGTCGGCCAAGTTCAGGCTCGTTGCGGCTGCAAAAAACTGCACGAAACTGAGTGCCGCGCCGCTCGTCGGCTGTAAAGCTTGCATGATATGCAACTTCGAGTAGAAGGGCGAGCATTTCATCGCTTGGCAAGGGAGGCGGTTCCCATTCACGCCGATACCACTCATACCATTGCGACTTGAGCGGAGCGATCATGTCTTTCGGATAACGGAATGAACTCATTGTGCTGACCGGTTTCACTATCGCAATGGACACAGATGCATGCACTGGCGTTGTTGGCGCCTAATCTTTTAGAAGTTTGATGTGAGTGTTTCCTGTCGCGTCTTTCCAGAATGCATAGCTCTGCGGCGCGCTCGCACGTGGGCCCTGAGTGTCGATGCTTTCATCTGGCCGAATTGAAGCAAGGCGCTGCGCTTCTTTCACAACGCCTCGAGCCGTGACGTTGCGCTCCCACCACGACAATTCTTCAATGCAATCGCGTGCATGTTGCTGCAACTCGCCAAGCAGAGGGAG
>CAYSYX010001051.1:0-281 GCA_964435055.1 uncultured Polyangium sp. | reverse complement strand
CCGATACTCCGTCGCCTTCGTCCGGGCGTTTTCTAGCCGACGTTCAACGTCAGCCGGTGCTTGCTCGAGCGCGTAGTAAATTCGAGCCTCAGCAATTCGACAATCCGCTTTCATAGCGGCGATCAACAATCGCATGTCGTGCGTGGCTTGCTCATGTTCCTCCGATACGAAGGAATTTACCTGAGCAAGACCATCCTTCCCACGCGCACCTTTCAGTTTGCGAATTTTTTGCTCGAGCACGCCAACCAAGATCGCGTTTCGTTCGACAATCGACCCAATTG
>CAYSYX010001050.1:0-2183 GCA_964435055.1 uncultured Polyangium sp. | reverse complement strand
GAACAACGAATACGTCTTTGCGCTCCAGCTGAAACCCGTCGACAATCGTTTGCAAGAATTCGCCCACCTGCTGGTAATTCGCATCATTACCGAGTTTCAAGTCGCCTGTAACAAAAATGGCGTCCGGTCGTGCCGATTCTTGCGCCAAGCGATGCACATCCATTTGCAATGAGACTTCCGGCGGAATCGATGATTGATTCCAATTCTCGAGTCGTGCATCGAGATCGTTTAAATCCGCCAGATGAACCCAGGTGAATAGCGTACGCATCGTTGCGTCCCGTTGTACCCACTTGTGAGGAAAACGCAAGAAATTGCCATCCAACACCCGTGACTCTGCACGGCCCGTCAAACCCGTCCACTTTCTTGCGGAAAATCCACCCGACTTTCGACGATCTTGTCTCACCCTGCCAAAGTGACTCGCCCATGTACCAATATGTCTATCGGTAGCCAAAATGTCGGTCGATGGCCTCCCCGAGTCGGTCGATGGCCTCCAGGAATCGGTCGATGGCCTTCCCGAATCGGTCGATGCCCTGCAAATTGAGGTCGACGCCTTGCCGGGCTCGGTCGGTGATATAACACACTTGGTCGGCGCGGCGCTCGTGTTGGTCGATACGTCTCCCAGGTCGGTCGGTGCTGTGCCAAACTTCTTCGGCGCGGCGCTCGTGTTGGTCGATGCGTCTCCCAGGTCGGTCGGTGCTGTGCCAAACTTCTTCGGCGCTGTTCTCGCATCGGTCGCCGGACTTCTTATGCCGGTCAACGCTGCAAACGTGTTACGGCGCGAGTGTCGGCGTGTTGTCAATCCATCGAATTCGGCCGAGCGCCACGGTCAGATCCACCACGAGCTTGATATTGACCGATTCCAACACCGCGTGACAGGCTGTTTTATCGAGCGATGCTTTGGTCCGCTGTTGCTGCTCTTTGGGAATGGCCGCCCATTCTTTGGACCAAGCTTCGAATCCGCCCGGAGATTGACAAATGATTTCCACCGAATCCGTCGTCGATTTCCACCGCGCACCAAGTTTGTCGCCATTCGATTCACAAGCGCCGCGACCGAGCGATTTGCCTGCAAGTTGACAAACCTTCATTTGCGTATCGACGACGCAATTGCGCAAAAACAATTCCCCATCGGCTTCTTCGAATGTCCCCACCGCATCGAGTTTGTCGCCGCGTTTGCGCGAAGCCAAGGCCGTTTCTTCGCCCGCTTTCAAGAAACACCGCAATCGAGGGGCATCGGGGGCGACATCATCCGGATTTTTCGGAAACGTCACGAATGCACCCCGCTTTTCATCCTTGCCCACTTCACCGATGGGACCGAAAAGCAATGCACTCTTGCCCCGATATCGCCCGGCTGTCGTCTTCTTGTCCTTTTCGTACGCGTCGATTACGTCCGGCGCCGTCACGTCGAAATTCGGCGGCGGACCCACGAGCGTTTCCGATGCACTCGGCGCACTCGACGACGCACTCGGAGCACTCGCCGCACCATTGGCCGACCCATCCGATCCCGATTTGGAACAACCGCAGAACGCAAGAATGAGGATGGGGGTCATAAGCAACAACGAATTCGTCATGGGCACGACCGCACCTTACGATCACCAACGCTGCAAAACAAGGGGCTTTTTGGGTTACGGATCTTCGACCATCGGAAAGACGTCCGTCGATACGCCCGCCAATGCCGCGGTTCCTTCCGGCGCTTCGCTTTCTTTGATCGCGGCGAGGTGCTCGCGCGAATCCCAAATCGAGATGCTCATGGCTTTGCCCGATGCCGCATCGTGCACGAAATAACTGGCTTTGCAGCCGGGTTGTTTTTTCAGCCATGCCCGATATGCGCGAGCCTTCTCGAGATCCGCGTCGGCCGGACGTTCATGCGTGATGACTCGGCAATACCCTTTGGTTTGCACTGGACCGGCCGGGACGGGCGCCTTTGCCGCTTGTGCGGCCGCGAAAAGACGACCGATTTGCACGACCGGATGGGCCCCCTCGACCCCGAAGTCCTCCGGAGTGACGACCCGACCGTTTATCGTGAAGTACCCAAGCATCGCCCCGAACTCGTCCTTGATCGCATACCGGTTCTTACCTGCAGGCGAAAGATCGTAGCGAAAGCCATCAATGGTGACGCGATTGCCGTCGACGCTGGTTTTGGGAGGCATGGCGGGACCCCTATACCACAACCATGAGAAGAAAAC
>CAYSYX010001049.1:0-2192 GCA_964435055.1 uncultured Polyangium sp. | reverse complement strand
CTGCAAGGCCAAAGTAAAAGCCCTCGACGAAGCGCTCGGAAAATACGAAGCCGCGTGTACGGCCGCGGGAATCACCGCCAAAGTGCCGCGCGTCGGTCCCGCCGCCGTCACGGAAGACGCGAAAAAAGCCATTGCCTCGTATGTCAAGGCGCGTGGGCCGGGACAAGCGGAGAGCGCATTTTATGCAAAATCCGCCGACGAAAAAGCCACGGTCGCCGCCGTCATCGAAGCGTGTCGAGCCGCAGCCACGGAGGCGGAACAAGTCGCGAATACGTATGAAAAAGCGGACGAACCGATTCGCGTGCTTTCCGCGACGCATCACATGTCGATCAATGCGCAATGCAATGCCCTCGCCGCGCTCGAAACAGGGCAAAAAGAAGTCGCAGCGTGCAAGAACAAGAAGACGCCCGAATGCTCGACGTCATGCGCCAAGGTCAAGACGGTCTTGGACGACGGCATTCCCGCCGCTGCCTTCGGGAGTTTGGCCAAAGAATACGCCGATATCTGCGAGAAAAAGTAAACGCGCAAGCTCGCGACGACGTGAAACACAATGCGGAAAATGCGGCTGATTCAATCTCGAGTCCGCCGCTCTCACGTCTCGGCAATCCGCCGGGCATTGCCTTGCCAATCGTACGGATCAATCAAAAAGCAGGACGTTGCGAATATACCAATGGAGCTTGCCGCTCGGATCTTGGCTGATGTTCACGACCAGACTCGCATCGCCTTTGCCCAGCGTTTCGCTGTCCAATTCGCATCGAAATGCTGAATTGCCCAAGGAATCGGGCACTGCGGGCGCCAACGCTTTGAAACCAATTTCGACAGATTCTTGCGCGTTGAGTTTCACGAGATACCGGCCGTACGCCAAATTGGTGCCCGCCGGTACGTGCGTTCCCGCAAATTCTCCGCCCAGATCGTAACCCATCGGATCGAGCACCAAGACGCCGAACGCCGCGTCTTTCATGACCAACCCTTCCGTGGGAACCTCGTGCCCCGAAAACGAAATCGCGTGATAATTCGCCCGCGGATCCACAGAGCTGCGCAGATAGGTGATTCGACCTTTGTTGGCCGGATCGTCGACGTCCACGCCAAACCTCGAAATGAAAAACGCCTTCGCCCCGGCCTCGAATGCGGCGGCATCCGCATCCGAAAGTTTGAATTCGTCGCGCATGACCGCTTCGAGCGTGGGAGGCGTGTAATTTGGATCCGCAGGATCATAACTGCCGTCGGCAATAAACGTGAGATATCCGGTATACCCGGCCGGCGTGGCCGGCGCCGCGCAAGGTTCCGTTTGCACTTTGGCTTCTTCACAACCACCCATGACGCCGAGCACGAGACCACAACCCAAAAGCAGAACGATGGTTCTTTTCATATTCCGTTTCCTTCGCTGTATTCGTAGATGACCGAGCCTTTTCGATCGCAAGCATCCGCAATCGAAATCGAAATGCGTTTTTGCGTCCCCGCGAGCCAGCCGTCGACCAACACGAACAAGTTGACCACATCCGCCGAGTTTGTCCCGGATACCGTCACGCTGGGTGCTCCTTCGACGACCCGCATAATCGAGCCTGCTTTGGTGTAGCTCGCGCAAGGTTGAGCCGTGCATTCGGCATTGCCGACTTCGGCGACGACCGTAACGACGTATCGATCCAGGGGATCGGGCGTTCCAACGCGGGAGGCGAGAATCAAATGCGTGCCGCCTTGAGGCCCATGGTAAAGCATGGGAGCGGCACCATTCGTCAGCGGCATGAATTCGCGGTCGCCCTCGCCAAATGCAATCCCAAGTTCCCCGGTGCGCGTGCAATCGGGCGCGATCGTCGAAGATCCGGGAGGTGCCGGATGGTCGGGACCTACGCATGCCGCCGGCATTGCGA
Source organism: uncultured Polyangium sp. (assembly GCA_964435055.1). GTDB lineage: Bacteria > Myxococcota_A > Polyangia > Polyangiales > Polyangiaceae > Polyangium. The sequence goes on along the minus strand of CAYSYX010001049.1, from coordinate 324 downwards.
GCGAAAGGCTGTAACAAATCGCTCGAATGACGCGCTTCGAGGCAAAGGTTTGGGTGTGCATCATCGACGTCTCCGTGGTGGAAGACACCGCAAAGATGGCAGAAGGACAGGAAAAATGCAAGCCTTGGCAATGTTGATCGAACGTATGACCTCGATGCGTTGCGATCGCTTCCGGGGAAAGCCTTTCCGCCGATGTGCCGCGCGATTACTTGCCTTCCACCGCCGCCTTGATATCGTTCAAATCGTCGAGGAGCGCCTTCTTGATGACGCCCTTGAACAGGAACATCGGCAGCGACTTTATTTTGGCAATGAACCCCCGAGGTT
>CAYSYX010001048.1:0-2196 GCA_964435055.1 uncultured Polyangium sp. | reverse complement strand
GCCGGCGGCTTCACAATCTCTTGGGCTTTCAGCCCAAGAGACTACGCCGACGGCTTCGCCCCCCAAACCCCCCTTTTGTCGTGAATTGAACGCTCGGGGATTTTTGCTCGCATTTGAATGGATGGACCATTCCTGGATAAACGCGAAATAACTCCTTGTTTGCATCGGAAGCTTCATTTACAATCGGCCCGATGCCGACGCTCGATGACCTTGTGGAACGCCTTCGTCAGGCCGCAGGCGCTGAATTCGCTTTCGCCCTGACCCGTGACGCCACGCTCGTAACGCGTGATGCCCCGCAACTCATGCCGGAGGCCGGACGAAAACTCATTGCCGCCGCCGCGGAAGTCCTCATTGGAAAACGTGATGTCGGCTTTTTGAGCATAACGCGCGGCGACTTGGTGCCTTATGGCGGACCCGGTCCCGTCGATGTCGGATTCGGCGTCGCTGCTTCCGAACGAGTCATCTGTGTTGTCATGACAAACAGCTCTCGACGCGATGCAGTTCGTGAAGCGCTGGAACAGCACCTCCCGGTGATTGAAGCATTTTTGGCGCCGCCGGATGCGCCTCATGCCGCGCCGCACATCGAAGTGCGTCCCCACGCATTGCTCGGACGCGAAACGCTCGCGGCAATCAGTCTGGATACGTTGATGGGCGATGCTCCCGTCATTACGGTGGGCGTTCCCGCCAAACTCGGACGCGAAACGCTCGCCGCCATTGAATTGGATGCGCTTCAACAGGACGCTCCGGTGATTACCGTCAACCCGGTCGCGAAACTCGGACGCGAAACGCTTGCGGCTATTTATGTCGACGAAGACAAACACGAAGCGCCGCGAATCTCCGTCGAACCTGCGCGAAAGCTCGGACGTGAATCCCTCGCCGCCATTGAGCAGGATATCGCCGTCGAAGGGCCGGCATTGGAACGACCGCCCATTCCGCCTGACGTTCGCCGACAAACCTTACCTTGGATCGATCCTACGCTGCTCGGCCTCCCGTCGCGGAAACGATGACACAGCCACGAAGACAGCCGCATATTCCGGGAGGACGAACATGCGCACCGTCATTCCGAATCGGACGCGTTTTGCCGCGTCAATCTCGAGTTTCTACGCCGACTGCTTCGTGACGACATTTCTTTGCGTACCCAGATTGATGACCCCATCCTCGCTACGAATCGTCGTTTCTACAACTTGACCGGGGCGTAGATATTGGGAACGTTTGGCTTGCAGCTTGATGAACAAAGCCCACTTCGTTGCTTCCGGCAATAAATTGAATAACCTCACGATTCCCGGCTTTGGTGCGCTCAAGGCGCAGCCCGCGGGTGTGCCCGTGGCAATCAAGTCGCCGGGGAAGAGATCCTGCAGCCCGGACAACTCGTTGAGCGTGGCAATGGGTTTATGTACCAGATTGGCGGTGTTGTCCGACTGGCGAACCTGACCATCGACCTTGAGCGTCACCTGTAATTGCAACAAATACTTCATGTCTTGTGGCTCGAGCAAACAGAGCCAAGGGCCGACCGGTCCGAACGTGCGGTAACTTTTTCCCTTGTAGAACTGCATCTCCGGTATCTGGATATCGCGCGCCGAATAATCATTGACAATCACCAATCCGGCAATGAACTCGTGCAGGTTTTGCTCGGTGACCTTGACTTGACCGGTGATTTCTCGCCGAATGACGAGACCCAATTCGGCTTCGTAATCCAGAAGTCGCACGTGATTCGGAATGATGACGGCACTGTCGGCCGGCACGATGCAACTCGGCGCCTTCGTGAAAATCATATTGAAGTTCTTGGTATCCGGGTCCACCCCCGAATCGATCATGTGCTGACGATAATTAGCCCCCTGGCATACGAACTGTTGATTGCGCGTGACGGGGCTGAGCAATTTGATGTCGTCGAGTGCAATCGATGGGCCTTTTGCGGACTTGAGGGTCGAGATCTCGACACGTTTCAGCAGATCGCCCGTTGTGGGGTAATCCTCGACCAGCGGGATCACGCTTTCGCCGGAAAGGACCCCCCATTGTGCGCGATGATTGTGTTCGAAATGGGCAAGATGTACGGCCATGGAATCCTCCTGTTTTTTTGCTTTTCTTGATTGTTTAGGATGACCAATTCACGTGTTGCGGACCAAATAAAGCAACTTTTCGAGGGTGACCTCGGGCGACGTACGCAAATTGAGCACCAGATTTTTGATCGTATTCAGA
>CAYSYX010001047.1:0-2198 GCA_964435055.1 uncultured Polyangium sp. | reverse complement strand
ATATGCTGGGCATGCGACCAATTTCTCACGATGAAACTATCCGTGCCATAAGCAGCAGCCATATTTTTCCACGATGGCTCCCAGAACTTAATGGGGTACTAACCGCAATGATTCAGAATAGGCAGCGACTCGGAGGTTGGGACGAGTACGCTCGCGCTATCTATAATATGAGGCGAAGAGTAGTCGACCAACTTAGCAAACTCCGCAATGCTTTGCAGAAGTATTTTCGTGCGCAACAGACGAACGATGTGCTTGCTGGCTATTCGTCATTCCGTGAGCTTAAAAAAGTCGGAAAAATGCTCAGCGATAGACCACGTTTACCGCGAGCAGCCGACAATCAATTGGGAGCTGGGGAGGTGCAGGTTTCCGACAGATTGAAGCCCTCTCGTGCCGGTGAACTGTTGGATGCTTCGTTCAGGGAGTACACGCGAACCCTGAGCAATTTTTGCGAACAGGCGGGCATTCCTTTGGCAATAAACCCTCATTTCGGGCGAAGCAGGGATCCCGAACGAAATGAGCATGCGATGGCCGTGGCAGCACAGCACAATCACGCAAAGCAGAATCATCTTTCGGTCGTCAATCTTTATGACGCAATCGTGCATCTTCCGCGTTTTCAGCGATTGTTCCGGGAACAGTTTACGATTTATTACAAACAAGACGAGTTGTCTGCGCTGGAGTCTCAAGAGGCGGATACGATGTTCGGCCTTTGGCTTGTGTGGTATCAATTCGCGTTTCATCCACGCAAGGTCTCCGCCAGTATCGCCAAAGAAGCCCGAGATGCATTTGAACGACAGTTAGCCGAAGCGCGGCGTCGGCTCAAGAAATCCTTCAAGACACTCGAGCAACACGGGCTCCGGGCGTCGATAGTGTCCGAGGATGTAGATTGGGAAGATCTCCGCACACTGTGGTTGGAAGTCGACATGGAGAATCCGCTGCTTCTCGGCACAGCGGTAGATCGCATGGTGAACGCAGTCCGTGATGCAATTCATTCTTGCGAGAACAATGGTACCCTAGCGAGTTATGCCCGCCGTTTGTATTGGCGACGTATTCACATTGTACCACTCTTTCGTGGTAAGGCGGTTGATCGCGAAGCATGGCAATGTCAAATTAGCTTTGTTATGGCGTCTGACGACGAGTTGCGAAAGCATGCGATGGAAGTATTGCCCATTCAAATTCCCGAGATAATGTGGAACAAGCTTGGCCTCTCAGTATGGGTTGATCACCGCATTGCAATTGGAGCGAGTTTCAAAAAGGCTTTCTTTCAGTTACGCATCTTGCTTGACCATGTTTTGTCGCTCAAGAGCATTCCCGATCCCGATGAGTTCGGCAAGCGTGTTGTGCAGCAATACGGTGAGACGCAATGTCGTGCGATTCTTGAGGTCTACCGGCGGATGGAGCAAGCCGCCTTGGAGATGATCAACCACGCCGAGGCGCTCGACCTAGAGCAGCTTGCAGAGCGACCACTACTGGCCGAGATTCGGCGCGAACTCCCGAACTTGTGGCAACAGCTAACAATTGAGCGGCGTACGGACGAGCGTCAAACCGATATCGAGCTCCTCACTGCATGGTGCGAACGGCTCAAGGGCGCAACCCAAACGGTCGAAGCCGTGCGACTCGCGTGGATCGGCGACGTGCTCGATGAGAAGGCTCGAACGTCAACGGATTGAGATGGGGAGTCAATCGCAATGGCATCAACCTCGCCAATAACAATTGAAGAATGGCTTCGTTTGCCGGAGTTGCCGATGCCGGAGGACGGGGTCGAGTATCTCGTTCTGAAGGTCGGCAGGCTTTTGGCACCTCTGCAAGAGGCTTTGGATGCAGGAGTAGACGAACCTTGGCCGACGTTGGATGGCGATACTGAGGACATTATCGTTCTAGGCACGATAACCATCGAACTGGCTGAGGGGCCGCAGATGTTTCGATTGCCCCATTTCTTGGCGGACTGGGCGTTTGAACTGGTTGCCCTCGCACATCATGGCGTAAAGCATTTGCCTCGGTGGGTGTACTTTCGAACCGACGCGGAAGAGTTCGAGGTTGAAATGCTGGACGGGCCATCGGGCACTTTGACTGTGTACGTCGACGAGAGCGGCAACACGGGCGACGCCGCAAAGGGCTACGGTAGTGCCTTTGGTGGTCAACGCGTCTTTGTTCTCGTCGGTGTCGCCGATGACGGAAGCGCAGGATCTCTGGACGACATC
>CAYSYX010001046.1:0-2202 GCA_964435055.1 uncultured Polyangium sp. | reverse complement strand
CCCGTATGCAAATCCCATACATTGACTCTACCCTTTGTCGACCCTGAAATAACCAAATGGGTGCCCGTGGGGATGATGAGTTTCGTCACACTATCCGAAGGTACTTCGATCTTGCGCACTACGGTGTTTGTTTCAATATCCCTGATTCGTAGCATGTTGTCATCCGTCGCCGATACCGCCAATTTACCATCGGCTGTAACCGCAACGCATTGTACTGCAAGTTCAGGCTTCTCGATTACGCGGAAGCAGCGCCCCGTATAAAAATCCCACAATCGGCATCCCCCATCTTTTGCTACGGATACGATAATCCAATTGTCTCCGTTCACCGCGACACAAGACACTTCGTTCCCATGCTCCAAGGTCCGCACGAGCGCAGACGCTTCGGTACCGATTAGAAATCGTTCACTCAGCCACGAGTGCCCCATTTCAGCTAATTTGTGCTCTGCTGATTTCTGTAGTTCGTAGCTGCAATATCCATTGTATAGTTGTTGCAGGAAGAACCCAGGCATTGTTTGAAGATCCCAAACTCGAAATACATGCGCCTGCCGATCGATCGGTCGCAAAAGTATCGCCAGCCGTTGCCGCTCCGCTTCACCGGCTAGGAAAATGCCTGTCCATAAATCATACAGCACCTCATCCACCCCCCGCCGCTCTACCTCGTTCGACAACCTCCCCATATCGTACAACGCATCCGCCATTCGCGCCGCGCATGCCTCAGCAAACGCCTCCTTGTTCGCTCCAAGCTTCCCCACGGCAAACTCACGCACCAACGGATGCAACCGTATTGCGCTTTCGGAAAGAGTTTCCACGAGCGACCATTCCGACAGCTCGCGCAACGCTTCGTCCAGCGGCGGATCGCGCCAATCCGAGCGTTCGTCCGCGAGGCCGGTGAGCAACGATAAACGCGCTCGCGGAATCTGCTCGGCTTCGCCCAAAAGCGCTGCCGTTTGGAGGACCGCTCGCGCATCGCCGTCGTCGCGCAAGGCTGCCCATTGCTCTTGCAATGTCGCGCGTAATCCTTGCGCATGCTGCGTCGGAAGTTGTCGCGGGTCGACTTTCGCCCCGTCCAAGACCAGCAAAGCTCCATCTGCGGTGAGGCCCTTCAAATACGCCTGCAATGGTACATTGGGACGTTTTTCCAGGTACGCCGACGCGAGCGCAATGGCGAGCGGCAAATTCCCCAGCGTTTTGCAAATGGACCGGGCCGTCGAGCGATCCTCCAAAGACCCCGCCTCGAGCAGTTGTTTTCGTGTCGCCGTATTGAGCAGCAGCCGCAAGGCCGAGTCATCATCCAAGCTATGAATTTCGACCATGGGAAATGCGTCCGTTTGCCGCCGCGTCGTGAAAAGGAGCCGGCATGGAAGGTCCGTTGGGACGAACTCGCGCGATCGATTCTGCAATTCCAGCGGATCTTCGACGTTATCGAATATCACGAGCGATTTGGGTTGCTTCGCGAGGTGCTCGACGAATGCCCGTGCAAGCCACCGGAGCCGCTCGTATTCCGCAACGGATTCATCCCGAATGCCGACTTTTCCCGCAAGTCGCGCGAATTCCTCCAGCCAATCCCGTGCCGCGTTGACCCAATACACGCCGCCAGGATAGGCTTCGCGATACCGATACGCATATTCGACCGCGAGCTGCGTTTTACCGATTCCACCCATTCCCGTGAGTGCCCCAACTCCAATGGTCGCATCCGCTTGCAGAACTTCGTGTAGTTTTTTCAGGTCGTCATCACGTCCCAGGAAACGTTTGTCTTGCTGAAACGGCACCGTGAACGGCGCTCGTTCGGTCGCCGATACGAAATCGAAAACGACGGGTGATGCATTACGGACGTGCAGCAAAAGCGAAAATCCGGCCGCGCTTTCCGCAAGAAGCGTTCGTCGCGCGGCGGAGACACTCGCCAAGACATTACCGCGGGCAGTTTGTCCGGACGTGAGCGTCTCGTAAAACGCTTTCGAGGCACCAAGTGACGCTGCTGCGCGCACCGGCCACAAATAGGAGATCACAGATTCGACATCCGCGCGAACGAGAATCTGTGCCGCGCTGCCAAATACGCCCGGCGCCGCTCCCTCACAGGCTTCGAGCACAATCAATCGCAGCTCGCCCGCAAGGTTGGCCTTGACTTCGTGCGCCAAGGTTTCCGCCTTGATCCATACCTCATCGCCGTCGTCGTCATCGGCGAATCGCAATGCGGGGTGTCCC
>CAYSYX010001045.1:0-2209 GCA_964435055.1 uncultured Polyangium sp. | reverse complement strand
CATTCGGACGCACCGAGACGCTGCCTCGTTTCGCTTGGAGATCGTCGACCCACACCCTACATCTCGGTCGGCGGTCGAATGCAAGAGCTCGAACCAATACGAGACGAAGCTGCGGACGACGATTTCTGAATGTTCTTTCGGCTCGATGCAACATACGCATGAACGCTTCGAGCAGCACCGGGTAAAAGCGCGGGGCGAGTCGACACGAATGAATCGCCGTCATGGCAATCGAGGGGTCCGATATGAGCCGGAATGAATTTGCCACACGCCTACCTAACTTCGCTTTCGTCGTCCTCGCAATCGGCAGCGTAGCGTGTGAACCCGTCATCCTTTCCAAGCCGCAAGGTGCAGGAGGCAACGACGGGATCGGTGCCGGCGGACAAGGTGGAACCAGCACTGGAGGGCAAGCCGGCAGTGGCGGGATCGGGGGCGCTGGAGGCAACGGCGCGGGCGCTGGGGGCAATGGCGCGGGCGCGGGAGGCATGGGCGGAGCCGGGGGACAAGCGGGCGCTGGGGGCAATGGCGCCGGAGGAGCTGGGCAATGCATGAACGGGCAGACGCAATCGTGTTATTCGGGCCCGGCGGCGACGGAAAACATTGGTGCTTGTAAAAGCGGCACGCAAACGTGCATCGGCGGGACGTGGACGGCGTGTTCGGGCGATGTTACGCCAATATCTGAAACATGCGACAACATCGACAACGATTGCGACGGCGTCGTCGACAACGGCAATCCGGGAGGCGGCGCGAATTGTACGACGGGACAACCGGGCGCATGTAACGCCGGGACAACCGCTTGCAATGCGGGCGCCATCGTTTGCAATGCGACGAATTCGCCGACGACCGAGACATGCGACAACATCGACAACGATTGCGATGGACAAGTCGACGAGGGAAACCCGGGTGGAGGTTCGTCTTGTTCGACGGGTTTGCCTGGAGCTTGCGGCGCCGGAACGAATACGTGCACTTCGGGGGCGCTCGTATGCGTTCCCAACCAGCAATCGGCAGAAACATGCGACAACATCGACAACGATTGCGATGGCGTCATCGACAATGGCAATCCGGGCGGCGGCACAGCATGCACAACAGGACAACCGGGAGCCTGCAATCAAGGAACGACGCTGTGCAACAATGGGGCACTGCAATGCATCCCCACTGCCGGAGCAACGCCGGAAATTTGCGACGGCATCGACAACGATTGCGATGGCCAAGTCGACGACGGCAATCCGGGAGGCGGCGCGTCTTGTGGTGCAGCCGTCGGTCAGTGCGGTGAATACACAGTTTGCGACAATGGCTCCGTCGTTTGTCGAGGAACGTTTGTCGGCCCCGCGGGGGTGGGCGCGCCAGGTAACCCGGGAACTCGTGCGCAACCCGTCGCGACCATCGCGGAAGCCAAAGCGATTGCCGCCAAGGTCGGTGCGGACATTTGTTTATGCGATGTGCCTGCTGCGGGCGACAGTGTTTACCGCGAAATCGTCGGCATGATCGAAGGCGTGAGCATTTATGGCGGATACAATTGTGTCGATTGGTCTCGCGACATCACGACCTACGTCACGACCATCAAAGGATACGTCGGTTTTTCCAATGGAATCACGTCGGCGACGACGCTCGACGGGGTAAACGTCGTCGGTGACGATCCCCCCGTCGTCTCACAACAACCCACGTACTCGACGGCGATCTCTATAACGAATTCTTCACCCACGTTGGTGAACGTCAAGGGCACGGGAGGTTTGGCTCATTATTCGTGGGGCCTGAGGATTGGTACACAAAACGGAGGTACAGCTTCACCTACGATCATCGGTGGCACGTTCTCGGCTCAGGGAAACGGACAAGGAAACTACAGTGAGCAAACAGCCATCACTGTGACCAATGCCGGAGGGACGTTTGTCAATGTAACGACATCTCCGGGCGGCGCGAGCGATACCGCCATGGGGTTCAATTGTCAGGGTTGTTCGGCAACGATTACCGGGGGATCCATCAGCGGGGGATCGTCGCAAAGATTTACGACGGGTCTTTATGCAGCCGGAAATGTGACCGGTTTGTCCGTCACCAATGCAACGCTCTTTGGTGGGGTGAGCGCGGGGCAATTGGCCAAGGGTATCGATTTCGACTCCTGCGTCGGATCACCCACGCTGACGGGCGTGGACATCCAGGGCGGTTATTCCCTCAGTTACGCACTCGGCGTCTTCGCGCGGGGTGCAATGTGTACACC
>CAYSYX010001044.1:0-2211 GCA_964435055.1 uncultured Polyangium sp. | reverse complement strand
GGGGTGGGAGAACGTCGGTTGGGACCAACAGTTCGATGCTGCGAGCCTGACCGGGCTGCCGTCGGATCAGCCCTTTGCTCTCCAATTCAACAACCATCCGATGGACGCTGCGCGGCGTGACCCGGAAAAACGCCTGCATGTCCGTCTCCGCAGGAGACCTTCGATTCAGAAGGCGATAGGTGTAAATATACGCGAGGTACTGGCCCTGTTTTTCTGTAAATGTCCGGTTCATTTGGATTGACAAACCATTTCCATTTGCTTGAATCCTCGCGGGAGGATTCAATGAACGTGCGGTGGATCGTCGAATTGACAGACGACGAGCGGGCAACATTGCGCCAATTCACGAGCGGTGGTAGCACGAAGGCGCAAAATCAAGCGAGCACTGATTTTACTGGCCGCGGACAATGGCATGAGCGACGCAGATATCGCGGCAAGCGTCGGCGTGGGGACATCGACAGTTTATCGCGTAAAACGAGCCTTCGTCGAAGAATGCCTGGAAAAAGCACTCGAAGAGGAACCTCGAGCCGGCGGCGTGCGCAAGTTGTCGGGCCACGAGGAAGTACTTCTGGTTGCGACGGTTTGCTCGTTGCCGCCCTTGGGTCATTCTCGCTGGACGCTGGAACTTTTGGCGGGTGAAATGGTGCGTCTAAACGATCATTCGTCCCCATCGAGCGAAACGGTGCGTCGTCGACTGGCCGAAAATGACCTCAAACCCTGGCAAAGAAAATGTCGTGCATACCCGAAGTCGACGGCGAATACGTCGCGCGAATGGAGGATATACTCGATTTGTATACCGAAACGCCCAATCCACACAAACCGGTCGTGAGCTTTGATGAATCGCCCATTCAATTGATCGGTGAAACGCGCGTGCCGATTGCCGCGCAACCGGGAAAACCAGCTCGTATTGACTATGAATATCGTCGCAATGGGACGGCGAATCTCTTCGTTTTCGTTGATGCACACGCGCCTTGGCGACACGTCAAGGTCACCGAGCACCGCACTGCCATTGATTTCGCCGAGTGCATGCGTGATTTGGTCGATGTGCATTATCCGAATGCGGCGCTGATTCGTGTCGTGCTCGATAACCTCTCGACCCATCGCCTCGGCACGCTTTATCAAGCGTTTTCGCCCAATGAAGCGCACCGAATCGCACGGCGACTCGAACTTCACTACACACCAAAACATGCCGGTTGGCTTAATATGGTCGAGATTGAAATCGGCGTGCTCAAACAGCAATGCCTCGATCGACGCATCGAGGATCGGGCCACCCTCGAACGCGAAATCGACGCTTGGCAGGCTGCGCGCAATGCATCCGCCGCGAAAATTCAATGGCTCTTCGACGTCGCGCGTGCCCGCGAAAAGATGGGGCATGCTTACCCCAAACCCGTGCTCGCCGAACCGGATGAAGGCTTACCGGTGGCCGCCGAGTGAACCGGTCAAAATCCCTGGGAGTAAGCCCTAATACTCCATATAACGTCCGCGTACTCCGAATCAAGGACTTTGTCGGCGAGAATGGCCGTTTTCACGTCGGCAAACCCGCCATAACCCGTCTGATGTAGGCGGCCGGATCGGCTTTGGGCCAACCGCACGCGTTGGTCGCCGGTGGTACCCACCCGTTCATCGGATCGGCCTCTTTCTCGCCGAGCTTCAACGCCGCCGTGATGGCAAAACGAAAATCTTTGCGCTTGCGCGTTGGCACGAAACGTGCTTCCATGGGCATCGTACTTATCTTCCAGGCTTCGTCACGGTAAACTCAAGTAAGGAGGAACGCTATGGGCAAAGGAAGCGGCGGAGGCAAAGGCAGCTCGGGCGGCGGCGTCAAGTCGGGCAACGGACCGAGCCAGACGGGCAATCCGTCGGGCGGCGGTCGAGGAAATAACCCGCCCAAGAAGTGAGTCATTGCCCGCGGTGGGTGATTTCGCTCGAATTGAGCGGCCCACTGCGGGCTTTTTCGCCGGCAACATGGACAGCATTTCCGCGGTGCTGAGTTTTCCCTGGAACACGCCCCCATTGCACGAAAAATGAATTTCACGCGGTAGACGTATCTTCCCTGACCCACGTCTCAAGGAAGGAAACATGGCCCTGACCGGCATCAAATACGACGATTACGAGGAACGCTTCCGGCATCGAATCGCACAACTCACCCCACAGGCGAAAAAATTGAACGTGCTCGACTTGAGCCGATTGGGAATGAATTGGGGTTATGGCGGC
>CAYSYX010001043.1:0-2224 GCA_964435055.1 uncultured Polyangium sp. | reverse complement strand
GAATGCGAATCGAATACGATCCCGCATCAGAACCGGATCTCGACGGGCAGCTTGGAGTTCGACGTTCTCGGGGCTTCGTTCCTCGCGTATTTCGGCGATTTCACCCAAAAACGTGATGACGGACGTGGATTTCGGTCCGGGCACTCGGGCCTCCACGAATTCGGCGAATTTTCGGTGCCGAACCAGCGTCGATTCTCCTTCATGAATATCGGCTGCGCGTTGCAATGCGCCCGCGAGCATTCCAAATGCTCCGCCCGTGCCACCCGCCACACCTCGACCAACCCAGATCTCCGTCAGCGGTTCGTTGCGTGAAAAGTGCGCCAGTAATTCGTGAGCCAAGCGGGATTTGCCCGCTCCCGCTTCGCCGACGACAATCGCAGCAGCGGCTCGCGGCTCATGAACGACATCTTCGAATATTTTTTCAATCAAATGCACTTCACGTTCACGTCCGACAAACGGCGCCGGTCGTCCGCACAACAAGCGTCCGGGTTCGCCAAAAGGATCTTCTCCCATGAGGAAATACACGCCATCGCGGTGTTCGACCGAAAACCGCATGTCGAGCAGTCCGCGCGTCGTTTCGTCCATCGGAATCGACGTTGCTCCGGACGAACAATACGCACATAACGCCGACGCGCGAATGGCCGCGTCCGAATACAAGGATCCAACTTGTGCGCTCGACCGGCCCGTCGCCATCGTAATGGGGAGTCCCAGACCGAGATCATGAATGGCAAGCGCGGTGCGTGCGGCCATCGCCGCCTGATCCGTAGCTGTGCCTTTGGCGGGAAATGCGACGATGATTGTGCCGTCGCGTAATCCTTCGACGCGCCCGTGAAGAGGTGCGGCAATGCGTTCGATGGCGGCAACGAGTTGTCCTTCGGTTGGATCGGCGAGCGTTTCAGCGTTGATCGATTCCGGAGGCAGTACGTCTCGAGAAACGAAAACAATGGATACGAAACGCAATTCGTCCTCGGTCAAACGTTGTGTTTTCGGCGGTGACGACGGGCGGGTGACGAGTTGTTCGAGATCAACCCGATGAAGCGCTTCGTAGACGGCTCGCGCCGGCCCGAGGCGACGCTCGGGGGCTTTTTCCAAGAGCGCGTCCACGAGCGATTCGAGTGCCGGGGACAACGTGGGATTGATATCTCGAAGGCGCGGAGGTCGCTCGAACAACGCTTGGGTCATGATACCAATGAAGTTCGGGGCGGTGAACGGCAAACGCCCGGTCAAGCATTCGAATAGGATCACCCCCAATGCATAAAGATCGGCGCGTTCATCCGCCTCGCTTGCGCCTCGAATCTGTTCCGGCGCCATGTAGGCCGGTGTCCCCAACACCGTACCAAATTCGGTAAACGAATGGGCCGAGCGTAATCGGGCGACGCCGAAATCAATCAAATGCGCTCGGGCAGGTTCACCGGCTTCCAAAATAATGTTTCCGGGTTTGATGTCACGATGCACGACACCGTGGGCATGCGCCGTTTCCAATGCGCCGGCGATTGCCCGGACAATCACCAACGTTTCGGCCGGGGCCAGTGGACCTCGTTCGAGTTTGTCGGCGAGGGTTTCACCTTCGAGCCATTCCATGGCTATCCAGGGTTCACCCGAGGGTAATGCTCCGTGACCCAAGCAGGCAACGATTGCCGGATGCGACAATTTCGTCAAAACATGCGCTTCGCGCAAAAACCGAGCGTGTTCCGTTGGGCCGTTCGAATGCATGATTTTTATGGCGACGGTTTTTCCCGTCCCCAATTCGTCGGCTCGGTACACGGCTCCCATGCCACCCGAACCTGCCAGGGCGGCAATTTGGAACCGCTGATCGACAATCGTGCCCGCCTCCATCAAACCTTCTCTTCGCTACATGTTCACGGTCGTGTTGTTGAATTCGTAGTAGGTGCCTTCGACGTCGGTCTTCGCACCCGTCGGATCGTGCAAACGCAGGTTCGTGCAGCGGGCGAAGCCACATCCGGGAAGTTCTTGGGTTTCGATCGAAAAACCAATCCCGCCTTTGGCGTCGCTCGTGCTTATCGGGGTGTCCTCGCCGTGACAATAAAGTTCGATATTGGCCAGCGGCATGCCGGTCATTACATCTTGCACCGTCGCCGCGAATGTCATGGTCGTGTCGACGCCGCATCCGCAAATGCCCGAGCAATCGCCGCCCTCCGCAACGCAACCTTGCGTCAAAACGCCCAGTCCCATGATGCCGACCATGCCGCTGAAGAAAGTTCGT
>CAYSYX010001042.1:0-2227 GCA_964435055.1 uncultured Polyangium sp. | reverse complement strand
ATCCTCGACAACAGATGACACGAGGTTCCATATTTATTTCAAGTGCGAAGGATGCGAATACCTTCCACACTGCCAGCAATCCATTAGCCTTAATCGACTTGCTAGCACTCGTGACGTGTCGGCGGTCGCCGGTCTTTCTCAAGACTCCAAGCAAAGCCTGCACCGCTTAGGCATCAGCACAGTCGGGCAGTTGGCGGCAGCCAAGGGCCTAAAGGCGGCGGCTAAAGCATGCAATTGGTCCTTGGCGTCACGGGCCGAGCTTTTTGTTGCCAGAGCCGAAGCTCTTTGCTCGGGCCGTGTCACACGACTTCAGGATCGCTTGTCTTTTCTCATGCCACCGAAAGCCGACGTGCGGTTGTATCTGGTTGCCGATGTCGATGCAGTGTCCGGAAACCTTGCAACACTTGGCTACTTGCGCGAGCAAGGCACCGACCGACAATTTGTTGTGCAGGTGCTCGCATCTGGCACCCTAGCTGAAGAGGCCGATGCAATACGTATCGTGCTAGGCAAACTTATTGCCGATCTGGACGCGATCCATTGTCATAATGGCTGCGCTGAACGACTCCCCATTTACAGCCACATTTTCGTTTACGAGCCGTCCGAAGCCCAGAGCTTGCAGGCCGCGCTTGGCCGACACGTTGGAGATGAGGTAATACGTTCTCGGCTACTCCACCTCATAAGAATGTTTCCTCCTGAGCCAATTCTCCCCGATCCCGACTATCGTGGCGTCCATCATCTCCCCGCCACCGCCGTGCGTAGCGTCGTAGAACAACTTTACGCACTGCCGATCACGGTGTCGCATGACCTCGGACAAGTAACAGATACGCTCTCGCGGGCATCAACGCAGCTCGTAATCCCGTACCATCCAGACTCAAAATTCTATCGACCATTTTCTGCGAGACTTTCAGTGGATGTGTGTCGGGCCCTTAGGGACAGCCAAATAGACCCGGGATTAGTCCGAGCTGATGTCGTGCAAAGGCTTGAATCCCTTGCGTCACTTGTGCAATGGATTTTCGATGATAATGCCACTTCTCCTGTGCCTTTCCTGCGACTCAAAAAGGCCCCTTTTAGGTTCCAGGCATCATTTGATCCGCTTAATGCTGGGTCTCTTGACGTTATTCGAGCTCACGAGGCAATCGAAAACCGAGCCGGCTTGCTTTCACGACTCACCGAACTGGCATTACCAGTTTCCCAGCGGCGCGATAGATTGCGGTGTTTTTCAAACTTGCGCCTCTTGAAACATGGCAAGAGTCATGTTCGAGCCCGTTGGTTGCTATTTCGTGTTCCGCCCGAGAGCCGCAACTGCGAATTGTCTGCGCACTCAAGACCGTTGATCCTTCATAATGACGATCCAGATATCAGATTGAATCCAGCCTCATGGCGGAATCATGGGATTTCCATCGTAGACAACAATGACGAAAAACCAAAGGAAAACACACTCTTTGTTACCATGAGTGCGGCGTCCTTCGAGTCGAGTGCGTTTCAGCGCATGCTCCGAGAGAACAAGGAAGATAACTATCACGTTGACGAAGCATTTGAAGACGTGAACTTTGGTCGCGTCGATACGTTCCTTCGATTCCTTGCGCAGGGAGGCACCTCAAAATGAGCGTCCGCGAAGAAATCCTGTACTTCCTGCGTGATCCTTTGGGTTTTGCTGAAGGCGTTGCCGAATCATCTAGAGTAACCTGGTTGGCGGGGCGTGATTGGGCCATCCAGGCGCTGGAAAGCCATGATATGCGCCCACTCCGTTCGGCGCAGATTGCGGCATGGGAGGGGTGCGCAACGCAACGGGTTGCACTCGTGCTCGGCCCGCCAGGGACTGGCAAGACGCATGTGCTTTCCATAATGGCTGTAGGTTACCTCGTTGCTTGTCGAGAACGCGGAATTCCTTGCCGAATTCTGGTGACTGCCTTCACTCACGCCGCAATCGTCAATCTTCTTCAGGGCATCGCAAAACTTGCAACTGATCTTTCGAATGAACCGCCGTCGGTCATCTACTTCGCCCATGATTCTGCCCAGTTCTCGTTACCCGGAATCGAAAAAATAGAGGCGTCGAAAGAACTCCTCGCCCACCTGGGTAGCGATCATGTTGTAATTGGGTCGACGGTTTGGGGCATTCAGCGTTTTCTTCGAGAATGCAAGTGGCCGGGTCAGATCGAATGTACTGCACCAATTTACGACCTTGTTTGTGTCGATGAAGCGTCTCAACTCGTGCTGAGTCTTGGCC
>CAYSYX010001041.1:0-2229 GCA_964435055.1 uncultured Polyangium sp. | reverse complement strand
GTAATTCGGTGACGCACACGCGCTCGACATTAATATCTTTGGGGAAATAGTTGCTGCGCACCCTATCATAGATCAATATTTGCTAAGGGGCGTTCGAAAAGTCTTGAAGGCGGTCTTGGTTGCGTCATCCAGCTGTCGTTGAAGGATGCATTCAGGCCGGCGATCGCGCATTAGATTCGATGCGCCGACTGAAGTTTAAGAGGGGGGTGTCATTGATTAGCGATGCAAGAATCATCGATCTGCCACGCATAAACGACGCGCGTGGGAACCTGACTGTTGTGGAGAACAATCGCCACATCCCCTTTGAAATAAAACGCGTCTATTATTTGTACGACGTGCCTGGCGGCTCATCGCGTGCGGCGCATGGGCACAAGAAACTCCAGCAACTCATGATCGCGATGTCCGGAAGCTTCGATGTCACGTTAGACGACGGACACGAAAAAAAGCGCTTTCACATGAACAGATCCTATTATGGGCTCTTCATTCCTCCGATGATGTGGCGCGATCTGGACAATTTCTCGTCTAATGCGGTTTGTTTGGTTCTCGCTTCCGAACTTTACGACGAAGGCGATTATTATCGCCACTACGACGAGTTTCTGGAAGCAACGAAAGCCTTGAAGAAATGAAATCCGTTCCGTTCCTGGACCTCAAAGAGCTCCACAACTCGGTAAGTCAGCCCCTTCAGGAAGCATTTTTGAGAGTCACGAACTCTGGCATGTTTGTGTTGGGGGCGGAGGTTGCAGCGTTCGAGCAGGAGTTTGCCCGATATTGCTCCGTTGAACATTGCGTAGGTGTCGGCAACGGATTGGATGCTATTCACCTCATCTTGCGTGCATGGGGAGTTGGTAGTGGTGATGAGGTCATTGTCCCCACGAATACTTTCATCGCGACCTGGTTGGCCGTAACGCAATGCGGCGCCACGCCTGTCGGTGTTGAACCGGATTCAAGAACGCATAACATCGATCCCGAGAGAATTCAGGCGGCGATCACATCTAGGACGCGCGCAATTATCCCGGTGCACTTGTACGGGCAACCCGCTGATATGGATGCCATCAACAAGATCGCGGCAGAGAACAATCTGCTCGTTCTTGAGGATGCCGCTCAAGCTCAAGGAGCGAGGTACAAAGGCAGGCGCGTCGGGTCCTTGGGCCACGCTGCGGCGACAAGCTTCTATCCTGGAAAGAACCTGGGTGCTCTGGGTGATGGCGGGGCAATAGTAACGAACGATGGCGACGTTGCAGATAAAGTCCGTCAGCTGAGGAGTTACGGTTCGCACGTTAAGTATCATCATACAGAACTTGGCTTCAATACGAGGCTTGACGAGCTGCAGGCAGCATTTTTGCGAGTGAAGCTGTCTAAACTGGACGAATGGAACGAGCTACGCCGGAAAAACGCAACGCTCTACTCAACGCATCTTTCGCGAATTGGAGTAGTCCCTCCCTTTGTTCCGGATTGGGCCGAGCCTGTCTGGCATTTGTATGTGATACTGAGTGAGCGCAGAGACGCGTTACAGTCTCATTTGAATGAAAATCAAATCGCAACGGTCATTCACTATCCGATCCCTCCGCATCTCCAGAAATGTTACGATGCTCTCAATGCAGGGCCGTTTCCAGTCTCTGAGCGTCTGGCGGGACAGGTCTTAAGCTTGCCAATGTATCCCCATCTGTCCAGTGCCGACATCGCGCGCGTTGTAGATGCTCTGCGGACGTTCTCGAACTAGGCTGCGTCTATTACGTGCGTAAATTGTGGCGCTTGAATCGTGATAATCGTCTACGCAAGCGTGCCGGCAACCATCGACTCGCATTCGCTCGCAAAAAGCCCATTGGCGTATGTCCTATGGCGTCGGGTAGCGGATGCTGCGCCGTGTAGTTCGACAAGAAGCGGGCATTTACGCCCAGCAATTGTAAGTCGTCGCGCCACTCATCAACACCAAGAATGCGGAACCAATTATTAATCGCGAAAACCCGGTGTTGGGGGGTCGCGAGGCCCCACGCGTGTGATGCTAATAGATGCTGCACGTAAGGTTCTTCACGCACACCGTGAGGAGGGGCGATTGTGACTTCGGGCAGCATGCTTTCAAGATCTGCGCATTGGTTTAAAGCTTCGAAGCGGGACAATACTTGCACTTGCTCGAACAAAGTCCTGGCGCGTGTTTGGGGACTCGGTCGGCTCAAATTGTCGTGGATGCGATACTTGGTCAGAGGTTGGTCAATGCATCCAATGCTGTAC
>CAYSYX010001040.1:0-2236 GCA_964435055.1 uncultured Polyangium sp. | reverse complement strand
ACCTTGTAATTCAATCCGAGGAGCAGAAGACTAGAGAAGCCTCCACGTCCAACAGACTTCATTCTTCACTTATCCAATCAATGCTTCACCATGATGGCGTGACGGTGTTCTCGTCGAAAGGCAAGGTTCTTGGGTACCACGTATTCGTCAAGCCAGATGGGACAGAAAAGGAAGAGATTGTCGGGGGGGCTAGGACAAGAGCGTTTGAAGTACTGAAGCTGAGCAGTGTCTTTGAAAGCTGCTTCTACAAGTCACACGACGGCAACGAAAAATTCTGGAGCGCGAAAGATGGCAAGTAACGACCTAATATGGGTTGGCCCCACCGGACTAACGATTCCAAATGATTTCACTAAGCCCCAGCAGATCATTACCGTTGCTAATGGCCTCACCATAAAGCAAAAAAGTGACATTGCTCGGGCCTTCGAAAATCAAGCATACGATATGGGCGCCGAATATACCTGGCGCCGGTCTATGATTCGCCTGAAATCGTCGCTTAAGTCATTGGGCATGTCCTTTATCGGCGAAATGCTTGGCGATGAGGAAATTGATGAGTTCAGCAACATTGAAATGGTCTTGAATGACTACAACGCAATATCGCTCGCGGAGCATTTAGGCGCAATCAGCGCAACCGGCGCGCTGAAGCTCCGACAAGCACTAGAAATGATTAGCCACTACCTCTCAGACAAGGCAGAGAAGGATGGGGAAGAGCTTTCCTTGGTGGATGCGGCACAGATTGTCAGTACATGCGTTAGATACATCCTTGGCGACTCAGAGATTTCAATTGCTATTGAATTTTCAGAGCTCAGAAAGCGCCTTGTAACCGAAACCATCCCGCTGGATGATCCACAAATCGTTCAGCTTTTGGAATCGCCTGTCTTCTATTTGAAGACGGTAATTGCGGTGCTGGTGGCCGCTGTCAAAAATGAAAAGGGGGCTGGACAGGAGCATGCCGTCGGAAATCTGAGCAATCTCATCCAGCCGATGTGGCCTCACATCGCTGAGAAAGATCGCTGGCAGATTGGAAATGCGTACCGAGATGTGACTTCGGCTGGAAATATCAACGCTGCCAAGGGGCTAAAGAACGCTCTTCTTAAAGTGAAGGGCTTCGACTACGTCCCTGAAAACCTTAGATCGACAACGTTCAAGAAGGCTGCCAAATCGGTTATCGAAGCTCACTTTGCCATGAACAACTTTTATACGGAGGGGCCACTGGTTTCAAATCTATCGAAGCTAGGAAGCTCAATTCCCGCTCCCGCGTTCATAGAATGCGTTCAAGCGTATCTGTGCTCATTTCTTGGAAACCCATGGGGACACGCCCATACCGCGGCACCTGTTGCCGAACGTGAGTTGAAAAGGATCCCAATTGACAGGTGGGCATACTATTTTGGGAAGGTCGTCCAGAACGATGAGGTGATCCTTCCCAAGTTGCTTTCTTCCAAACCTAGAGACCGTTTGTGTAAATTTGTTGGGGAGACTCTCAGTGATCTTACGGAAAACGAAAATTTGACCGGGGATAATCGAAAGCTGGTGGAGGCTCTATTCAACAATGATGTAGGTCGCATTACGGCAATTGCTGAGAAGATGTACAACAAGCTCAGTGCAAAGTAAATCTAACTCGGCAGTTGAGCCGGTCTGCGCAAAAGGCCGCGCAGGCCACTCACTTCTACGTTGAATGTCCGCTTTACAAGCTGCCAACTACCGCTTTGGGTCGTAAGTCGCCCCCATCGTCATAAAGCACTGAGACCTGCCAGTGCAGGATCGGCCCAACGAGATTCTCAATGGAGTACTGACGGCACCGACGCATCGGGATAACGTCAACTGCAGAGACCCCTGATGACCTTGGTGCTGCGCAGCAACATCAGGCCTGCCTGAAATCGAAGTCTTCGTCGGTCCCTACATCGGGCATCGCGGTCAGCACATCCTTGCAGCTACGACGCGCCAGTCGGGTGAGCGCCGCCCGCAGGATCTCCCGGTGCTCAGCCTCAGCACTCCGTCCGTGCCGGGCAGCCGCCTCCTTCAAGGCCTGTGCGACCGAAGGTTCAATGTTGCGCACGACGAGATGGATTGCCATCACATGCTCCCGATAATCGCGATGCCCACATTATGCCGGTGCGCACAAGCACTGCCATCACCTTGGGTTCCGCAGTTCGCGGTGTTGCCTGTGGCGGCTGCTTCTAAGCCTCGCCGCGGAAACCCGAACCACCAATCACATCCATCGCTGGCCCCGCTTCTCCCT
>CAYSYX010001039.1:0-2237 GCA_964435055.1 uncultured Polyangium sp. | reverse complement strand
GATCTCGCTCGCGCCACCGCCGAAGCCCTCGGAAGACCGCTGCTTCGCCTGCAATGTTACGAAGGACTCGACGAAGCCAAAGCGCTCTACGAATGGGATTACGCGCGTCAGATGCTCTACACGCAGCTGCTCCGCGATGCCGTCGCCGCCGAAACGAAAGGCCTGAACATCGCCGATGCCGCGCGAATCGTCGCCAAGAGCGAAGCGTCGTTCTTCTCGGAACACTTCCTCCTCGCCCGCCCTCTCCTCGCGGCGTTACGAAGTGACGAACCCGTCGTTTTGCTGATTGACGAAGTCGATCGCGCCGATCCCGAATTTGAAGCGTTCCTGCTCGAGATCCTCTCCGAACTGCAAGTGACGATCCCCGAGCTCGGTACGTTCCGCGCCAAACACCGTCCGCTCGTGCTCCTTACGACAAACGCCACGCGCGAGATGACCGAAGCGTTGCGTCGCCGCTGTTTGCATGCGTTTCTCGACTACCCGTCGTCGTCGCGGGAACTGGCGATCATCAAGCTGTCCGTCCCCGGCATCGAGGACAAACTCGCTGCGCATCTGGTCGCGTTTGTCGGACAGCTCCGCAAAATGGACCTGCGCAAACCACCCGCGGTGAGTGAAACGCTCGACTGGGCGCGAGGTGTGCTGCTGCTCGGCGTGTCGACGCTGGATCCGGATCTGGCGCGCGACACGCTCGGCTTGCTCTTGAAGCATCAGGAAGACAAGACGACCGTGGAAGTTCGTCTCGACACACTCGTGAAAAACGCGACGAGCTAACGCAGCTCCGCCACCTTCTCCCCGAAGAGTTTCTCCAAGCTCGCGAGCATCAAATCGTTGGGTGAAACGTTCAAGTCTCGCCCGAGCGCCAAGACGGCTTCGGCTCCATCGTCGAGCTGGATCAGAAGTTGTACCGGACAACCTCCGGGGCTCGCTTGCAACACGCCGCGCAGTTTGCCGATGTGATCGCGCGTGACCTTTCGCGCGTTCAGCTTGATACGCACGTTCTTCGTTTCGGAACGAATCGCATCGGCCAACATGACGACTTCATCGAGCATCAGCGTGGGATCGCGCGGTCCGGCTTGTTCTTCCTCGGTCTCTTCCACCTGCGGAAAACTCACCTTCCCCGAAACGAGCACCGGCTCGCTTCCCCGCAAGATCTCGCCGTACGCTTCGAGCTGTTTGTCTCGGACCTTCACCTCGACGCGACCCGTGGTGTCCTCGAGGTTGAAGAACGCGAGCTTCCCGCCGCCTTTGATGATCTTCTCGCGGAAACCTTCGACCATTCCCGCCACACGAACCTTCGCCCACGAATCTTTCGCGGCCAACGCTGCCGTCGGCGTGACTTCGAAACGTCCCAGCTCCGCGCCGTACCGATCGAGCGGATGTCCCGACACGTAAAACCCGAGCGACTCTTTCTCGCGGACGAGCATGTCGCGCAGATCCCACGGTTCGCACTGCGGATACTCGTCCAGCTTCTGCTCCGCAGCCGGCGTGGCTTTCGCCATCAGACCGAACAACGAGGTTTGTCCGCGTTCGCGATCTTTGCTCGCGCTGCGTGAACGCTCGAGCGCCTGTTCCAGTGCGGCAAACGCTCGCGCTCGCGAGATCCCTTTGGGCGCCAAGGTCGAGTCGAACGCACCGGATTGCACCAGCGCTTCGAGCACGCCTTTGTTCACGCGTTTCGGATCGATGCGCGTCGCAAAGTCGAAGAGATCGCCGAACGGACCGCCGGATTGACGCACTTCGAGGATGCCTTCGAGCGCTGCTTCGCCAACGCCGCGGATCGCGCCCATCCCGAAACGAATCTTTGGCTCCAAACGATCTTTGATGCGGGTCTTCTTCTTTTTCGGTGCTGCACCATTCGCCGACGGCGTCAAATAAATGACCGAGAAGTCGAGCTGCGATTCGTTGATGTCCGGAGGCAGAATGTCCACGCCCCACGCGCGACCTTCCGCGATGATGCGCACGACCTTCTCGATCTTGTCGCGATCGGCCGTCATCAACGCGCAGAGAAATTCAACCGGGTAATGCGCCTTGAGATACGCCGTTTGGTACGTGATGAGCGCGTACGCGGCCGAGTGACTCTTGTTGAAGCCGTACCCCGCGAAGTACTCGAGCAAGCCGAAGATGCGCTCGGCGTCTTCCGATGCGACGCCGTTTTTCACGGAACCGTCGACAAACGTTTGCTTCTGCTTCGCCATCTCTTCGGGCTTCTTTTTGCCCATGGCGCGACGGAGCAAATC
>CAYSYX010001038.1:0-2238 GCA_964435055.1 uncultured Polyangium sp. | reverse complement strand
CCAACTGGCCGAGGTACAACGAATCATTGCCTGCTTGCAATCCGCCGAATGGGCTCCCGTCATTAATGATTTGAGCCTTGAGCGCCGTCTTACGCGTCTCGTGGACCTCGAAAAGCGTTATGCTTCCGCGATCGCCCTGGCCACCAAAAACATCTCTTTTGCCGAAGTGAAAGATGCCCGCACCAAGGGCCAACAGCTCATGCTTCAAGCTGTCGCCATGATCCTCGGATTGTACCCCTCGGATCACGACACGGACACCGCCGCACGTGCAAAACTGCTCGGTCCGATACTCCGGCAAAACGAATTGATCCGCGCCTACATGCGCTCGCGCCGCACCGTCGAGGATGTCGACCCCGACACCGGCGCCGTCGTGCCCACCTTGGCTGAACCTGCAACGCCAACCGCCCTCGCCCCATAGGCCCATCGCTGCGCATCAACGTCCGGGAGCCCCCGGTCATCTGGCCTGTGTGAGCACCTCGACGTCAACATCGGCACCTCGGCACGCCGCCAACGTGACACTCGACCCCCACGCGGAGCCCTTGCCGAGGGCCTCGGTTGGGGGTCGCCCCTCAGCGAGGGCCCTCCGTGTGGGCGCGGCAAAAGGGCCGAATCGCGCGATGTGCCCACGCGCAGATCTACGGGTGTGGGTCAAGTCGCGCGAGGGGGCTGGGAGCGGAACACTGGTTACGTCAAATCCTCGCGTTGCACGATAGCTCCGGCGCCCGATTTGTGTGGGACGATAGCGTCTGCGTCGCTTCTACTTGTTCAGCTTCGACCCCAAGGCCGCCTTTCGTGTCGTCAAAGGGGCAATCATCGTTTCATAGAGACCAAAAAGATATTCCACACGCTCTCGATCGGTCGCAAATACAGCCTTTCGATAGAGCCGTTCAACCGCCACATCCAGGTCTCGATGCGCTTTGCGCAGCTCAGGCTTCATGGTCGTAGCGTCGTAAAGATCAGCGAGGGATGCATCAGCGAATTTCGCACGCACAATCAAAATGACTTCAGCGAGCCTCCGGATCTCGGCGCGCTGCACATCCGTCGCTGTCGGCCACGGAAAGGTATTGTAAACAATGCCGATGGAGAATCGATAGTCGCTCTTCAATTTGCCGCCGATGTGCCGCAGCCAGGCCATTTGCATGCGAGAAGTCAAAATTCCGAAATGCCACAAGTCGGCGCCTTCAAGAACAAAGACAAGGTCGCTGGGGATTGTCGGAGGTTTTAACCACCCAATCGGCACATAGTCACGCTTCTCCGAGCTCACCTTTGGGATCACCAAGAATGGTGTCTTGGGAATCACTGTCACGTGGAATCGTGTCGGCGTTTCTGCGAGATTCCGAGTTGGAGGACTCGTGCTTGCTTTGCGCATTTCGCGCACCGCATCAATCCGCTCCTTGACTGCAACCATCGACCGAACCTGAGTCACCGGAATCTCGTCGACAACCAAGATCCAACGCTCACCACCATTGATGAATTCATCGGAACCCACGTAAGGATGCAGGTAGGGCTTCACTCGCGGCTCGTGCTTCACGAATAGGTCATATTCGGCGCGATCGAATATGTAGTTTCCTCCGTCAATCGGCTTGGTTCCGATGATCAACTTTGGCGCCCCATTCAAGGGGCGGCTCACTTCCTCGACAACCAAGTGCCGATTCGAAAGAGTTCCCACGTCGAACAAGTATGGCGATAACGCCTTGTGCGTGCTTTCGACCGGATCGCCATGAATGTCGTCGTAGCTGAACAAGCGCTTGACCGACGGAGTTTGGTGGCGCTTAACAAGCCCAAGGATGACAACGTGAACATGCGCCTTCCCACGCACATCGCTGTCCCACGCGAAGGTCCGGTGCGCAAATGCAATCTCAAGACCGCAACGCGCAAAGAGAATCGGCCAGAGCTGCGCCACCTGTTCGCCCTGCGTGATGGAGTTCGTCGCAACGAATCCGACCGTGGCTTCGCTCGGGCGAACATACTCTCCGGTCTTGATGAACCACGCCGTCACATAATCGAGCGTTCCACCGCCTCGACCCAGGTTCGCGATGCGCCGTACCTGTGCTCGCTGCGCCTCCGTCTGATATTTTGAACCGCAGAATGGCGGATTGCCGAGGACATAGGAGCACGATTTGGCCGGTAGCAGTTCATTCCAGTCGATTTCCAGAGCGTCTGCCTGCAAGATGTGCGGCGATTTCTTGAGCGGAATGCGGCTGTACGCTTTGCCAAAAGCAGCCGATAGCTCGATAT
>CAYSYX010001037.1:0-2245 GCA_964435055.1 uncultured Polyangium sp. | reverse complement strand
AAACGTAGCGTCGAGCGCTTTCGCTTTGCTACGGGGCCGAAATGCATTTGTGACAGGTTGTTGAAGGCGGACTCGTCGGTCACGACTTCTATGTCGGACAGTATCGGAAACTGTTCAATCAGTTTCGCCGCAATGCTATTGCCTTGTGGGGCTTCATCAAAGAATGGTGAAACCACAAAAAGGCGATCTGGGCCTTGATCGGGAAACCACCGGTTCCATTGCGCCACCAGCGCGTCAATTCCCTTTTGATTGCCGTATCCCGAAGCAAGGAAGTGGCTCGCTGATTCTGTCGGTTTCAGCCACACTGAAGTTCGCTTCTCTATGGTCAGCAAGGCGGCACCAAGCGCTGATGCAGAAGATTCGTGAGACTCGGTCAGGTAGTGCTGCTTCAGAAAATCGATCCACTCGTAGAGCAGGTGTAAATCTGACGAATCAGCGGATCGCCAGCACCAGGACTCGATGACCTCACGGTTTCGGAATAGCCCACTGAAAGTGAGATTGAAGCTTCCAACTGCCAAGCGAATCGTTTTGCGAGTGACGATGCAGTAGGCCTTTGAATGATGGCAGGAAAAACCGGCCGTCTTGCAAGGGTGAAGCTCGAGAAATTGGGGTAGCCGCCCGAATGGTTTTGTTTTCCTGGCATCAAAAAACACGACAGGCCGGATGCTCGACAACAGCTTCAGCCCCGATTTGCCTATCTCCTTCTCCTCCTCCAGTGATCGAAGTACCGCAAGGTTCAATAATTGCTGTTCATCGAACTCATAGGTCAGAACGATGAAATGCTCGATAGGATCGTCGTCCAGTAACGTCAGGACCTCAGAGAATAGGTCCGAAAAGTTGAAAAACTCGTCGCCAGCTTTATTGGCCATGGAATCTTCCATCAGGCCACCCCCGCATAGCGCTGCCATTCATGGGCGCGTCCAAAATGCCAGTTACGGTGATATCGCCACTGCACGGCATCCACCAGGCTCGTTGAATCGCTGACCATCTTGTCAAAGAAATTGACAAACTCCATGGCGCGCACTCTCTCCTGAACCGCAATGGTGTCTCCGGAGATAAAAGGCGATGCTCCTTTGCTTCGCTGGTGGCGAGTATGGTGAGCGAGAATAGCCTCCACCATCGTCTCATGATCAGAAACTCCGGAAAGCGTTGCTGGTAGGTACCAGAATTCTTTCTCGTCTGGTTCTGGCAGAAGGTTTGTCGCGGCGATGGCGATCTCACGAGTTGCTACCGCTGGCAAATTTCCCTGCGTAAGTCCTGTGCTGCGGATCTCGTCTAATCGACGAACATACTCCCACTCAAAAACGAATTGCACTAGGCCGGAGAGTCGCTCAAATCGGTTGCATCGCTCGATACGTCTGCATAGCTCTTCATTTCCAGCATAGTGGGTCTGGAGCGCAGGGAAGAATAGTGGGTACGTATCTTCAACTGTCGAGAGAGCCAGAATCGCTTGGGTCACTGGCTTTTGCCAGAGGGGAGCGATGACTGGATCTTTGGCGCAGAATTCTTCAATCAGCGATTTCCAGACAGTCTTCTCGGGCTTCTCTGGTTCGGCAGACAAACGATACCTGGTCTGCCAAGTATCAAGATCGTCGATGTCGAACAGATCATCGTCATTCAGCCATTGATCCGCAAGCTTTGCAAAATCACTGCCCTGTCGAAAACGCCATGCTGTTGCGAGTTCTGCTCCTTGACTGGTTAGTCCTGTAGCCCCCGGTTCAAGAATCTTCCAGAGGGCTGATGGACTCGCGTAGTGACCGAGGACGCCATAGTTGAGTCGTGCGTAGAGGGATGGCCGTTGCCGTACCTGACTCAAGCGAAGTGAATCGTGGTTTGCAAAGGGCTCAAATTTGGTCACATTGACGACGGAATCTCCGGCTCTTACATTCAATAGTCCCCACAAAATTTCGAGATCGCGTACACGCCTCGCAAAATCACGCTTCGACGGGGTAATTGACCTTCCGGCTAGATATGAAAAGACGAACGCAAGAAACCCCTGGTAAGCGGGGTGGTTCGACAGGACCGTGAACTGCCGGAATACTTTGCTGGACACTACGCCACTCGGTTTGAGATAGCCCAGCGGATCAACCGAATTACCGGTTGTTTCGGTAACCACGTAATCGGTGAATTTCATGGCGTCATTATATGAGAGGCGCCTAGCTGATCACACACGGTATATCGTCCCAATGTGTCGTATAGCAGGGTGATTTTCGTTCGCGGCGCATTCGCCACCCATCACTTTGCC
>CAYSYX010001036.1:0-2251 GCA_964435055.1 uncultured Polyangium sp. | reverse complement strand
GCGCCTGCTAGCAGCGCCATCCGTGGTGGATCTGTTCCACGAAGAAGAATCCCAGGCCCTCGCCATGCTTTCCGACTTCATCGGCAAGCCCATCTCCCTCCACGCCGAATCCAGCTACGGGCAGGAACAGTTCGACATCGTGCTGCTGTAGTGCACGTGCGGGTCTGATTGGGTACAGTCCATGCCCGGTGCGCAGGGCTGTCCTTTTCCTTGGGCAAGGTCGGCAATCGGCCAGAAGCGGACGTTTCAACTTTGCATCCGAAAGCGGTCATTCGCATGTTGATAGAAGTTTCTAGCTAAGAAAACTCATCGGATATCAATAACTTCAGGCCGGTGGCAAGGAGCCGAAAGAATCAGTTCTCTATTGCCGAGGACTACGCACGTCGAGTGCGTCTGACTGTTTGACCTCTTTCCGTTTTGGATACCACACGTGGCATGCGAAGCGCATTGAACTCATCTGGTAACACGAGTGTTTGAAGTGTTCGCTGGGAAAAGACAAACCGTCCGTCGACTACGAAACCCAGATCGGCCCACGGCACCGCTGAGTTCAATAATTTTATGGCCAACTCTAAATTCATTCCTTCAACTCTCGGGAAGAGCGCCAGGATTGAGCCGTCGTAAGCCTCGCACTTGTGCGTGAAGAAAGGCTCCTGCCGGCGTGTCCGACCGTTCACATAGATACGCGGATGACCGGGTGCATCATGATAAGCACGTCCCCACATCCACCAGTTTGTTTGATCGAAGTGACGCACTTGCCTAGCAAGCAGGCGTTCTTTATGCCGATTTAACGAAGGATGCTTGACGTTGTAGATCATTCGTCGCGTCTCTCCCGTGTCAATGGTCTTGGAGCATACGAATTCAAAATTACCGTCATGATGCAGGAACAAGTCGTCTGCGCCAGACACGGCACCTACCTTCACATCGAAGAGTGCGGCTAGTGGGACATTCAGGTGTGTTCGCGTGAAAGCAAGCTGACCGGAAAACTCGACAAACTCCCGATCTTCCCAACTGGTCTGCCAGGTTCTGTACTGTGTACGGCGAGAGAAGTTGCCAAGCTCATAGCGAAATATTGCGCAGTTCGGAACTGCACCCTGAAAGAGGCGCGTGTCGCCAGTCTCAATCCAATGAGTAATCGTCCCGTGTTCGAATAGCCAGCGGTTCATCTTCTTCGCAGCAGTGAGCTTGATGAACTCACGGGGCACGATGAAGATCAGCTCGCCACCCGGCTTCAGATGCTCGACCGCCTTTGCAATGAAGAACAACGCAAGGTTAGTCCGACCATCAAACATTGAACCGTCCAACAGGGATTGGGTTGATCGACCGATATCCTGGAATTTCACGTATGGCGGATTCCCAATGACTGTGCTGAAACGCTCACTGGTTGGGTACGCAAAAAAGTCCATCACCATTGAGCCGACAGGAGCAACTGATCGGTCTAACTCGATGGCTACGCAGCCTGGAATCCGTTTCGAGAACGCACCATCCCCGCAGCTAGGTTCAAGGACTCGCCCACGACGACGGCGTAGGCTTAGCATCAGATCCACAACGTTATCTGGCGTAAAGACTTGGCCTAGGCCTTCGACATTCAGTTTTCGCCTTGTCATCCAGCCTCTCCGTCGACCTCTGGACCTTCTCCTGCCCAGACTTGCTGCATCTCTACACTCATGCCGGGGACGACGTGCTCTTTGAACGACTCGAGGGCTTTTGCTCTGAGTACGAACGTACGCCCAACTACGTCCAGTAGCGCGTCTACAGATTCTGCGCGAGGCCGTATAACGCGATTTGTGTTCTCCCCCCAGCGACATTGAAACGGCGGGTTACTTCCGTTGGGCGTCACCCGTTCAACGTGGAGCAAGCTTGTCCAGAACACTCGACCTACTTCGTTCCCACGATTCTTCTCAACCACGATGAAGTAGTAGTCTGCGTCGCAATCCTCTCGCTGCACATTTGCGGCAACGTTGCGGCAGAACAAATCCCAGTTCGCCACGAGCGTATTCGTCGGTTGCAAGCCCGTCAGTGCGTAAAACAAGCCGGCTTTCGATGACACGTTATCGTTGCCTCTTAATGTCGATACCTTCAGATTGATCGGAATCCAAGGGTCGTCAGGGTTGGTGCCGCTTACGAGGAAGTCATACCACGTACGGTTTGGGGCAACGGCAAACGTTAAGCCCCCCTGAAACATAGGGTGGCCCGCCGTAAAAGCCCGCAACGAAGTCCCGATAATGCGTTCATTCGCGGTGGAATCGTTTCG
>CAYSYX010001035.1:0-2253 GCA_964435055.1 uncultured Polyangium sp. | reverse complement strand
CTGTTGCCGACTGCATTCATGGTCGATTTGATTTGGAAGTTTGGAGCGACCAAGTTGTCGCCTCAACCGTTCATAGATCTCGCCGCGATGACCTCGACGAAGCGATTCGTCGAGCATAACGAGATCATTGAACGTCAGCGCAATGGTCGGCAAGGACTCGTCGTCGGCCATAAGAAGGATTTAGTCGTATCCAATCGACTCGAACTATTTCCATCTGCGGTTTGCATTTACGGCTGGCACCAAAGCAATGGACAACCGATTCAGCCCGTGTCGACAGCGCACAGGCAATGGTGGTACTCGGATTATTCGCATGGTTGTCGGCTCGTAAAAAGGCAAATGGTGCTAGACGGCCAAACCGTCGATGTGGAAAAGGTTTTGCGCGACCCCAAACTTGCGCACGTGCTTACGGGCGGCAAAGCGTACGCAGCCCGCCCGGGTTCAGTTGACGACTCGATTCTCCGAATCACTCGTTACAACACCGCTCTGCTTACGAAGGGGACCACTGCACCACCTCAGCAACCAGCGGGCCCCGCTCGAGCGCCCGCTCCAGTCGTCGCGACTCCCAACCACGTGGCATCCACAGACCTGGGATTGCGCGCGCTAAATTGGTGTCGGCAAGAGCTCGCGTCGGGTGTACGAGAAGAACCACTCGGCTCAAATGCAGGCCCGCGTATCGCTCAATATTTCGCGCCGGCACGGCGCCGGGCAACTGGTCAAGCGCTCGGGATCGATAAAGGCGATTGGTGTGCAGTTGGTCAGAGCGCTGCACTCGCCGCGGTCGCTGAACCAAACGAAGCTGTGCCCCACGGGTATCGAGCCGCGGTCTGGGAGCTCGAAGACGACGCCAAAGAATCGAAGGCGTGGGTCCCAGTCTCTGACATTCGCTCGGGCAAATACGCTCTGCAACCCGGTGACCTCCTGGTATGGACGCGTGGCCAAGCCGGAAGCCGCCTTGGGCACGTCTCACGTGTTGAGACGCCGCCCAACCAGAATGGCGAAATGGTCACCATTGGCGGGAACGAGGAGAATGCGTGGACTCGCCGAACGCGCAACATTTCCGAATCGGAGCTTCGCGGTGCGATCAAGTATCGTGATTTCGCACGTGTAGACTTTGGCGTCATGAAGGCACCAACAAGGGCTGTCGTGCCAGCGACTCCGATTACGCCGGAAGTGCAACGGATACAGCAAACCACAGAAGCGAGTTTGCCCGAGAAGGTTCTGACAAACGAGGGGTGGCTCCAATTCGAAGAGGAATATCTTCCGCGTGTTGTCACGGGTGAAAATGGCCGGGCACATTTCGAGGCGCTCAAAGCGCAGGCCATAGCGTCACGCACCTACTGCCTACGTGCGATGCAAGACGACCCCAAACTCGGACGCACGACGCCCATTGTCAATTCGCAGAAATTTCAGGTGTTTGCGAAGACGGCGCTCACACAATGCATCGATGCAGTGAATGCGACTCGTGGAATGGTTGCGAAACACGGTGGTCGCCTGATCATCGCAAACTATGTTGCAGGCGCCATTTGGAAAGATGGCAAACCCGGTTCGGACCCGACGAAAACCGAGAAATGGGTCACGTACAATGAAGGCCGAACGGGTACTTCGGTCCAACCGACACGATTGTCGAGCATCAAACGCGCCGACAATCGCGGATGCATGAGTCAAAACGGCGCCGATTGGCTCGCACGAAACGGTCGGAGCCACATCGACATATTGCGATATTTTTATGGCGCGGACATTGAAATTGCGGGCCGCGCCAGTGAGTTTGTCCCGATACGCCAACCCAGAGAAGGAGCAGTCATGGCCACAACGCAGATGCCGATCTACAGCCAACAACAATGGAGTGCGCCAAGGCGTGCGCCCGTCGCGGCGCGAAGACCGTCCGGAATCGAAGCACTTGCAATGTCGGTTGGTGCTTCACGCCCCGCCCAATTCACGGCCACTGGTTGTATCGGGTCGAAGAAGCAGGGAGAAAAAGGGGTGGTGCCCCAAAATGCCCCGCCGCCCCAGAATATTTATGCAGGCTATGGAGCGCAATGGACCGGAACGCAATGGGCTTTGCCATATCCAGGGTACGGCGCGCAAATGGCAGTGGGAGACGACGGGCCTGATCAGCTTGCCTTGTTGATCGGGGTCATCAAGAAAGACGTCGATTCGTTGACGGCCATTATCCAGGGCAGCTTCTCGGAAGAAAGTGATCACCGCAAGAAGTGGGAGGCTTACCGAAATCAGTTTTACTTGTTCATGATGCGC
>CAYSYX010001034.1:0-2257 GCA_964435055.1 uncultured Polyangium sp. | reverse complement strand
CATGAAACCTCCGGCCGGCGCTTTCTTCATGCGTGCTTCCGTTTGCGGACCCCATTCGCCATCGGTCGCGATCTTGTCGTCGGGGTTGTTGCGATTCCAAAGGCGTTGGAAGGCTTTTACGTCCATGCCCTTGTAGCTCACGGCGCCCGAGCCGACGTAATCGAAATGCACCGGATCGCCCGAACCGAGCCACTTGAAGCCGTAATTCGTCAGGATCGGCTTCCAGGTGCTGTATTGGCTGACATCGAGCGCCAAACCCGTTTCATGGTTCGATGCGCCGGGTTTCGCGGCCAAAGAAATTCCACAACGACCCGTTTGGTACCAGCGGTAAAGCATGTATTGCTGCGCCACGGTGCGAAGCGCGGAATTCAACGTCATGGTTTTTCCGGGATTGGCCTTGAGCGCCGCAACGAGCTTGTCGCGAGCCGGTTTTTCCAGGTAAGCAAACGCCGACGAGCCGACGACGAGATTGTCGACGGTGCCGATCGCCACGAACGAATCGGGATCGATGCAGCGCGCCTCGGCAATGATTTGCTTCGACAAACCTTTTACGCTGGCCGTCGCGCAGCTCGAACCGGCCGCATCGAGAACCGTACCACTCGAAACCCCTTGATCCACAGCATCCACCGGCTCGGCGGATTCAATGTCGGGTTCGGCCAATTCCGTGGGTTGCTCCATACAGCCCATCAACGGAGCGGCACAGAGGAGAACGGTTGCGGTCGCGAAAATGGTTTTGTTGAAGGTCGTCATGTTTTCCAGGTATTGCACGCTCCGTGCCGACGTAAAACCCAACGATTTTGGCATTTGCCGGCCTTGCAACGGGTGGATCAAACATGCCCCAGGTGGAAAAAGGATCCAGTCTCAGAAGGGACCGTCGCCGGGACCCGGCCCTTTTTCGGCGAATGCGGCGCACGGATTGCCATCGAAATAAGGCAATCGCGGCAGGACATCTTCCAGCAGATAGCTACCGAAGACGATCTCCGAACCGCTCATTCCTTTGAAAGGCGGCGGGAGTACGTATCCGAGGAGCTCCGCCATCCGGATGTCACCATTGCCATCCAGATCCGCAGCGGCAAACAGACCGAAATTCAATGTGCGCTCTTCTTTGACCAACCGAAACAAGTCTTCGGCATGAAACGAAATGACCGGACGGTAGGAATCGCCTCCGTTCAAATGAAAAAACGTGTTTTTCGTACCATCGTCGATGTTCGCGCAATCGGTCAGCGTATATCGACCCACGAATTTCCACTCGAATCGCTTCGTTTCCGCGCCTTTTGTGGCCGAGCCGCGAACATACAGCACCGTTCGCGGCAATGGCCCCTCTTGCGGAATCTGCGGGGGCGCCGGCATATCGATCTGCCGCATGAATTCGCGATCCGCAGCGGTCGTGCCATTCTCCAAGATCGAATCGTCGGAAGGCGAACGTAAACGAAAACGAAGTTCGCACGCTTCGAGGCCATAAACTTCGCCCAATTTGCGATTTCCGGGGACGGTAAAATCGAAGAGCCGATCATATCCGGCATTCGCATAATTGTTGCAAGCATCCCCCACGAGCTGCACATTTCCGAGCGCCGTCAGCACTTTGTCAAAATGAATGTTCCATCCATCGTCCGTGGTAAAACCATCGACGCTCGCCGAGCTCGCTTCGGCGGTGACGAAGAGGTGCGCCGGTTCGGGCCGTGTATCTCCAGGTAAGCAGCCCTGACAAACCATCGCCCCAAGCACGGCCAAAGAACTTGCGATACGTTTCATAAGACAACCTCCACGCTAGAAGTCGATTTCGAATTCAAATTCATCCCGTACCGATTTCTCCGGATGGTCTTGGCACGGGCGGCCGTCGAATGCAAACAGCGACGGCCATAGAATCTGCCGCATGAATCGCGCCCAGCCCTGCAATCGCGATTCGTCATCAATGATGACCCCGCCGTCGGGCACGCCGGCTTCGGCAATCATTTCGGGCGACCATTCCATGAGCGGCGCAGGTATTTTCGATACTTCCCGGAGCGACACAAGCCCGTCATCATTCGTATCCGCCAAGGCCAGGGCTTCGAAGCGCCTGGGGGCATTCGGCTCCACACCATCGCGAAAAAGATCTTCGGGATGGAAGACCAATGCCGGCCGCTGGTCATCGCCCGCTTTCAATTTCATGCTCGTACCGATGCTCCCATCCTTCGGGCTCATGCAATCGGTGAGCGTCAACCGCCCCGTAAATCGCCAATCAAAACGCTTCGTGACCGTGCCTCGCGAAGCATTTCCG
>CAYSYX010001033.1:0-2269 GCA_964435055.1 uncultured Polyangium sp. | reverse complement strand
GAGTGCCTCGCCGCGACGGATTGCCCCGGAGTAGATACGGACTGCCAAGCTCGCACGTGCAGCATGGGCAAATGCGGCTTCACGTACGAACCAGCCAATACGATCGTACCCGGACAAACAACCGGTGATTGCAAGACAAACATTTGTGACGGCATGGGGGCCATCGTCACCATCAACGAGAACACCGACGTTCCCGCGAGCGACGGCAATGGGTGCACCGATGAGATCTGCGCCAATGGGATCCCGGTTCACCTCAATGTTCCGAACATGACCCCATGCACCGACAACAACGGCACATTCTGCGCCTTCGGGACGTGCGTGCAATGCATCTCCGCCGCCGATTGTCCAGGTATGGATACGGAATGCTCGACGCGCAGCTGCAACGCGGGGTCATGCGGGCACGACTTTGCCAATGCCGGAACAGTACTTCAGAATCAAACGCCTGGTGATTGCCAAACCGCAATGGGCAATGTGATGTCGTCGGCGAATAACTCCGACCCGCCCGTCGACGGACTCGAATGCACGACGGACGTTTGCACGAACGGCGTTCCGTCGAATCCACCCTTGCCGGTGCGCACGGCGTGTTCGCAAAATGGCGGCGCGGTATGTAACAACATCGGCCAATGCGTGCCCGATCCCTCGATTGTCTCGATCAACCCGACGGACAATCAATCCAACGTCTCCACCGATACGCCGATTCGCATCACATTCAGCACGCCCATGAACCCGGCGACATTGACCGGACAAACCTCGAACGGTCCTTGTACCGGCGCGATTCAATTGTCCCCGAACAATTTTGCTTCGTGTTTGGGATTTGCCGCATCGACGCCGACGATGAGCGGCGGCAATACCATCGCCACGCTGACCCCGGCGCCGCAATTATCGTACTCGACAAACTACCAGGTCCGCGTCACGACGGCCGCGCAAAGCGCCGGTGGGATTTCGCTCAACGGGCAATTCACACAAAGTCCTGGCTTTACCACCAAAGCTCCGGTCGTACCGTGCGGCGGTTCCGTGGTCATCAGCCAAGTTTACGGATCGGGTGGCGATCTCGGATCGATGTTGATCAACGATTACGTGGAATTGCACAACCGCGGTAATACGCCGGTCGACGTGACCAACTGGAGCATTCAATACGCATCTGCTTTCGGCAGTTTCGGCACGTTCCCGAACCATACGACGATACTCAGCGGAGTCATTCCCCCGGGAGGGTTTTACTTGATTCAACTGGCAGCAGGCATGAACGGCACCGTTTCATTGCCCACGCCCGACGCCATAGGCAACACCAACTTCGACTCGTCGAGCGCCAAAGTCGCCTTGGTCAACACCGGAACGCCTCTTTCCGGGACGTGCCCGAGTGACCCTTCCATCGTCGATTTCGTCGGATACGGCCTTTTTGCCAATTGTTTCGAAGGTACGGCGGCAGCCCCGACGCCTTCGGCCGTCACGATTGCCAATACGCGCGTCGATAATGGTTGTGCCGATACGAACGACAACAACGCGGATTTTTCATCCAATACGGCCAATCCGCGCAACGCGTCGTCTCCAACGACCGTCTGCGCCTGCGGCGCGAACGTCACGGCCAACGAGACGGGACGTCCGGATGAATTGGATTATTGCAATGTGCAGTTCCCGCTTTCACTTTCGGTACCGACGGGACAAACGACGCCCTTGATCTTCGGTCGCGTATACGAAGCGGGCGTGACCAATCCGGCAGGCGCCAATCCCTCCATCGTCGCCGAAATGGGTTATGGTCCGGCCAACGTCAATCCGAGCACGCAGAGCGGCTTTGTCTACGTTCCCGCCGTCTTCAATACGCAATACGGTAATGATGACGAATACAAAGCCACCTTCACGGTCCTCGCCGCACCGGGTTCGTATCGATACGTCGTGCGTTTCAGCCTCAATGGCGTGAGCTGGACGTATTGCGACGTGAACGGCGCGGGCTCGGATCCCTCATTGACGTTCGATGTGCAGGATTTGCCGGTGCTCACGGTGACGCCGTAACAGGTTTTACTCCGCCGCGATAATCTCGTATTCCAGCACGATGTGCGTGTTGTCGCGGCGGTGCAAGATGACCTCGTCTTTGCCGACGACGAATTCGCCGTCGCCCGCGCGATGCAAGTACCGCACGGACCACGGAAATACATCGTCCGTATCCAGCACCGAACGCGCTCCAAGATCGACTTCACGCCCGAAAATCCAAAACTCGCCGTCGAGGTTCGCGTGCAGATCAATCGGAGGTTTGTCAAGGAGTAAACGCGTGCCG
>CAYSYX010001032.1:0-2276 GCA_964435055.1 uncultured Polyangium sp. | reverse complement strand
GATCGATGCTGTTCGCTTTGGTTTTGAAGGTCAAACCAAGCACGCCATCGCCGAGGTCCCACGCGTCCGCGCCGTCGTTCGTGAGCACGGGGGCTCCGCCGCGCTTCAAAATCGTAAACGTCGCATTACGCGGATCTTCGACCCGCGGAACATACGCGCCTTTCAGCAAGTCGTACACTTCACCCGGTCGGTAAAACCCGGTCGCGCCCGAGGCATGCATTTTTTCAATCGATTCGGGCAGCGAAATTCCATCCGCCTTCATGCGCTTATACGTCGCGTCAAACCCGAGCGCATCCCAAACCTCGAAAGGCCCGAGCTCCCAATTGTAGCCCCATTTCATTGCGTCATCGACGGCCGTCACGCTATCGGCAATTTCACCGATGCGTCGAGCCGCATACGCAAGCGAGCGCGACGTGACTTTCCACGCGAATTCACCGGCTTTGCCCTTGTCCGCGGCGAGCTTCTGCACGCGCTCCACGGGTGAATCGATCTTTTCAATCGACTTGATGGCTTTCTTGATGGCTTCATCGCCACCCTTTGCGCGGTATTCGAGCGTCTTCGGGTCGAGCGTTTGTACGCCGTCTTTGCCCTTTTTGTAAAACCCGCCTTTGGTCTTGTCGCCCAAAAGCTTCTTGTCGAGCATTCCGCGAATGAAGGTCGGAACCTTGAAAACATCGCGATCTTCATCTTGCACGAGCGACGTGTAGCAATTCTCGGCCACGTGCACGAAGGTATCGACACCGACGAGATCCGCCGTGCGGAAGCTGGCGCTCTTGGGATGCGCCATGGCCGGACCCGTAATCGAATCGACGTCTTCCGGTTCGAGGCCCATTTCGACCATCGTGTGAATCGTCGCCAGCATTGCGTGCACGCCAATGCGATTGCCCACGAAATTCGGCGTGTCCTTGCCGACGACAATGCCTTTGCCCAGGACGTCCTCGCCAAACTTCACGACGCGATCGAATACCGCCGCATCCGTATCCGGGCCCGCCACGAGCTCGAGCAACTTCATGTAACGCACCGGATTGAAGAAGTGCATGACCAGGAAGTTTTTCCGGAACGCATCCGTGCGCCCGTCCATCATCTCGGCAATACGCAAGCCCGACGTGTTCGACGCAACAATGGCATCCGCCTTGACGATCTTTTCGAGGCGTGCAAAGAGCTTTTGTTTTGGTTCGAGCTTTTCGATGATCGCTTCGATGATCAGGTCGCAATCGGCGACTCGTTCGAGGTCGTCATCGACGTTGCCGATGGACACGAGTTTGGCGAAGGACGAGTGGAAAAACGCGGCCGGTTTGGCTTTGATCGCTTTGTCGAGCCCGCCTTGCGCCCACGCGTTACGCGCGGCGCGATCGTTTTTTTGAGCCTCGCTGAGGTTCGGCGGGACCATATCGAGCAAGAGCACGGAAATGCCGGCGTTCGCAAGGTGAGCGGCGATTCCGCTGCCCATGACCCCTGCGCCGATGACGGCTGCACGGTGAATTGGTTTCATCTCCAGAAGACTCCCTGGTTCGTTGAGCGGACGAACGGGTACCGCGAAGAGGGACGCGTGTCCACTTGCAAATCGTTGCGGCGCGTCATGTAGGGACGGCGACGGGCAAAACAAAGAGTGCGCGTGTCGATTCCGGCGCGATCACGCAGGTTTGGGCGGCGGCTTCGACCCCTTGCGCAATCGGTTGACAAGCGCCACGACCCCAAGTGCAACCGCTCCGGCAAGCACCCCGGTCAATCCGACGACCGCCGTTTCAACCAAAGAACCCAAGATGCCGGCCCAAAAACTCGAACCCCACGCTGTATCGAGCTGTTCGACCCAATGATGAAGCGGCCCCACCGCATGCACGACGATGCCGCCTCCAACGAGAAACATCGCCGCCGTACCGGCGATCGATAAAAACTTCATGAGACGCGGAGCAAACGCGAGGAGCCCGCGCCCGAACGCTCGTTGCATTCGGACAAACACGCTCGAACCTTCGCGCTTTTCGAGCCACATCCCGGCGTCGTCGAGTTTCACAATGGCCCCGACGAGGCCATACACTCCGACGGTCATGGCCACCGCAATGGCCGCGAGCACAAGAGACTGCTGAAGCAAAGGTTTGTCGGCGACCGTGCCCAAGGAAATGACGACGATTTCCGCCGAGAGAATGAAATCCGTACGAATGGCCCCTTTGATCTTGTCACGCTCGTGCGCGACCATATCGACCGAGGCATCGGACACCGCTTTGACAAGCTCCTCGTGCGCTTTGGCGTCCGCGGCG
Source organism: uncultured Polyangium sp. (assembly GCA_964435055.1). Taxonomy (GTDB): domain Bacteria; phylum Myxococcota_A; class Polyangia; order Polyangiales; family Polyangiaceae; genus Polyangium. Next base: position 21 of record CAYSYX010001032.1, on the reverse strand, counting down.
CGATGCGCGGGGGCCAAGTTG
>CAYSYX010001031.1:0-2287 GCA_964435055.1 uncultured Polyangium sp. | reverse complement strand
GCATCTCGAAGCATCAAGCGTGCCATCATGCGATACCACTGAGATACTTCGCAGGCACCGTACCCGCCCCATCCCAGGCGCGAATGCTTCGGGAGACACGCACACTTTGCGCCCTGGCGCAATTTCAATTCTTCGAACGAAGCGGGGGCCGGCGCGTAGCCACTCCCCACTGATCTTCACGGCCTTTTCTCAGAAAATGGCCAAACTCTGACGCGCTGGGTCCTTAGACCGCCTGGAGCAGTGCCAGCAAGATCTTTCCGACGTATAGATGCTCCACCAGAGCATCACCGATATTGCATTTTCTTGGGGCTTTCACGACGTCTCACATGTCACGGACCGCCTGGTCGGATCCGATTTGGGGTCGGCGGATCGGATCCGCGAAACGTGAACGCACCTACATGGCCGAGCGTACCGCCGTGCTCGGAAGCCGCAAGGGTTCGCTACGCGAAACTTGAAACAAGTCGAGCCCTTGCAGCCTCCTGCGCGCGGCGACAGAACTACGATTAAGGGGTTCTGGACAGTGTGTGCGGTCCCTCAAAATTCGGATCCGACTGGGTGACCCGCATCGGATCCGATTTGCCGACCCATGACACTCACATTTCGGCCGCGCGCTCAAGGTAGCTTTCGGCGAGACACCACGGGATTACCAAATGATGACGAGATTGAAGATTCCGCCGCGCCCGCATCACGACACTTGAAGTCCAGATGAACACAGCGCACCACGAAGTAGACGGCGGCAATCAATAGTTGTCATCTTCTCAAATACCAAGGATATTGAGAACGATGAAGAGGCTCCTCGGGCCCGACGTGATTTCAACAGGTTACGATTCTCAAAACTTGTTCTTGAAACTATTTTCTCGATTCGTACAATCGCAACGAGTTTCGATAACGAAGAAGGCCCATGCGGCGGTCCGATGCTCGAAGCGGTGCACGGTGCAGTGCGTCGAGCAAGGGACTGTTTGACTTGACGCGTCAACCAAGCGCCGGTTTGCCTTGATGCGTCAACGCACTGGTGGGAGACGAGCGATGTTGATCGGGTATGCACGAGTCTCGACGCAAGACCAGAATCTCGAATTGCAGCGGGAAGCATTGACCAAAGCGGGATGTCAAAAAATATTTGAGGACAAACTAAGCGGCGCTCATGCAGACCGTCCTGGTTTGTCCAAGGTTGTCGAAATGCTCCGCAAGGGCGATACCTTGGTCGTATGGAAGCTCGATCGACTAGGCCGTAGCGTCAAGCAATTGGTCGATTTGGTGGGTGAATTGCATAAGGAAGGTATCCATTTCAAGAGCCTCACTGACGCAATCGATACCGGCACAACATCGGGCCGATTCTTTTTTCACATCATGGCCAGCCTCGCGGAAATGGAGCGCGAACTGAATGTCGAACGCACCCGCGCCGGTTTGGAAATCGCGCGGCAGCTCGGGCGCAAGGGCGGTCGAAAACCCAAAATGACTACCAGCAAAATCGCGTCTGCTAAGAGGCTTCTGGCTAACGGCATTCCGCCGAAGGATGTCGCCAAGGTCATCGGCGTGTCGGTGCCGACGCTCTACCGGTGGATTCCGGCCACTGACCAGGCTTAGCTACTTCTCGATCGTCGCCAATCGACGCTCGCACCGCTTCAAAAATTCCGATTCGTCATCGTCATCTTTACGGTGCAAACGAAAAACACGAATTACCCATTCCGACAGTTCCTTTGCGCGCGCGACATTGCGTTCCGCCACATGCGCATCGGCGGCCGTGTCGAGCGGTGAACAGAGGCGCATGCTGTCCGAGCCAAACTCCGACACGACAATCGCTAGTGCTTCTTCGCTGTACTGCACTGCGTGTGCGAAGTCTCGGCGTTGCAAGGCCAAGTCGGCAAGAAACTCGCGTGGCACAGCCCGCCGCGAATCGTTTGAATCGAAAAAAGTATCGGTGAGCGCGAGCATGCGTTGAAATGCCGCTTCTGCACCGTCGAAATCGTCCACTTCCAGAAGCGTTCCGCCGAGGTCTTCGAGTACTTCGAGGAGCCGAAAGTCTGTCTCCCCGAACGCTCGTGAAAGAAAATCCGCGGCGTCCTGGAAGAGTTTGACCGCGAATTCGGGCGTTTCTTCGTACATTGCCGCTTTGGCGCATTGCACGAGCACCTGACCCTTCCTCTCCGGATCGGCATCGAGCGCATTCTCCACCAGCTCCATTGCGGCTCGAAAGGACACGCGTGCGCCATCGAAGTCGTCCACGCTGACTTGAATGTCCGCAAGGCGCATAAGATCTTCGTACATGTCGGATGGGTTTTCCTTGATG
>CAYSYX010001030.1:0-2287 GCA_964435055.1 uncultured Polyangium sp. | reverse complement strand
CGTTATCGCCGGTGCAGATCTTGCGCGGTTTGGTGCAATTAATTCGTTGGGATCGGTCACCGTTTTTGTCGAAATAATCGATGATTCTTCGGAACCGCAGCCCAAATGGCTGGAGAAACCAAACATTGCTGTCGTGACTACGGCGCCAAGCGAGAGGGTCGAAAAGCGGGAAAAAGGCAGCATCATCGTGAGTCGAGCCCGGGCTGAGTTGAATGGGGAGAGCTGGATCTCGGATGCGCACGGATGTTGCAATGATCGTTCCCGACACATGGTCCGAATCCTTTCTCGCCAAAACCTCACCCTCGTCGCCGTGGTTGGAACAATGCTCGCGGCCGGCCCGGCGAGCGCTCAATCGTTGGCCCTCGATCGATTTCAGCCGGCCATGGCGGGCGATCGTTTTTTGGGTGTTCCATCGCCGTACGTCGTCGGGCATTTGCAGCCCAATGCTTCGGTGCTCTTCGAATATGCCGACAGTCCGCTGATTTTGCGCCGACGAACCGATCACACCACCGTGCGGCCGCTCGTGGCTCGGCAAGGGTTTGTCCGACTCAACGCCGCGTTGTCATTTCATCATCGTTTGCTCGTGAACGTGGACGTACCCATGGCGGTAGTGCAATCGGGCGATGCTTCCGTGGGTTTTCATGTCGTGGATCTCGGGGATATTCGTCTTGGGGCTCGAGCGCGTTTGTATGGGGCGAGCAACGGCCCATTCCAGGTAGCTCTGGGCGGGGTCTTTTTTCTGCCGACGGGCACCGGCGATTTCGTGACGGATGGCAAAGCTCGCGCGATTGCGCCCCAGTTGACGATAGGAGGGCTCGGAGATTCGGTCGTGTGGACGGCGACGGTGGGCTCGGAGATTCGTTCGACGCTGGATTACCAGGGCGTCGTGCCGCAAGGCAGCGCATTTACGATGGGCGCGGGTGTCGGGCGCATCGTGGGTGCTGAGCGGCAGGGGCAAATTGGGCTCGAGGCGTCTTTTTCGGCACCGTTTCGCGAGATGCAGGCGCGTAATACGAATGCGGAAGTGCTCGTGCACGCCAAATATCGTTTGGCGAAGCATTTTGAAATCACGGCGGGAGTCGGACCGGGCATCGGCGTAGGCCTCGGTACGCCCACGTTTCGAGCGATTTTGTCGTTTGCGTACGTGTCGAATCCTCCGGTGGTACCGCCGGAGCCCGAAATGGAATCGCTCTTGGATTTCAGCGGAAAAGGCGCGCGTGAAAATCACGCCGAATCCAATCCCGCCGCGCCGACGATCGACCCCGCATCCGCTTCGGCTCCGCGGGTCGAGGTTTTACCGGATGAAATCATTCTGACGGAGGACATTTTCTTCGAGAGCAATCAGACGACGATTCGGCGGCAATCCGACAAACTCTTGGACGAGATCGCCGACACGTTGATCAAGCATCCGGAGATTCTTCGGGTGGAAGTTCGAGGTCACACGGATTTTCGCGGAACGCTCGCGCGAAACATCCTGCTGGGCGAGCAGCGAGCGCACGCGGTGCGCAATGCATTGTTGCGCCGGAGCATCGATCCCGAGCGATTGATTGCGAAAGGGTACGGTCCGAACGAACCGGCGGCTCCGAATACGACGGTGGAAGGGCGGAAAAAGAATCGGCGTGTGGAATTCAGGATCCTCGAGCGGGACAAGTAAGCATTGTCGAATTGTTCCGCGATATGATCGTCGTGGATTGCAATCGCTCTCCATTACGTGGATCCAATCACCGCGAACCGAATCGGAAAAGGCGTGGCCGGTCGGGGAGCGGTCGACGCCGTGAGCCAATCTTTTGACAAGATTGTGCAATCGTTCGACAAACTTGATCCATACGCCCACGCGCCAACGAACGTTCGTCTATCATGAAGTGATCATTACCTTTTCAAAAAGTTCGTCGAAGCAGAACACTCATCACGAGGCGCGATTTTTACATTATGATTAGATCTTCGACGCATAATATGAAAAGATGACCAGAACGTGACATTCGTAAGCGACGAACCGTGACTCCATATCCTACATGGACAACGCTGCAGCATCCCCCTCGCAGACACCGAACATTCGTTTTGCAACCCGTAGCCCATTTCTTACCGAACTGCGGGCGCGCGTCGATGAGTATTTTGAACATTCCGAAATACCGAAACGTGACGCGCCAAAGATATACTTCAAGATCTTCGTGATCATGACTTGGTTTGTGGCCTCGTGGGTGTTGCTCGTCTTTTACGCGTCCACGGCATTGCAGGGAGTGCTGTGTGCGATGTCCTTGGGGTTTGCGATTGGCGGCGTGGGCATGAG
>CAYSYX010001029.1:0-2293 GCA_964435055.1 uncultured Polyangium sp. | reverse complement strand
CTTCCTCCCTGGCCCGTTGCCTGATACGAGTCGTTTGATCCACGGGGGAAGATCAGAGTCAGGTTTCGAAAATGCGCTTCCGATTGAACAAACCTGTTAGGAAAACGTCCCAGCATCGTTCTGCTTGAAAACTAGCTCGATGGCGCGGAGAGCTGACGCATCGATCGCGCCGTGCATCTCGGAGGAGAACCGTTTCTATGCGTAAACTCGTCGCTCCCGTTTTGTGTGCGTTTCTGATGATCACCGGCACCAGCGTTTTGACCGCGTGCGGTGGTGGTGGTGGACAAATTACCCAAGGCAACACCACGCCCCCGCCCCCGGTGCCGCCTCCGCCGCCGCCTCCGCCTCCGCCGGCTCCCGCGCAGGAGCTCAAGGCCGAGGGCAACAAGCTCACGCTTCCGGGCGCCATCGTTTTCAAGACGGGCAAAGCGGAAATCGACGAAATCAGCTACCCCGTGCTCGATTTGGTCAAGGGCTACCTCGACTCCAAACCGGCCGTCACGAAGCTCCGCATCGAAGGCCATACGGATAACGTTGGTGATCCAAAGAAAAACCTCGAGCTCTCCGGTGCTCGCTCGTTTGCCGTCGCCAAGTACCTCGTCGGCAAAGGCGTCGATTGCAAGCGTTTGGTCCCGACGGGTTTTGGTGACACCAAGCCCGTTGCCGACAACAAGACCGAAGAAGGCAAAGCGCAAAATCGCCGCACGGACTTCGTCAACGCCGAGCTCAAGGGCAAGGCGATCATGGGCATGCCCGTCGAAGCGAACGCGCCCGTCGTGAAGGACGCTTGCGCGCAGTGACGACGAAACGGTTCGTCTGAACAATCTTCCGACGAGCCGCTGCACCTTCATTGTCGAAGCAGTTTCGAGCCCGCATCTGCGCCACCACAACGCACCGCGGGCTCGATGCTTTTCGAAGCGAATCTTCTTTGCGTCTCGTTACACTCAAGCAACATTGCCCTTCGTGATCGTTCACCAACGAAAAACGCTCGCCCAACGGCTCGTCTTCCCTCATCTCATCGCCATGCAGAAAAAAAGCCGCTCGGCACGATCCACTGCTCGCCTGGGTTTGCTCGCACTTGCGATCGCCGTCGTCGGTTGCGGCCGAGCGTCAGGCGAAGTCCGTGAATGGCAAGCATCGGATCACGATCAACCCGCTGGACAACAAGGTCAGGTCCCTGCTCGTCCGAGTTCGTCCGGCCAAGCCGGCTCCGACAAGAGCCTCGTGGAGCTCGCGTGGATGAAGAATTGCGCCACGTGTCACGGAGCTGTTGGTCGAGGTGATGGACCTCAAGGCCCCATGGTTCGCGCGCAAGATCTTACACGGGCCGAATGGCAAGCGCAGGTGACGGATGAGCAGATCGCCGAAGTGATCCGCAAAGGTCGCAATCGCATGCCCGCGTTCGAATCGCTTCCGCCGCAAGTGATCACGGGCCTCGTCGCCCGCATTCGCGAACATCGCGCGCGTTGATCGCACCGCGTCAAACTCCGCGTCATCGACAAACTCCACAGGCAAACGATCGCGTCGACGGTTTGCCCTGTCAGAACATCTCGGCCTTCGAGTCGTCGTCGTCGCTTTGCATCCCACGCCCCCCTTGCCCTCTACGCATCGATCGTTCAGCTTCGCGGTGCGAAGTTTGGAGAGCAGCACCATGACGTCGGAAGAAGACACGGTCTCATCGGACGAACCTTCGACCCCTCGATCGGACGAACCACGCAAAAAACTCGCGCGAATTGTGCCGTTTTTGCTCGTGGCGGGCATTGTTCTGAGCGTCGGGCCGTTCGTGAAACGTTTGCCTCGTGAGCACAAAGTTGACTTTCGTTTCGACGATGGCGCGAACGACGTGACGCGACTCGATGTGGACTGGGTTCGTTTAGAAGGTGACGTCGAAGCGGAAGTCGTCGCGGGCGGTTCGCGTTCTTTCGAGCGTGGACAGGCGCCGGAAAAAGTGAATGTAACCGTGAACTTACCCAACGGACTTTATGCGTTGGATATCCGCGTCGAACATCCGGATCACGTCGACGCGATCCGCCGTCGCGTGACGCTCGGAGAAGCCGATCGGATCGTGATTCCGCTCAGAGCTGAACGCGCGCGTCCTTAAAGCATCACCTGTGGTTCCGCGACCACGTTCGACCGGCCGAAAAGCGACTTGAAAAATGGTTCGTAAAATATTGAAATACAACGATTAACTCCGAATGTTCAGGTTTGCCTCGGCCGCTGGAACAGATCGTGTGACGAATTCGCTTGATGCCGCGACTAGTTTGCCACTACTTCTTGGCCCGTTGTCTTTGGG
>CAYSYX010001028.1:0-2299 GCA_964435055.1 uncultured Polyangium sp. | reverse complement strand
GGCCGACCGGCGCGACAGGCGCAACGGGCGCGCAAGGTCCCATCGGGCCGACCGGCGCGACCGGCGCAACGGGCGCGACAGGCGCAACGGGCGCACAAGGTCCCATCGGGCCGACCGGCGCGACAGGCGCAACAGGCTCGACAGGCGCAACGGGCGCGCAAGGTCCCATCGGGCCGACCGGCGCAACGGGCGCGACAGGCGCAACGGGCGCGCAAGGTCCCATCGGGCCGACCGGCGCGACAGGCGCAACAGGCTCGACCGGCGCAACGGGCGCGACAGGCGCTACAGGTGCCGACGGCTCGGCCAACATCAACGGCACGACAAACTTCATCGTCAAATTCACCAGCGCCACGACGGGCGGCAATTCATTGCTTTACGACACGGGGACGAGCGTCGGGTTTGGCACGACGACCCCGAGCTACCCGGTGCACATCATTTCCGCGACAAACACGCGCACGATGCAAGGCGAAAACTCCAACGCCGCGGGCGTGGGCATCGCCGCCTTCAACACCGCCGCAGCCGGCGCAGGCACCGGCTTCGGATTGCTCGGCAGCTCCGCGCAAAGTGCAGGCTTTGGTGTGTCCGGACAAAGCCAAAATGCCAACGGCACAGGCGTGTTCGGCTTGGGCAATAACTTGGCTTCAGGTTCGTACCTCGTCGCCGGCTCCGGCGGTGCCTTTACCGGTTTTGCCACGGGCGTTTATGCCAAAAACACGACAGGCGGCGCTTCACAAGCCGTCTACACCGACAATTTCGGCTCCATCGTCCGCGTGAATTATTTCAATGGCGTAACCCAATACAAGATTTTCGGCGCCGGTACCGTCTCGACCGTCGTCCGCGATCCCTCGGATCCCTCGGGGCAACGTCGCGTGGTCCTTCACGCCCCCGAAACGCCGGAAATCTATTTCGAGGATTATGGCGAAGGACGCCTCGAACAAGGCGTCGCGCACGTCGAATTGGATCCGATCCTCATGGCCAATGTCGTGGTCGACGACAAACACCCGTTGCGCGTCTTCATCCAGCTCGAAGACAACGAATTCACCCGCGGTGTGGTCGTGAAAAACAAGACGAACCACAGCTTCGATGTCGTCGAATTGGATGGCGGCATATCGGATATGCCCTTCCAATGGCACATCGTCGCCAATCGTGCGGACGAAGATCTCGGCAATGGCCGCATTTCCCGCAATGCCGATATCCGCTTCGAAGTCGCCGACCCCTCCGCGGCAACGGGTTCGTCGCCCCTCGTCCCCAGCCCCACCCAAGACCACCCCGGCCGCACCGGACTGCTCGTCCCAACCCCGGCGCCGACCGATCCCAGCATGACCTGGCTCAGGGCATTGCTCCCCGGCTTCCGTTCGCGTCCGTAACAGCCTGTTGAATTATGCACGTGTAGGGGCGCGATAAATCGCGCCCTCTTCGAAACGCCTTCCAAGGGCGCGATAAATCGCGCCCCTACATTGGCCTCTTCAATAAATCAACGGGCTGCGAATCTTGCCGGCTAAATCAAGCTTTGCGAAGCCAGCATCGCAAACCCCAGCGTGCAGGCTTTTTCCAGGCGCGCTCGCTCGTGATTGAGCAGGCTCGGCCATTTTAATGGATTCGGGCGCATCAAGTCCTTGGCTTGTTTCACCCACGCCTCCCGCTCGAGCGTCGGATCGATGAACGTAATGAGCTTGCGCAATTCTTCCTCGGGTTTTTCTTGAATCGATTCGTAACGCAGATGCAGCACCCGATGCGGCGGCAAGTCCGCAAGCAAGGGTAACGCCCGGCAAATCATGTTCGACCACGTCTGCCCGAAACGTTCGATTGGAAGAGACAAACGCGTGTACGCCTCGACATCGAAATGGTTTGCCACGAGCGGACGATACTGTTCGGGCAGCTTGGCGATCTCTTGCGACGTCATCGTGTCGTAGAGGGTTTTCCCAACGGCGGCTTGAAAATCGCGCGACACGACGGACAAACGCATGGGCGGAAATCGGGCGGCGGAAAAGGCCATTTCCCGTCCGTCACGCCAAATGTGGACAAACTTTGCGTCGGGAAAAAGCGCAATCATCGCATCCAGGAAGGCAAGCGACGCCCCGGAACGCTCCACCCATATTCTCTTCTGCAATCGCGCCGTCAACCAATCGAAGATCCGCACGTATTGTGATCCAATGGATGCCGTGGGAAGCGGCTCGACAAATTCCCGCAAGGCCTCATGAAGCAGCTCGGGCTCCGACGATACGTCGGACAACGTCATCATCAGCAAAGGAGGAATTCCGGATTCACGATAACGACCGACACTCGAAATTGGATAACG
>CAYSYX010001027.1:0-2299 GCA_964435055.1 uncultured Polyangium sp. | reverse complement strand
GTGCCGGCGAGCAGCATTCCGGTGCGGGCTGCGTCGATGATTCGGTGGGCTGAGCGGGGCGGCGAGGGCGTCACGGATGAGGTTGTACACCGAATTCGAGCGCAGTGGGGCGAGGATTTGAGGGCATGATGAGGAGGAGGAGGTCGAGCCGGCGGTGGGTTCCAGAAGTGTTTTGGGGAGTTATGCTGCATTGCCGCATAAATTCCCAGGTCGGCACATTGCGCCAAACAGCTCCATCTCGTCGACGTTTTGGTGTAGGCTCGCGTGACGATGAGCCTACGTTACGGTGTTTTCGCCGCGATTTCATGGGGTGTTCTGAGCATTGGTTGCCAAGACAAACCCGCTCCGCAAGGCGCCACGGTCGCGCCCGATAAGCCGCCTCCGGCTCCGTCGGCGATTGTCGTGGCTCCCACGCCGTCCGCCGACGTGACCGCACCTGCACCGGCGCCCGTGCAAGGGCATCGGTTTGTCGTGCATCGCAAAGTGCCCAACGCGGCGCTGAAACCGGTTTGGTTTCTTGGTGCAGGCATTGTCGCTTGTCAGGACAACGGATGTCGTGAAGACGCTTTTTTGATTACGGATGAAGGCTCGACCGAATCCTACAATCCTTTGGCAGTCATGCAGGCCAAACAGCCCAAGCAGTTTCCCAAAGAATCCGCGGCGGGGTTCGTGTATCGAGGGGTTTATCCTGATATCTGTGCCATTACCGTGTTTCCGGAGGATCGCGCGGGTATAGGAGGCCCGAGCCTCAAGCGGTCCGGAAAAACGTGGGTGCTCGGCGATTGCCCGGAGTCCCCGAGGGATACGCATGATGCTCCTCCGCCGCGAGCTCCCCGCGAATTCGACGATGCGCTTTTGCATGCACCAATCGCCGATGCGGCGAAGAACATCATTTACGGCGCCGGCGCTCCGGCGATGCTCATCCGGCAACAAGTGCTTTATGTATGGGATGGTAAAACCTGGTCGAAGCGGGACGCTCCTTGGACCGCGAATCGAAGGCACTTTCAACAAGATTATTTGCCTGCGTCGAAGCGCCCGGTACGTCTCGCGAGCGGCGTGACGCTCGTGCCCGAAGGGGGCTTTGTCATTGATAACAAGGGCGACGTGTTACCTTTGCAATTGGTCCATGACAACAAACCCGTTTCGCCTGACACCGAAATCGTCGGGGTTTTGTGGACGGCAAAGTTTCCTTGGCTCTTGGGCTACGATGGCAACGAAATCTACTTGTCCACGCCGGACAAGGTCGAAAACATTTCTTATGCCAAAGCGTCGCTCACCGGCCGAGTTTCTCCGGCTAAACCACCTGCGCCGGCTGCGTCCGCTTCCGCGGGCGTGCCCGAGCCGAGTCCTTCCGCGTCGGCAGCGCCGGCTATGGCATTTGCCTCGTCGACCCTCGGTAACCCGCAAGCATTTACGGCGGAGTGCAAGGCGCCGTTCGTTGTGATGGCTGGTCCGCCCAAGCCGGGACAAACCTACGCCACGACGCGCGAAGGATTGCGCGGTCACAGCGAATTTCAGGACACGGTTACGTTCCTCGAAGTGGTGATTGCGGGAAAAACGATTTTTGGCGTGCAGACGCGTAACGAATCCGACGCGCGGCAGTTCATCGAGGTCGTCGAGAAAAGCATCAAAGGGATGAAGCCTTCGTTGCAATGTTTGGATGTGCTTTCGACGGTGACGGATCGATATGCGCCGCCGGAAGGGATCCGCGTGGTGGGGATCAATCTGACGACGGGGGAGTTGGTGCCGTTCGATTGAGGTTCGGGCGGTTTTCGTGGGTGTTGCAATCATGTTGAGCCGGCACAATGACGTTCGAGTTCGGGTCCGCGAGCGCGATCCGCATTCGAATTCGTCCACCATCATGAAAAAGACGCGGGGCGTGTCGCCTCATGCGGACGACACCGATTCGAGCAACGAGGAGAAATTCGTCTGTGAAGTGAGCCGTTACTTCATTACGACGACTTCGTCACGAATCGAGCTGTTCGGCGGACACGTGACGGTCGCCAGCCTCGAACAACAGCCGCGCCGACTCCTCCCAGGTGACGGCGCGGTAATCGCGCAAGGCCTGCGCGGCCAGGCCCGCGGGCTCGTCCGAGCCGGTCATCCAGTCGCGCATGCGCGCCTGCCAGGCCGCGGTATCGTGCGGGTCGAGGCAGACGGCGAAGTCGCCGACCAGTTCCGGGATCGGCCCGCCGGTCGAGGCGATGAGGGCCTTGCCGCGGGCGAGCGCCTCGATCGGCGGCAGGCCGTAGCCCTCGTAGATCGACGGGTAGAGGCAGAAGGCGGCGTCGCGGTAGAG
>CAYSYX010001026.1:0-2302 GCA_964435055.1 uncultured Polyangium sp. | reverse complement strand
GAATGGTGAGCCGGCGAGCCGCTCTGGAAGGCATCAAGTACGCCAAAGCTGGCGCAGCAAAGAAGTCAAAACGCGGGCGTAGCTCAGTGGTAGAGCTCCTGCTTCCCAAGCAGGTGGTCGTGGGTTCGAGCCCCATCGCCCGCTCCAAACCAAACCAGCCTTCAGAGCCAATCTGGAGGCTGGTTTGGTTTTGACCAGAACACCAAAAATTCCACTGTACCGCGTATTGTACCGAGAAACATTACTTGCACGCACTCTGAATGAGCTGCTGACCTGGCGCATGCTAACTGGGGCTCGACTCGTCATCAGATAGCTACGCGAAAAGCGTAAGAAGCTTGCCAGCGAACCTAAACGCAACCAAACTCCTTGGCGCTCAAAGTGCCGCTTCCGCCCTGAGATAACACTAACCCTGGACATCGCACATGAAGGCAACCGTACTGGATGTCCGCAACGAGGGTGACACCGCATGCTACCTGTGCAAAGTGACCCTTGAGGAGTACATCTCCTCGCTCTCGCCTGAGTATCGGGATTACGACATTCAGCGAGAGATAGTGAAGAACGTATACCTTGATCGGCTAGTCGAAACGGTTTTGAATCGCGGGCACATTCCGCCAATTGTTCTGGTCGGCGAAGCGAAGAAGAAGGTGGTAGCAGACAAGTCCCTGACCATTGATCGATTTAAGATCCTTGACGGGCTGCAGCGTACTTTTCGACTCCAAGCCATCCGCAACGTCATCACATACGCGGTTGAGGAGCTTAAGCTAGCCAGTGAGCTAGTAGGCCTTAGTAAGTTCAAGTTCTCGCGCCAGTATTCCGAACCCATGCGCGAGATAAACGCAACCACGGACATTCTTCGCAAAGTACTCGACTTTGGAGTCGCTAAAGGCGAGGAGGAACTGCTCCGTTCGTTCACGGACAATACACAGTGGTTCGAGATATGGGTTGGCCTCACACCGGACGTGGAGGTGGACAAGATGCTAACGCTGAACGCCGGCCATAAGCCGGTGAATACCCAGCATCAGATGGAACTTCTGTTTCTGAACTTGTTGCCCATCCTGCGCGAAGAGATTGGCACCGAGTTCGAATTAGTGCGCGAAAAACAGATACGCTCGGCACAATTCAGCAAGGTTCGAAAGCCTGGGCAGATTCACTTCGCCCACCTCATTGCAGGCCTGTTATCCCTTCACTACGCACGCCCCAAGGTGGCATCACCGGATTTGATCCAGACCATTCAAGAAGACGAAGTCGGTATTGAAGAGTACGCGGAAATTACGAAGACAGAGTCGCTGTGCAAGATAGTAGCCTTTCTTCTGGACCTCGACAAACTCGTCACTTCAGAGTTCGGCGCCGATGGTACCCGTTGGATGGGCCGCGAAGTCATACTCGCGGGCCTTTTTGGAGCGATTGGCAAGTATTCCGCTGAGAATGGCAAACCGATCGCCAATGCCCTAGATCGCATGCTAGACGTCGTAAAGGAGAAGCCAGCCTTACTGACTCTCAATAAGTTTGAGGAGGTTCGCAACAGCTTGGACCTCAGCAAAATTAACTTTGGAGCGGTGAACAGAACGGCAGTCTTCAAGGCCATTTACGACCTGCTCAAAAAGAGCAACCCCAGCAATATCAACTGGAAAGACTACTTCCGAACGGGCGAGCAATGAAGCAGGCCGAAGCGCTATACAATTGGCTGATTGATTTCCTTGAGTGGCTTGCAAACTCTCAAGATGCGGAGAATTTTGCCGCCACCCTGGAAGATGTCGACGAAGAAGAGTTCGCCAGACCATTGGAACTATTGCGCGGGCATATCGACGGCCTCAAGGCCGTTCGTGACTCACGAGAACACTATGGCTCCTGGCTAGATCTATTCGTGCAGTTGCACAACCTCTCTCTCCGCGCGTCTCACCTAACTAGGAAGAAGTATGCCCAGGCCTACATCACGTGCTGTCTGGCGGAAAAACTTGCGCAGCTCGCAGAAGACATTAAGGACGAAAACTGTGACGAAGCTGAATTCGTCCTTACATCCTTGACTGCGTTTCCCGGTGCAACCTGGTTCTCGCACCAAAATGGAACCTCGTTCGCCGATTCTATTGCCGTTTTTGTTTGCGACGAAACGACGCTGCAGATTGGAGACGAGCCCAAGTCCCTACGCAAAGCAGTTCAGGACGCAGCTGTTTCTCCGCGGCTCTTGTTTTCCTTGCTCAAAGCACTCAGCTCATGTGACGGCCTTGAAGGAACACTACTCGCCATTACGCGGAAAACTGAACCACCCAAGACACACGACGAGGTCGCGCTCTTCACAAAGCTT
>CAYSYX010001025.1:0-2320 GCA_964435055.1 uncultured Polyangium sp. | reverse complement strand
ATCGGCCGCGACGAGCGGGAGGCGAGGGAAGTTGTACCCCGGCAAAAATCCTTCGCTCGCAAAATAACGGTACGTGTAAAAATCGGATTGCTGCGATGAACCCTGTTCCAAGAGCAACTGCAATTGCTTGTAAGCGTCGGATGCTTGGTTTCGAGCTTGTTCACTCTCCTTTGCGTCGCGGGATGCATCGACGGCGCGTTTGGTATGATCCTTGTATTGGCTCAATGCTACGCGGTACAAACTCCGAAATCGCTCGCAGGCCATTTCAAAGCTTCGGGGCAATTCGCGGAGCACGCGTTCGAGCCATCCATCGATGAAGCTTTCCGGTTCGACGAGGGCTTGGATCACTTCGCCCAGGGCCTTTCTCGCGGCGCCCATGGCGCGCTCGCGAATCGACCGATCCTCGAGTTTGGCGAGGATATCCGGCAAAATGTCGAGCGTCGGGGTTTCGCCGTTGACATCGAGAATATCGGAAAGCGACTTTTTGAGACTCAAACCGGCCACGGCAAGCCAGACGGCATGCACATGAGCGCGGACGAGATCTTCATTTTGCAGATCGAGGCGCGGCGCGGCGACGGCTCCCGCGACCATATTGGTGGGACGCCGAAAAAAGTATTGGTCGTGGGGACTGCCGGCGGAACAATACGTCAAAACGAATGCGGGTTGTCCACTTCGACCGGCGCGACCGCTGCGTTGGGCATAATTCGCGGGCGTGGGCGGTACGTTGCGCATGTTGACGACATTCAGTTCACGAATATCGACACCGAGTTCCATCGTGGGAGAACAATACAAAAGTGGCAAGCGTCCTTCGCGAAAAGCCTCTTCGCGCTCTTCGCGTTTGTCCGAGGGGACCTGCGCGGTGTGTTCGTGGGCGTGGAGGTATTTTGCATCGTTTTTGGGAATTCGATAATGTGCTTCAAAGAAAGGATTGACGCGCAAACCCTGCTCGGGCGCGTTGGGCACGCGCACGGGATCGTGAAATGCGCTCTTGCCCGTGCCCGCTCGCCAAATCAGTGCCGACGCATTGAGTTGATATCCCGGCACGTCGCCTTTGCGCTTCGCATCGACGACACGATGAAGAATCGCTCCGGGGGCGGTCAAAATGTCCAGTAACTGCCGGATGATTTCATCCGTATCCTCCAGCTTGAGGGGCGTCGGCGAGGCGGTCAAGGTCGTCGAGCGTCGCAAATATCGTCCGAACCCGCCGCGAGCGGACACGTACACGGCACGCGCTTGCGGCCGTTTGTCGTCTTTGCGTGAACCTGGAAAAACGATTCGGCTCTGTTCGAGAAGAGCATTTTCGTCAAACGCCCAGGGAGACGTGAGGTGTTGATTGGATTGATGCCGAATTCCCTCCAGCGTGACCGGATCCAAGAACTCAACGCGAATGGCCAGCTCGCGGCGCATGAAATCGCATAATACGCGACAAACGTTCGCTCGTTCGGCGGGTGATGCGGCAGCGAGAGCCGGATGGAGTTTTTGCCAACGAGGTTCGTCGGCGCAAAGCGGATCGAGCGAAATGTAATCGATATCGAGCAAGCCGCATTGTTCGAGATTGGGCGAAGTGATGCGCCAACCGCGCTGCAAATCGCGGTAGATGTAATGCCCCAGCACGTTGCGCAAAGCTTTTTCGGTGGCGTCGCGTTGGGCATATTCGACGTCGGGGTTTAAAGCATAAAGCGACAAGGGAAGATCCAACGCCTCGAAAACGCGCAACGGCAATTTGTCATGCTCGAGGCCCAACGATCCGGCGGCCAAAACAGCTTGATGCAAGGCGGAGCGAAGCAAACCGATTTCAATGAAATCATTGAAGTGACCGGCCTGGAGGGATGCGTCTTGCCGATTGTCGGTAAAAGACAAGAGTTTTTGCGCTTCTTTGGTGAGCGATGCGTCTTGCCGCAGGTGTTCGAGCGTCGACAGCGACAAGATGGTCGTTGCGGTGCTGCGTCCTTCGGTGCCCAAGGTCGAAAGTTTGCCGAAGTCCGAGTTTGATCGCGTTTCGTAGGTCACGCCGCATTGCAAACAGAATCGAAAAGGCGTCTTGATGAAGTGCATCCGCAGCCGACCTTTTCCTTCGATACCATCGGGCGAAACGAAGACTTCTTTTGGCAAATGATCGCGCAGCGTTTTTTTGACGATTTGTCGCCCACCATCGACGTCCACCCAGCTTTCCGGAAGTCGAGTCAGCAATTCGGGAGAATCCACCGAAGGCCAAGGTTTGTCCGTATTGCGGTACAAATAACCCGGCACGTCCCCATCCGGATCGTCGAGGCGGTCGGACAAACGATGTTCACGATACCGAATGGGCCCGGATTTATCT
>CAYSYX010001024.1:0-2330 GCA_964435055.1 uncultured Polyangium sp. | reverse complement strand
CAACGAACTCGGGTACCTTCAGTGGCGGGCGAAAGCCGAAAAAGGTAAAGCGCTACGCGAAACACAGGCCGAAATCGAACTTCGGCGTCAACTCGTGGACTCGGTAGCAAATCCCGAGATTCGGGTTGAAGCCCTTGCTGTCATCAATGGGGCGGCTGAAGGGAAGCGAGGCCGCAAGTGAGGGAGTTCGTCGAGACGTCTACGAGCATCTCTGAGGCATTGGCCAGACTCGATGAAGGTTTGTCTGCACAAAGTGCCAATGCACTCCCTCCAGCCGTGCATTGGCAGTGGACGACTCTCCGGCGCAGGCTTGCGGCAATGCTCAATCGCAAAAACTGGGCGGATCGGGCGGCGCTGCTTCGTGAAATTGCCCGACTAGCCGATGGTAACTTGCGCCTACCGAAGGATGGCTTTCCATTCAACGATAACGAATTGGGCAAACTCAATGATTTTGGACTCACGGTTAACTGTCACAGCACTTATGTCGTCGTGCAAATCATGGCGAGCAGTACCGTGACTGGTCTTGATTTGAATTCCTCCAAAGCATTCCATATTGATCGAGCGACCCGGCAACGCCACGACAAAGCGAGTCCGGATGGCGTGCTCCGTAGATTTACCCGCCATACTAGCTATCAGACATTAACGCAAAAGGCGGCTGTCAGATGCATGCTGACTGCGCCCGCAGGAAGCACACTCATTGTAAGTATGCCGACTGGCACCGGGAAGAGCCTGCTTTTTCAGTTGTTTGCACTATACCGACGTAGACAATCTAGAAATGAACGCCCCATTTTTGTCGTTATTGTGCCGACTGTTGCATTGGCACTTGATCACCAGAAAACTCTGCAAGGCATCCCAGAATTGAAGGCCTCCCGCGCGCTTACGGGGGACTTACCACATCAGACCCGCGAAGAAATCTATGAAGATTATAGGCGTGGGGAGATTCCGATTCTTTTCCTTTCGCCCGAGCTCGCGATGGGCGATGCTCGTTCGTGGTTGCTTGATGCGGCCCAACCGTTAGATAAGCGCCCCTCTGCTGCCAGGGGACGCCTCGAAGCAATATTTGTGGACGAGGCGCATATCATCGAAACATGGGGGCGCTCGTTTCGCCCTGATTTTCAGCGTCTGCCAGGGTTCGTCGCGCAGCTTCGACAAAACAATTCAGCGCTGCGAGTTGCTTTGTTGTCAGCAACAATATCGCCTGATGCAAAGCGATTGCTCACGCAAAGTTATACCTCATCCGGTGTCCATGTTACCGTAGAGGCAGGAGCTCCGCGATACGAGTTCGACTTTCACATTCATAAATTCGGTAACGATGAGATGAGGCGCGAGACACTTCTTCGGCTCATGGATGTCATTCCGCGTCCCGCAATTCTCTATACGACGCTCATAGAAGATGCCGAGAACTACGAAAAGACCTTGCGCGCGCGGGGCTATGGTCGTCTTGCCAGTTTTACGGGCAATACAAATCCAAGCGAGCGAGCGCGGATCATTTCCCAGTGGTCACAAGATGAATTGGATCTCGTCATTGCAACGTCGGCATTTGGCATGGGTATTGACAAGCCCGACGTGCGTGCTGTGATTCATGCGTGCGTGCCTGAAAATCCAGCGCGCTTTTACCAAGAAATTGGCCGCGGCGCGCGAGATGGTCATCAAGCCTTCTCGATCTGTTTATGGACGGATGAGGACGTGAATGCGGCCAGGCGTATGGCTACCGGCGAATGGCTTACGATTGAAATCGCCGTTGATCGCTGGAAAGCTTTGATGAAGGACGCGAAGTCTCGGAACGCAATGAATTGGGTGAATTCTGAACGGATCGTGGAAGTCTCTCTTGACGCGGCACGTGCAAGTCTTCCCCCGCGAACGGGACGTTCAAATCGCGAGTGGAACGAAAATCTTCTTATGCAATTGCAGCGTGCTGGCGCGATAGAAGTCCTTGGGGTCGACACTGGGCATGACAATCGATGGTCGATAATAATCTTGGAACCAACAATCGTCGATGAATCGGAGGAAGCAATTCGAAAACTTGAAACGTTTTTATCGCTCCGTGAGCAAGAAAAACGAGCCGCGTGGGATGCCGTTCGTAGCCTGCACGAATTTTTGGATCATCCATACGATGACTGTGTCGTGCGCGGTTTGTTCGATCAGGTCGAGGGAGGTGCCGGTATCATCCCACTGCCGTGCGGTCGGTGCCAATGGTGTGTAACGAACGGTGCGGACGGCGTGGCGCGTCTCTCCATGGGAGGTGGTGATTCAGCTTGGGACGGTATTCGCCCGAAGCTAAAGTGGGTTTCGGGGCCGCTGTTCGTCGCACCGGAGGGTGATTACCAGGG
>CAYSYX010001023.1:0-2334 GCA_964435055.1 uncultured Polyangium sp. | reverse complement strand
CTCTTGATCCGCGCCCGCGATCCGCGTATCGTGCCGGGCCAGCGCCATGAAAATGCACCTTCGTTCACTCGCCACCGCCCTTGCCCTGGGAACTGCGGCGTTTGTCGCCGCCCCCGTCGCCGATGCCTTTTGCGGCTTTTACGTCGCCGGAGCCGATGAGAAACTCTTCAACAACGCCACGATGGTCGTGATGATGCGGGAAGGCACGCGCACCGTGCTTTCAATGCAGAACAATTACCAAGGGCCGCCGGAAAACTTCGCGATGGTCGTGCCCGTGCCCGTCGTGTTGCAAAAAGAAAACGTGAAAACGCTGCCCATGGAGGTTTTCGACAAGGTCGACAAACTCGCTTCGCCGCGCTTGGTCGAATATTGGGAGCAGGATCCGTGTGCACCTCCGGAAGACATGGACGATTTCAGCGCACCCGTGAAGCGAAAAGGCGGCAAGCGGCGCGAGATGGAAAAAGATGAAATGGCCGACGACCTTGGCGTGACGGTCGAGGCCAAGTTTTCGGTCGGGGAATACGAAGTGGTCATCCTGAGCGCTCGGGATTCCGCGGGCCTCGAGACGTGGCTGAAGCTCGAAAAATACAAGATTCCCGCAGGCTCGGAGCCGCGTTTGCGACCCTATGTGCAAGGCGGCAGCAAGTTTTTCGTGGCGAAAGTCGATACGAAGAAGGTCAAATTCGAGAATGGTCAAGCGCAGCTTTCGCCGCTGCGATTTCATTACGACAGCGAGACGTTTGCCCTGCCCATTCGCCTTGGGATGGTGAATTCCGCGGGTATGCAAGACTTGATCGTGCACATCTTGGCCAAAGGACAACGGTACGAAGCGGCGAATTATCCGAACGTGGCGATTCCGACGAATTTGGACGTCAAAGATGCGGTGCGCAAACAATTCGGAGGGTTTTACGCGGCCCTCTTCGATCGGACTTTGTCGCGACAACCCAAAGCGATCGTCACGGAATACGCATGGGATGCGTCCACATGTGATCCTTGTCCGGGACCGACGCTCGATGGCAATGATTTGATGACGTTCGGCTTGGACGCGATGCCGGGTGCGAATGGTACGGACGAGCTGCCCACGCCCAAAGGCGGAGCACGACGCAAAATGCCGTGGCGAGGTAATAGCGGAATGGTGCTGACGCGATTGCATATGCGTTATGGCAAAGACGGCTTGGGTGAGGATTTGGTGTTTCGCGCGGCGCCGCCGATTGTCGGGGGACGTGAATTCGTGCGTGACGGCGATCGCCTCGAAACGGGTGCGGTGAAGAGCAGTACGAACAATTTCCAGGCGCGTTATGCGATTCGGCACCCGTGGACCGGGGCGGTGAAATGCGCGAATCCGCAGCGAGGTATCTGGGGCGGACCGCCTCGAGGTACTGCGGCGAAAGGGACTGAAGCGGCGCAAAAGCTGGCGTTTGCCAAACGAGGTGGAGTCGATTTGGTCGCAATGGTCGCTCGGGACGACAATGAAACGAAAATCGACAGCGGTCCGTTGGTCCCCGCGCCGGCGATGTACGCGGCTGCGCCGAATACGCCTTCGGCAGCTCCTTCGGCGGCGTCTTCGGTTGCGCCCGAGCCGCCTCCGGCAGTGCCTTCGGCTGCGGCGACTTCGCCCGCAACCGTGTCGACCGGCAATGGTGCGTCCGGGCCACCGGCGGCACCTCCGCAGAGTGGTTGCGCGGGGTGTCGGGTAGGGGACACGCGTAATGAAATGGTTCCATTTGGAGCAACCATTGCGGCGGTCGTGGGATTGCTGGCGGCGCGGCTGAGGCGGCGGAAGAAGGATTGAAAGAGCGTCCGATGAATTGCGCGCAGGCCGGATTGAGGCCGCGCGCGGTGAATTGTGGGCCAAGGAAATGCGCGCCTGACGTCGGCATCCAGCGAATGCAGATAGGGCCGCATGATTCGGGCAAGCTCGGGCGTCACCGGTCGACGCCGTTGCGTAGATTGAGCGCTACTGGTGCGTCAAATTCGCAGGCCCGATACGGCTGTTTTTCCGCTCATTACGGACGTCGACTTAATGCCTGATCGACCCGCTCGACCAAGTAGGCTTTGATTTTCCGATCGATATTCGAATGCGAATAGATGAGTTTCTTCGTTCCATCCGTTAACGACAAAGCGACCCCCGTCAGGATCGTCCCTTTACCATCGTCCTTTTCATCGATGCCGACCGAAACGATGTTCCCAAGGGGCAAGTCCTCGAGCGATGTGCGAAAAATACGCTCCTCGATGCGAAAAAGCCCGTGCTCGTAATCGACGATGAATCGTGTCCGTGCACGAATCACCGCCGCGAGAACGACCAGAAACACCAAGGTCGCCGCATAAGAGGGC
>CAYSYX010001022.1:0-2335 GCA_964435055.1 uncultured Polyangium sp. | reverse complement strand
ACCGTTCGCTGCGGACTTGGCATTTGCGCACCTGCACAACTTCGTGGGCGTGATGATTTGGTGGGCTTGGCGGCCGCGACAAACTCGCTATCACGCGTTGCCTCTGGCGCTGTTTGCGCTGGGAACGACGGCGGTTCTCGCCGGCTGGGCCACGCCGATCGCCGCCTTCACGAAGGGGCTCGAAGCACCATGGACGGGCCTGCAGATGTTCGACTTGTGCCAAACGCTGACGCCGAATGCGTTCGCGCCTTACGCAGTGAACCTCGTGCTCCTCTACGCGTTTGCCCAAGCCACGCATTACGTCGTGTGGTTGCGTTTGGTTCCCGAGGACGATCGACCGAGCAAGAGCCCGCGTTCGTACGGACAAAGCTTTCGCGCCCTGACGACGGATCTCGGGGCGTTGTTGCTTTGGGTGTCGGTCCTCGGCGCGTTGACGCTTTTCGGTTGGGCGGTGTTTGCCCCCGGTGCAGCCCGCGATGGGTACCTGCGTTTGGCGTTCTTTCACGGGCATCTCGAGCTCGCCGCTGGGGCGTTGTTATGGGCGGAAGGAAATTTGGGGTTCGGACGAACCATTCGGAATTGAAACGTTCCCTCCGACGTATTTCGATTGGAAATACCGCCAATCGTTGCACTGCCAAACATCTCACCCTTCCCACTGTGGCCGTACGCGGCTAAAACTTTCCACGAGCGTGCCGTCGCCCTTGCCTTCTCAGTCGGACATCGAGCTTCCCAAACAAATTGGGCGCTACGAGGTATTGCGCCTCATCGGGGAAGGAGCGATGGGACGGGTGTTCTGCGCTCACGATCCGGTGCTGGGGCGTGATGTGGCCGTGAAGCTCTTGCGTGACGATTTGGCCGTCCCGCGCGACGTACGCGAAGGCCTGCTCGCACGGATGCGCAACGAAGCTCGAGCCGCAGCGCGTGTGGCCCATCCAAACCTCGTAACGCTGCACGACATGGGCGAAGACCCGCAGCACAACCTGTATTTGGTGTTCGAATACGTCGAAGGTCCGACGCTGAAACAAAGGTTGCTCGAAGGTCCGCTGCCTCCTGCGGACGCGGCGCGTCTCGCCCGCGAGCTCGGCAGTGCCCTCACGTGCGCCCACAACGAAGGCATCCTGCATCGCGACGTCAAACCCGAGAACGTCATTTTGTCGCGTACAGGCGGGAAAATTGCTGATTTTGGGATCGCTCGTTTGCCGAACTCGACCCTCACGCACGCCGGCGGCCTCATGGGAACGCCGGCCTACAGCGCACCGGAAACGTTTGGCGGAAAAAACTTCTCGCCCGCCAGCGATCAGTTTTCCCTGGCCGCCCTGTTGTACGAAGCGTTGTGCGGAGACCGTGCGTTTCCCGGTGATGACGCCGTCGAAGTCGCCGCTCGAATCGCCAACGATGCGCCCGAACGCTTCGCGGTTCGACGCAACCTGCCGCTCGAAGTGGACGACGTCTTTCTTCGCGCGATGGCCCGATCCCCCGTGGATCGTTTTCCCTCGTGTGAAGTTTTCGGCGAGCTGCTCGCCGATGCGCTCGCCCCCGTCATCACGCCGCCTCCTCGGCCCACCATGGCCAGTTCGTCCGGACGAATCACGATTCCGGATCCGATGCCGCCGGTGGAGGAGGTACGCGAGCGCAAGTGGGGGCAGGTGATTTTGGGAGCGTCGGTGGTGACGGTGACGGCGGCGCTGTTGATTCACACGGCGTTGCGCCACGAGGAAGATCCGCGGTTGACGATCACGCCGGTCGCGAGTGCGTCGGTGGATCCTGCGTCGTCGGCGTCGGAGCGTCCGAAAGCGAGCAGCGCGCCGTCGACATTGCGAGCGCCGAAGGCGCGCCCGTCGGGCGAGGGCGCCAATCCGAGCGGATTGGAGGACGGCGGAGTGCCTTTGGATGCCGGATCGTCGGCGTTGGATGGTGGGGCATCGACGGATGACGGGGGCGGCGCTTCGAACATCAACGCGACGCCTGCCCTTTCTGCTTCAATGGGTCCGGTGCCTTCGGCGCCGACTTCCACTCCTTCTTCCGGACCGGCGCGGCCCGTCTCGACGGCATCCGCTCCGGCGAATGAGACGAGACGTTTGCCATGACAATCCTGCACTTTCGCTCGAACTTTTTCCGACTTTCCGCCGCAGCGTCGTTCGTTGCGATGGGTCTCTTGTGGCCCGCCACCGCTCGTGCGGCCATGCCGTTGACGGTGACCAAAGACTTTCCGCAAAGCCTTGGAGGCGACACGCCGTACCTCTACACGACGGTCACCATCAAAGACGGCGGCGTACTCAGCGTGCTCCCGATGGGCGCGCAAGGAGGCACCGGGCGGCTGCACATCAAGGCCAAC
>CAYSYX010001021.1:0-2335 GCA_964435055.1 uncultured Polyangium sp. | reverse complement strand
CGCGATCCCCACACGTTGGGGAGGCTTGGAAGTGGTCTCATCGGCGGCGGAAGTCGCCCGAGCGTCGATACAACCGGCCAAGGTCAATTGGAAAAAATTCAAACCGGCCAAGTCGCCGAAGAAGCCCGTCACGTTTCCCCCGCCAAACCCTGCGAATCACACGCCTCTTTATGATGCCGTCGTTGCCTCGATGGCGGATCTCGGGCGGGGCTGGAACGGGCACGTGGCGGAGAACCTGCACCATGCCTGCCTCTTTCGCGCCCGGTCGGGCGATATTCCGGGAGCGCTCGGGATGATCGCGCAGATCATCGGATCGGAGGACATCTTGTGTGCGGAAGCCGAGCTGACCGCCATTGCTTATCGAAATGGGCAAGGAGCCTTGCTGGACGAAGCGTTTGCGTGCGTCGAGGAAGAAGTCGAAGCGGAAATCGAGCCTCACAATGAAATCGTCTACGCCATGGCCATGTTCTCC
This sequence comes from uncultured Polyangium sp., assembly GCA_964435055.1. Taxonomy (GTDB): domain Bacteria; phylum Myxococcota_A; class Polyangia; order Polyangiales; family Polyangiaceae; genus Polyangium. Next base: position 1,863 of record CAYSYX010001021.1, on the reverse strand, counting down.
GCGTATGCCGCGAAAAAGGACGCCGAACAAAGCGCCTCCTGGCTCGCTCGAGCCAAAGCGAAACTCGAACCGGAGACGAATCCTTGGCAATACCGCTTGACCTTGATCTGGACCCTCGTGCAGGCTGGTCGAATCGACGAGGCCCGCGCGTTGTTCACGGAAAACGCCCCATGGATGCGTGAGCCATTGTGTTTTTATTCGGTCCCGTTCGTCACGGCCATGATCCGAGAAGGTCATGTCGCTCTGCTCTTCGAATTCCTCGAAGCGTGGAAGACGCATCGATATGGAAACATCGATTGGAGTTTGCGCAATACGCTTGGACAAACGCTCGCCGCGTATGGTCAGACCGCACGCCTCGAAGAAAGCGGCGCTCGTTTCCACGTCACCGTGGACGATGAACGAGTCGCCTTGTCGAAGTCGCGCGAAACATCGGGAATGGTGTTGCCCTCGCCGACCGCGACGGACATCGAAATGCTGGCCCACGACTTTGCGGAATTGCAAAAGATCCCGCGCGCCCGACGGGCCGGAGCAACACGGACGCTCATTCAAAAAGCAGCCGGCATGGGCCATAGCGGCGCGGTCATTGCCTTGTTACCCGGTCTCGACGGATCGGATTTCAATCATCGCCCCCAGGCGGCGCTGAATGCTTTGTGGACCATCACGACGGGATTCGAAGTCATTCCCTGGTAATCACGCGGGCAAACAGCGGCGCATTTGTCAATATCCCAAATCGCGCGAATGCTTTTTCGTCGATGTTGCCGGCTTGACCGTCTTCACGGTCGGTTTTTCCGACGTTTGCGTCGGCACGACTTCGAACTCATCCGGAGCTGCCTCCGCTGTCGGTTCAGGCGCAACGGAAGCCGAGGGCGTCGGCACAGGACTGGGAACGGGAGACACTGCGGCGGCGACGGCGCTTTTCGCCAAACCCGATTCCGCCGGCGACGATTGCGTGGATGCTCGGCTCAAGAGCAGAAACAAACCAATGCCTCCAAGGAGAAGCGTCGTCAACGCGACCACCGCGATCGTCCGTCGATGCGGCGTTGACGATTGCGTCGCGACGGGCAACGGCGTCGCGTTCCCTGTAGCCACCAGCGAATGAGACATCGCCAAACCGCCGGAAGGAGTCCCGGACAAACTGGGCAGCGGTGTTCGGCCAAGCGGCGTCGAATAGCCGACGATTTCGGCGAAAGCCTGCGCCATTTCGCGTGCGGACTGGAAACGATGCGCGGGATCCTTCGCCAATGCGCGTTCGAAGAACATATCGAGCTGCGGGGGCAAATCAGGCGCCACCGCCCCGACTTTCGGGACCGGCTCGGTGCAAATCTGTACGGCCAAGGAAGCCGCCGTCAGGCCGTCGAAGGGACGTTTTCCCGTAATGGTGCGAAATAAAATGACGCCCAAAGCCCACAAATCCGCGCGGTGATCCACGTCCGGTCGCGCACGTGATTGCTCGGGGCTCATATAATAAGGCGTGCCCATCACGGCACCTTCACTGGTGACATTCAATGAATTGGGGCTCGCGACGAGATTCTTCGCAATGCCGAAATCCAATATCTTCGGAACGTCTTCGTCGCCTTCCCGAACCAAGAAGATATTCTCCGGCTTCAGATCCCGATGCACCAATCTGGCTTGATGCGCTCGTTCGAGCCCTCGAGCCACCGGCAAAAGAATATGCGCGGTTTCGAGCAACGACAATCGCGACATCCGCTTGAGTCGCGCCCCGAGATCTTCGCCGTCGAGCAGCTCCATGACGATATAGGGCAAACCATGTTCGACGCCGAAATCATGAATCGCCACGACATTGGAGGAACGAATATGCGCCGCGACTTGAGCTTCCCGCTGAAATCGGGTCAACGCTTCCGG
>CAYSYX010001020.1:0-2336 GCA_964435055.1 uncultured Polyangium sp. | reverse complement strand
GTCTTCAAGGGCGAAGAGGAATGAGGAGGCCTTCAATGAATCGTTTGATGACTTCTCTGTTTGTCCTCGGCCTGGGCGTTTCGGCCATGGGATGCGTGACGCGATCGATTACGCGATTCGAGGACAATCCCAAGCAACCCGTGACGGCGCTCGAATTGGTGAAAAACACCAATTACTTCGTATTTCGCAAGTCCGTCTACCAGTTCTACCTGTGTCAGGACACCGGCGACAAACTCGTTTGCGAGCTGTCGTGCGACGGTAAAAATGACGCGGTTTGTCCGATGGGCGCCGGCGGTGGCACGTTCACCACGACCAACGTGCGATGAGCGAAGGAGGAGAAAACACCATGAAATCGATCCGATTTGCTTTTTTCTCGCTTCTCGCCCTCGCCGGAGTGGCTTGTGGTCCTCCGCCGAAGGTCTTGACGCAACAGACGTTCCTTGCGGCACCCGAAAAGGTGTACAGCGGTCCGCCGAAGGTTTACCAAGAGCGCGTTCAATTGTCGGGTCAAGATCCGGCAACGAAAAAGCCGCTTTACAATTTGATGGTGAACATCTGCGACGTCGCGGACAACGGCAGCACCTCGAAGTGCAAAGAAACCAAGGTGCTCGATGACGTGCTCCCGGAGAGCCTCTGAGGAAAAGGAGCGAGCGATGAAGAAACTATTGATTGCAGCCGCGGCTCTTTTGATCCTCGGTGGTTGTGCCAAACCCGTTCGATATCGAACGGCGGGGCATTGGACCTTGCCGCCCGATGGCAAGCCGACGTTGTATCAAACGTACATCGAAGGCAATTGCAGCAGCGGATTCGCCGGCTGGGGCCAAGGTTGTTCGGACGTCAATTCCAAGCTCAAGCGTTGCACGTTGAACGACGACAACACGCTTGCGTGCGTGGATGACGCCGAAGCCGTGAAAATGCTGAACAAGGACATCCCCGAAGGCCGATAAAGCTTTTTCGGGACAATCGACGGCCTCGCAATGGTTTGTCCACTGCGGGGCCGTTTCGTTTTTATCGTTTGACCGAATCGACCATTGTATTGTTTCCCGGAGTTCGTCATCCTCGTACGACCGAGCCTGCTCGGCATTGCCGCATTACGAGGCGGACGAACCCATCGAATGGGATCGATTTTTTCTTGCATTGGTTCGCCTTTTCGTCTTCACTGCGCGGCGATGACGTCCCGAACGCGTGCTCCTTTGTTTCATGCGCGACTTCTTGCCGAGCGGGTGGCCCGGCACGTTTTTCCCGCGGATCTCGAGCAAAAGCACTTGGTCATCGCCCGCTGGTCGGCTGCTCTTCGTGCGGGAAAACTCGACGGCGCCAAGGAAGTCCAGTTGCACGGCGACTTTCTGGGGGATGTGTTCGGTCGCGTGCTCGGGTATCGGTCCAGGATCGGGACCGAGGCGGAATTCTGGGAAATCAACGCCGAACAAACCGTGGGTACAGGACGAAAGTCCGCCGATGGGGCCATTGGTTTTTTTTCCGGTGGAGACAAGGATCTCGTCATTGCTCCCATTGAACTCAAACCCGCAAAGCAGTCGCTCGATCATGCGCTCGGGCGCGTCTTCACGCCTGTGCAGCAAGCGTGGGATTATGCCAATCATGCCCCGGGATCGCGATGGATTATCGTTTCCAATTACAAGGAAACACGTCTTTACAGCACCGCTCGGACCCCCGACGTTTATGAGAGTTTTTCCCTCGACGAACTCGAGCGTATCGATGTTTTCAAGCGTTTCTATTTTCTTTTCGCCCGCGAGCAGCTTCTAGCCTCGTCGCCCACGGGGACTTCAGCCATCGATGAATTGCTCACGGCGTCGGCGAAGGTCGAAGCCGAAGTGACGCAACGGCTTTATGCCGAGTATCGAGATCTTCGTAAAAAGCTTTATCAGGACCTTTGTCGGCGCCATTCGAACTTTCCCACATCGGACATTCTTCACTACACACAAATCATTCTCGATCGGGTCTTGTTCATTGCATTTGCGCAGGCGCGGGGCCTCGTGCCGGGGAACACCATTAAAAGCGTCTGCGAAACGCAGAACAGGTACAGCCGCGTTCCAATTTGGACCAATTTCAAAGCCGTTTTCGGATGGATTGACAAAGGTCATAAGGCAGAGGACTTTGGGGCCTACAACGGTGGCCTTTTTCGCCCCAATTGCAACCTTGAAGAGCTTGATGTCACAGATGAGATGTGCCGTGAACTCTCCAAGCTGGCGGCGTATGATTATCGCGATGACATTTCGGTCGATGTTCTCGGGCATATCTTCGAGCAATCGATCACGGACCTCGAAGAATTGCGCGGTTCGTCCAATTCTTCGGATATCGAAACCAAACCTTCGCGC
>CAYSYX010001019.1:0-2337 GCA_964435055.1 uncultured Polyangium sp. | reverse complement strand
ATTGACACGCGCGACACCCAAACATGGGACGGAAAAATGCCCTTGCCGCATCAATGCCGGCGAAGCGTCGAGCACCAGATGGTTCATTTTCTCGAAATGTGATATTCGTGCGTCATGCATTCGCGAATTCTTGGGGCCTGGCTCGCGCTTTTCGTGGTTTCTTGCTCGTCGACCATGCCTCGAGAATCCGCTCCGCCAAACCTTACCGGGTATACGCCGCTCGTGCGTACGAGCATTGGATTGGAACTGCGTTTGATTCCACCAGGATCCTTTGTCATGGGCTCATCGGACGGCCCCGCGAATGAGCGTCCGGTCCACGAGGCGCGTATTTCGTCCCCGTATTACATCGGCGTTACGGAAGTCACGCAGCAGCAATTTGCGGCATTCATAGCGGAAACCGGCCATGTCACCACGGCCGAGAAAAACGGTGGGGCCAAAGTTTGGCGTCAAGGTGCGTGGGTCATGGACCCCGAAGCGACGTACAGAAACGTTTTTCCTGGAGCACATCGCCCGGTCGTGGCCGTTTCTTTTGACGATGCGGAGGCGTTTTGCAAGTGGCTCACGATCAAAGAACGCCAAGCGGGCACGATCTCGATCGCCGCCGAATTTCGCCTCCCCACGGAGACGGAATGGGAGTACGCGGCACGCGCCGGAACGAATTCGCGTTGGTCGGGAACCAATGAAATCGAAGCGCTTTGTCAATATGCGAATGTCCCCGATCGATCGGCCGATCGTGCGGGGCTCGGGCGAAAATTCATTTCGTGTGATGACGGCGTGGCGCTCGAAACGGCCGAAGTCGCTCATTATCGTCCCAATGCTTTCGGACTTTACGACATGTCCGGCAACGTATGGGAATGGACACAAGATCGCTTGGGGCCATACTCGTCCCAAACGACCGTTGACGGGAAAGGCCCCGCTGCCGGTGAAGAACGAGTCGTACGTGGTGGATCATGGAGCGGCGATTTGCACGGTTTGCACGTCACGCATCGCGATGGTTATCCGCCGGATTTGCGCGGAGGAGCCATCGGATTTCGCGTGGCCTTGATCCATCACGGACCGGCCGCCACCTCGAAGTGAATACGCTGAACCCTGGGGAAAAGTGGTTCACACGCCGAATATGGCTGTGCACAAATCGATTGTCGCGCCGTTACATTTCAGGCGCGTGGAGCGGCGGACATGCCGGGTTTGCGCGCCAAAACTACGACCACCTTGGCCGACGACGAGTGTTCCGGCATCGCCAATGCATTGAGAAAATCGTCGCGAACGGCCGCAAAGTCTTCACCGCAATGATCACGCAATAACCGCATTCGCTCCCAACGTTGTCGCCACGCCGCCAGGACCTCGAGCCTCGCGGGACCCGAAAAAGAAAGCTCCACGTCGTCCAACTCCACCACCGTCTCGACATCCAGCGCTGCTTGCTGCAACATGCGCGACATTTTTCGGCCCATTCGAAAATCGTAGCGTTTTGCGTCAAGTGACGATTGCACATACGAATCGAGCCGACGTCGCGTGGGCTCGGTGATTGGTTGATGGCCGAAGAGATCATCCACTTCGACCAGGCAAATCCAACCTCCAGGTCGCAAATGGTTCGACCATTCGCGCAATCGCGGAACGAGGTCGGGAAAATATGCCGCCGTGAAGCTCGACCAGATTCCGTCGTATTCGTCGGAAATGGGGAGCGGATCGCGCAGATCGGCGACACGAAATTGGGCCCCCGCGAGTCCGCGCTCACTCGCGAATCGAATCAGCTCGGCATCGCCATCCAACCCTGTTACCAGGGCCCCATGCCGAACGAATTCCGCCGCCAGGTCCCCAACGCCACATCCCAGATCGAGGATGTTTGCCGCAGACACATCCGGTAGAATCCGAAAAACCCGATCCCAACGGCGCCATTCGAACTGTCGCCGATATTCTTCAACGATTCCCATGGTGATCAAGTGGCCCGGACCTTTGCGAAACCCTACGCACCATAATGCACGGCGCTCAGACGCACGCCGCCGAATGTGTCGTTGTAGGTAATGCGTCCACGGTCTGTCCCGGCCGCTCCGGCGATCACCATCAGCGGGAGCAAATGCTCCTCCCGCGGATGCGCTCGACGCCCGGACGGAGCGTTTGCCCATTGCATCAATTCTGCATCGCGTTTGCCGGCTTCCGCCGTGGCGGCGTCGCGCAACCACCCGTCGAAAACCTCCGACACGGTTTTGGCATTGGGATGCCGAAATTCGCGCAGATTATGATAACTCATGCCGCTGCCGACGATGAGCACGCCTTCGTCGCGCAAGGGCGCGAGCGCTCGACCGATGGCCAAATGGCGCGCCGGATCGAGCCCCGTTTGGA
>CAYSYX010001018.1:0-2342 GCA_964435055.1 uncultured Polyangium sp. | reverse complement strand
ATGCTGCGCATGCGCGTCCCCTCGCGCCACGATCGCCCATTCGCCATCCCTTGCGAGCAGCAGCGTTCCGAATTCCGCCCCGGCATTTTCCATGAGCACTTCGACCATTTGCTCGAGGAGCCGAGTCAAAACCAATTGACGCGAAAGAACTCGCGCCGCTTTGAACACCGCTTCGATATCGAAGGCATCCGGACGCAACGAACGGGGTTTTTGAATTCTTGTATCGAGGCCCGGGAATTCTTGCAAAAGTAGTTTTACCTTGTGCTCCGTTCCCCAGGATCGATAAGCGGCCACCGCATCGTTCAAATAATCCAAACCTATGCGCGCTCGGCCGCGTTCCAGCCAAAAACGTCCCGCCGATTCCGCGGCCATCGCTTCCACATTGACGAATCCATGGTCCCGCGCCAAGCGAATCGCGTCGTCATAAAGCGCCGCTGCCGTATCATATTGCCCCCGAAGCCTGGCGATTTCAGCTTCCACGTGCGCTCGCTTGTGCGCGAAATTCTCCGGACACCGATCGCTCGAAGCCACCAGTTTTTCATGACCGAGACGCCAGAATTCCGCATTTCGCAACGAACCGCCGGGCTCGGAAACCGACATCATCGCCATGGACAACATTTCATAATACACGAGCGCCGCGGCTTGAAACTTCCCCGGAATCGTGTCGAGCGTCGAATACGCGATCGCAGCATATCCCATCGCCTGCGTCGGTTCGCGATGCAAATATGCCGTCATGGTTTTGCAAATCATGTACACGCAAAGCGCATACTTGAGCACTTCGCCCTGACAATGCTCGAGGTATGAAACTTCATCGACGTGCTCGTCCGGAAGAACATCCGATCGACCCAGCAATTCGCGCAAAATGAGCACTTGCCCTTCGAGGCAATCCAAAGCCAGCGTATGGCTCGTTCGCCGAGCGAAGGCCAAGTATCCAGGCAGTTCGTCGACCAAAACGTGCACGTTCGCCCCGCGAAACAGCGGATTGAGCACCAAGTAAATCAGAATGTACCCGCCAAACTGAATTTCACCGCCGTCGAGCGCCGCGCGATAACCGTCACGCAATACGGCATCGCCATCGGCGAGCGGTTTGACCCAATGCTGCACGTTGACGGCCAGGTTGAAGCTGCCGCGACAAATATCAGCTTGCCGCCCGAATCGACGCGATAATTCAACCCCGAGCAAACTGAAATCATATCCGCGCCGCGCATCACCGAAATGCGTGATCATCGTCCCGTACATGCCAAACGGATATCCATCGGGCGCAAACCCGCGCTCGAGCGACAAACGCGTCATCATCGAACACGCCAACAAATTCAATTTGTGTAGACGCGCCACGTACAACGTCACGACCAGCGAACTGAAAACCCCGATGACGCGCCGATGCGTTTCGTCCGTGCATTCCGGCGCATCGACCAAGGACAACACCGAACGTCCGGCCAACAGACGATCGATTTCGGCCGTCTCTTTCGCAATGTAATGGTCGAGTTCTCTTTCGGGAGTTTGTCGCGGCGGCAAAACGACGCCGGCCGCGGCCAAAGCTTCACATCCGGCGTCCGCCGCTTCGATCCAGCGCATTTTCATCGCGCAAACGACGCTGCGCAGTTTCAACACGTCCACCCGTTCGAGCACCGATTTCGCCGCATCGAGCGCTCGATTCAGCAAGCTCTCCGCTTCGTCCACCGCTCCGAGCAAATATTCCACTTCGGCGCGTTGCCGCAGAACACCGAAAAATATCGCGTGATGCGTTTCGTCCGCCAGAGGCGGGAGCAGCAATGCGGCGGCACGCAAATACCTCCGAGCCGCGGAATACGCCGTCGATTGCTTGGCCAAAAGCGCCGCGGACAAGTGCAATTCCGCCACTCGAATACGTTCGGCCGGGTCGTCCAGCAAATCGGCGCTGTGTTCAAAATGCCCCGCAATATCGAATATCCGCTCGGCATTGGCCTTGTGCGCTTCGAGCGCCAACAAGCGCCGACCAATTTGCAGATGCAATGCCGGACGCTGCTCGGCTCCGATGAGCTCATAAGCGGCTTGTTGAACCCGATCATGCATGAATCGCAAACGAATTTTCGCCGCCCGCTCCACGATGGAATCGTTGATCTCCCCCAATTCGCCGAGGATGTATTCTTGTTCGAGCGCCGGGACGAGTCGTTGCGCCAAAGTCACGGGATCAACGCCCGCAATGGCGGAGAGTGTCTCCAAGTCGAATGTGTTGCCGATACACGCCGCGAGCTTGACCGCTTCTCGAGTATCCGCCGACAAACCACTCACCCGAACACTCATCAGCTCGACGACGTTATCGGTAAAACTTCGCGCTTCGATGGCCTGCAAATCCCAGCCGT
>CAYSYX010001017.1:0-2346 GCA_964435055.1 uncultured Polyangium sp. | reverse complement strand
GTGGCCAGCCGCATCACACCATTGCGATGCAGCTTGCCTTCGCTGTCGATATAGCCCTTGGGGAGCGTGAACGGAAACTCAGTCTTGAATGCCATGCTTTCACTCTCTGCGGTTATCCGTATACTGCCTGGTTGTTGTACGTGAACTTCATTTTCTCACAGTACATCTCAATCTTAACGCTTCGAATTTTTTCCGAGCCGGACTCGGCTTTATCGGGCGTGAATTTGATGATACCCAGGTTTTCCAGCCCGAGCGTAAAGAGCGTTTGCTTCAAATCAGCGCTGAGATATTCAATCCCACCTTGCTTCTCGCTCGCTGAATAGCTCTTTCCCTCGATGACGAACTCCTTGTGCCACTTGTACCACTTCTCAGCGTCGGACTCTGGAACGGTCAAGATGACATTCGGGAAGTCAATCTGGGCTGGCTCTTTGTCAAAGATCAGCTTTTCGCCAATCGTATTTTCCACCACGTTCTGCTTAATCGTAATGGCTTCTACTTTGGAGATGTTGCGACAAGCATCATCCAGGCCATCGATTCTCACACGGAAATTCGAAGGAGTCCACAGCTTTTGTTTGGGCGGACTGAGAGGTACGGGCTGAACCGACCTTGTCCCACCGCTGTACTCCAATGTGCACATTTCTGGTGCAAACTTGATCGTCATCTTCGCAGTCTCTTTGCTGGTCGCATCGAGTGCCGGAAGTCCGATCTCCGTAATCAGCGCACGCTGAAACGTCTGTCGAACAATTTCTTTGAAATCATAGTTGGTATGCACAATCGCGCCGTCTTTGCGCGAATGCTGATATTGCATACTGTCTTTGATCCAATCGTAGAACTTCGATGTCATGCCAGTTCCACAGGTGACTGTCATGTCATCGACTTTGACATTGCCAGCATGTTTGCGAACTGGATAACCGCCTGCCATCCGCTCGTTGACGGACTCAGTTTGGACGTGTCCACCGTCGGCAGAAAACAACCAGCCAGAGGGCTGATCCAGCTCCAGATAAAAGCGACTGTTTACATAACTACGAGCATGGGCGGCCACTTGAATCCCTCGCTGTTCAGATAGATAAATTCACTACCCCTGAAGCAAGACAGGCGACTGAGTTCCCCCAGCCGCCTGTCTCTCTTCTTCCATTCTCTGCCACATTCGCATTGTGTCTATCACGCTACGAATGTGACAAACCGACTACTTGAAGGTCGCGCTGGAGTTGTAGCTGAACTTGATGTCTTCGCAGTACATCTCGACCTTGACGCGGCGGATGGCCTCGCCAGCGGCCTCGACCTTGTCCGGGGCCACCTTGAACACGCCGAGCTGAGCAAAGTTCAGCGTGAACAGAACGGTGGTCAGGTCCGGGGTCAGGTACTCGAGAATGCCCTGCTTTTCCTGATCCTGGCCGTTGCGTCCGTAGATCACGAAGTCCTCGTGCCACTTGTAGAACTGGTCGGCGTGCGACTCAGCCAGGGTGATGACGAGGTTCGGAATCTCAACGCTCGACGGCTCCTGCTCGTAGTCGCGGATCTCGCCGACGGCGTTTTCCACAACCTTCTGCTTGATGACCAGGGCTTCGATCTTGTTCACCTTCGACAGAGCCTGATCGAACGCCGCGTCCGTGAAGCGGAGACGGAAGTTCGAGGGCAGCCACTTCTTCTGGACCGCCGCGTCCATCTTCGGGTTGCCGACCTTGCCCGAGCCCTTGATGATCTTGCGGGTGATCTCCGGCTTGAACTTGATGGTCATGAGCGCCGAGTCTTTCGACGAAGCGTCAAGCGCCGGCATGCCAAACTCGGTGATCAGACCATTGCGGAACTCGAGGCTGCTCAGCAGATTGTAGTCGTAGTCATAGTGATTGATGGAGCCAGTGCGACGGCCCGCATCATTGTTCGTGTGATTGAATGCAGTGTTGATCCAATCATAGAAGTCCGTCGTCATACCCGTGCCGCACTGGAACGAGACGTCCTCGTACTTCACGGTGGCAAGGTGCTTGCGGGCGATGTGATCGGCGCCCATCTTCTCGACCACGACGTCAGCGGTGGCGTTACCACCTTCGACGCTCTTGATCCAGCCCGCGTCCGTGTGACCGTCGAAGGTGAGATTGTATTTACCGCCCGTATAGGCACGGGCGTTCTTCGTGATCGCCATTGTTCGTCCTCCCAATTTGACGACGGGGTGCCCTAGCCCACCCGGGCCAGGGCGGCTCCCCGCCCTTTACAGAAACTACTCTTGGACGCCGCCGCCAGCGGGCATCTGGCCGATCCGGAAGATCACGAACTCGGCCGGCTTCACCGGAGCGAGGCCCACTTCGACGATGAGCTGACCCACGTCGATGACCTCCGGCGGGTTGGTTT